>CAVKXW010000271.1:0-3635 GCA_963660215.1 Bacteroidaceae bacterium | reverse complement strand
ATTTTTCCATAAAATCTAGGTAATAATGAAAATCTCTAAAATTTATCTTTTTGCATGTGTGTCGTTCCTGCTTGGCTTTTCTGCTTGTGGTAGTGATGACAATGATACAACGGGAGGTTCTTCTAGCAATGTAGGTAACCTTAACCAGAATGTGGCTTCTGCGGGCATGCCACAGGAAATCACTCGCTTGGAATTTCCAAAGGTGAAGGGGGGCAGCAATAATACCATCATCGTGCATAAGACGGATGAGTTTTGCGTAAATTACAGTACCGAGTATGACATGACCAAGAAGTCGCAGCGTTGGAGTTGCTATGCTGTCTACAAGACCAACAACTTCAAGAATTGGGTTCGTAAGAATTGGGATGGTGCCACTTGGATGGGTAAGAAATGGACAGGCGATCCTTTCCAGGTAGATCCTGCTGTATCACCTAGTCTTCAAGCTCCTGTGAGCAACGAGTATTATCCTAGTGGTTACGACAGGGGGCATATTGTGGCTTCTGAAGACAGAATTTATTCTCAGGATGCCAATGGTCAGACTTTCTTCATGACCAATATGCAGCCGCAAGTACATTCTTTCAATGCTGGCATTTGGGAGAAAATGGAAGAGAAGGTTCGTAGCTTCCTTACTTACGATATGAGCACACAGGCCAGCCATGCCAATGATACATTGTATGTTTGCAAGGGTGGTACCATTGACTCTTCAGATAAGATTCTTGGTTATACGAAGAATGGCTACATTGTGCCTAAGTATTTTTTCTGTGCAGTATTGCTAAAGAATAGCAAGGGCTACCAAGCCATAGGTTTTTGGTTTGAGCATAAGAGTGATTATCCTTCTACTGAGAGCTTGAGCTCTCATGTTGTAAATATCAAAAAGCTTGAGGAACTCACAGGTCTTGATTTCTTCTGCAATTTGCCAGATGATATAGAGAAGAGTGTTGAGAGTGCTCCATGCGATTCTGAAACAATCAAGAGTCAATGGGGATTCTAGTCTCTTTATTTTTCTCATCAGCAAGATGCAGCTTTCGGCACAGATGTGTTGAGGGCTGCATCTTCTTTTTTGTGTCAATTTTTCCACCCTTGCCATTCTTGGGTATAAAATGTTGCATAATTGTATTTTCTACAATATGCGGAGGGTAGGTGAATTGTCTAATTATTGATATAATTTGTCTAACTTAACAAAATTTAACAAAGATATTGCCTTTGATATAAAGAATTCTTTATACTTTTGTCAGCAGAAATATGAAAGTGAAAATACGATAATAACAAAGTTGAAACAAATATATTAATTGTAAACCTATTAATACAAACATGTGATAATGAGAAGAATATCTTTAACAGCAGTGTTACTGATGTTTGTCGCTCTTGCCTCACAGGCACAGAATTTTGGCTTTAAGACCAATGCCCTCTATTGGGCTACGACCACCCCGAATCTGGGAGCCGAAATGGCTGTAGGCAGGAAGCACACCGCTCAAGTCTTCTTTGGGTTCAATCCTTGGAAGCAGTCGGGCGGCGATCAGTCGAGTATCCGTCATTGGCTCGTTCAGCCAGAGTACCGCTATTGGTTCTGCCAGAACTTCAATGGTTGGTTCTTGGGGGTGCATGCCATGGGCGGACAGTTTAATGCTGGCGGTGTGAAGTTGCCTTTCGGCTTGAAGAAAGACCTTCGCGACCATCGCTATGAAGGCTGGTATCTTGGCGGCGGAGTCACCGCAGGCTATCAGTGGCCTCTCTCTAAGCATTGGAACTTAGAGACTTCTATCGGTGTGGGCTACGACTACATCCAATATGATAAGTTTAAGTGCGGAACATGTGGTGAGAAGGAAGGTCGTACTCACGACAACTATGTGGGTCCTACCAAGGCAGCCCTTTCGCTCATTTATATGTTGTAAACCTATTAATGTACAGCTATGATGAAAGATATTAAGAACTACACCTTATTATATATAGGGATGATGGCTTTTTCGCCTGTCGCTGCCCAAAACTGCGATGGGGTGAAGTTGGCTGCCCGACAGATTCAGGTTTCCAATGTTCAGATGGCTCATCAAGACGATTTCATCACCGTGTCGATGGACCTCTGTCTCGATTCCTTGCGCTTGCCTTCCAACACCCAGCTGGTTTATACCCCCATGGTCAAGACCAAGAAGGGCGAGATGAAGATGCCTGAGATTGTGGTCAATGGGCGTCGCCAGCAGATTATGTATGAGCGTGGCGTGAGAAACAAGAATCTTCAGCTCTCTCCCGAAGCGCTCGTTGTACGTCGCAACAACAAGGAGCCTCAGACCGTGAAATATCAGGCTACCATCCCTTTGTCAAGACAAGAGAAGAATTATGATCTCAATATCCACGAAGACCTCTGTGGATGTGGCAATCTGGAGGATGGTACCGATTTCAATCTCCGTCGCCGTCGTCAGCCAGTGGCTGCGTTCGTACGCCCGGAAGTGGAGGCTGTCAAGGTGCGCCATCTCGACAAGCGTGCCTACATCGACTTCCCTGTCAACCGCATTGAGCTGCATGCCGACTATCGGCGCAATCCTGCCCAGCTCGACAGCATCGTGCGTACCATCAATGCCCTCAAGGAGGATAAGAACCTAGAGGTGAGCGGCATCAATATCCATGGCTATGCTTCGCCTGAGAGTCCTTATTCTCACAACGACTATCTGGCTAAGAACCGTGCCAAGACGCTGACCGACTATGTTCGCCGCATGGTGAATTTGCCAACCAGTCTCTTCACCGTCTCTTCCACGGCAGAGGATTGGGATGGACTTCGCAAGTATCTCCAGGAGAGCAATCTAGAGCACAAGGCCGAAATCTTGGCTATTGCCAACGATGAGAGTATCGACCCAGATGCCCGTGAGTGGAAGATCAAGCAGCAGTATCCTTCCCAGTATCGCTTCATGCTCGACACGTGGTATCCTGCCCTGCGTCACTCAGACTATCGCATCACTTATCAGGTGAAGCCTTTCAATGTGGAGGAGGCGAAGGCTATCATCAAGACCAAGCCTCAGCAGTTGAGCCAGGAAGAGATGTTCATGGTGGCTCAGACTTATGAGCCAGGCTCAGTCGAGTTTAACGATGTGATGGAGATTGCCGTTCGCATGTTCCCAGACAATGAGACTGCCAACCTCAATGCTGCCAACACTCGTTTGAACGCAGGTGATGCCGATGGTGCCAAGGCATATCTCGACAAGGCTGGCGACAGTGCCGAGGCAAAGAATGCCCGAGGTGTATACGAAATGTTGAAGGGCAACGAGAAGCAAGCTCGTTATTATTTCGAGCAGGCAGCCAAGTCTGGTGTCAAGACAGCCCAAGATAACTTGGACAACATGTAAACCATAATGAATTCTTTATTCATAAATAGCGATAATTAATAAAAATCTTAATCATAAAATTACTTTTAAAATTATGAAGAAAACTATTTTATTCTCCGTAGCATTAGCGGGGCTTATGCTCGGATCTTGCTCAAGCACAGACGAAATTTCTGGGGGGGGCAGGATTTAATGAAAGTAACAAAGGATATGTAAATATCACTTTGAACTTGCCTACTCAAGCAGGAAATGTTTCTAGAGCTGCTAATGATGTGACAGATGATGGCGATAAGGATGAATATAAAGTAAATGATGCGACCCTTCTTATAT
>CAVKXW010000270.1:0-3657 GCA_963660215.1 Bacteroidaceae bacterium | reverse complement strand
AATTATACTGGCCAGGAATTGTTGACATGGAATCAGAGTTATGGCGCACATACGGTTGATGTGTTGTTAGGTCATGAAAACTATAGTTGGAAGAGAAAGTATAGTTTCTTGATGAACACCAATATGGCTGTAGAAGGCAACTATACATTGGGCAATTTCTTGAACAACTCTTCAACCGAAGGCTATGATTATGACTATAAGACAGAGTCTTATCTAGGCCGTATCCGTTACAACTATAACGAGAAGTATTTTGTTGATTTCTCTTATCGTCGTGATGGTTCTTCTAAGTTTGCAAAAAGCAATCGTTGGGGTAACTTCTTCTCATTCGGTGCCAATTGGAATATGAAGAAAGAGAATTTCCTCAATGAGGTGGATTGGGTAAATGAATTGCGTGTTCGTGCCTCTTACGGTGAGGTTGGTAACGATGCTGGTGTAGACTATTATGGTTACAAGGCTCTTTACTATATCAATAAGAATGCAGGAGATGCTGCCTTGATGAAATATGCGTTGGCAGCTTCTAGCATCAAGTGGGAAACAACACAGACTGTTGACTTCGGTGTAGAAGGTAAGCTGTTCAATCGCCTGGACTTTAGCATTGGCTATTTTGACAAGCGTTCGAAAGACTTGTTGTTCCAAGTTCGTATGCCTTTGTCTGCAGGTTCTTTTGCCTATGACGATGTCTTGATGAATCTTGCTCAGTATCAAAATATTGGTACTATCTCAAACCGTGGTTTTGAGATTGCTTTGAGTGGTGATATTATTCGCAAGAAGGATTGGACTTGGAGTCTCTCTGCTGATGCAACAACTTTGAAGAACAAGGTGGTTAAGTTGCCTGGTGGCAAGGACATTCTCCATGGCGTTCAGAACTATTCGGAAGGTCACTCTGCATACGAGTTCTATACCTATCATTTTGTTGGTGTTGACCAAATGACAGGTAATTCGCTCTATGACCTTGATGCTACAATGGAAAAGACAGCAGAAGCAACTGGTGCTTTGGTGGAAATCAATGGTGTGAAATATACCACAAACACAAGCTATGCAGAACGTAAGTGGGCTGGTACTGCACTTCCGTCAGTTTACGGTTCGTTTGGAACCAATCTTCGTTGGAAGGATTTAAGCCTTGGCATGTTGTTCACTTATAGCTTAGGTGGTAAAGTTTACGATTCTTCTTATAAGTCATTGATGTCGCCATCTGCATCATCAGCCAGTGCTTTCCACAAGGATGTGTTGAAGGCTTGGGATGGTGTTCCTGCTGGCATGACGGAGGATTCGCCTAATCGTATTGATCCTAACGGAATCCCTGCACTTAACCCTGCACTTACCACAGACAACGATGCAGTGAGCGATAGGTGGTTGACTAGTGCGGATTATTTGGTATTTAAGAACATCAACCTCTCTTATAATTTGCCTAAGACATTGGTTCGTGGATGGGGCATCGAAGGATTGACCTTGAAGGCTGGTGCAGAGAATTTGTTTACTTTGACATCTCGTAAGGGATTGAACCCACAGTATGGTTTCAATGGTGGCTCTGATGACACTTATGTAAGTGCAAGAGTTTTCAACTTTGGCGTTTCTGTGACATTCTAATTTAAATTAAATAGACAACAAGATGAAAAAATATATTAATAAAATCATCGGAAGTGCTATGGTCGTTTCGGCCATGACACTGTCTGCTTGTAGTAGTGATTACTTGGAGACAAAGCCTACACAGTCTGTGGAAGAGGAAGAGGCCATGTCTACAACTAAGAATGCAATGAGCCAGCTCAATGGTATTGCCAAGATGATGACTACCCAGCAATATTATTTCGGTCAAGGCTTTGCTGGTGAGAATGGCGTGTGGTGGATTTATGAGAATTTCCCTTCTCAGAATTTCAATTACAACAGAATGGCAGGATGGGCACCAATTTTCAACCAGACTTTCCATGCGAGAACTTCGTCTATTTATGATGCATACGCTTGGTTCTATTATTATCAGCTGGTAGCCGCTGCCAATAAGATTATCTGCCATATCGACGATGCACAGGGCGAGGATGCGGAGAAGAAGTTTATCAAAGCATCTGCATTGACTTTCAGAGCTTATGCTTTTGAAAAGTTAGCTCACTATTATTGCTATCGTTGGCAGGATAGCGAGAATGGTTCTTCTCGCGGCATCGTCTTGCGTACAGACGAGTCTACAGATGGCCTTGGCTATTCTACATTGGCAGAAACTTATGCTCAGATCTACAAGGATTGTGATGAAGCACTCAATCTTTTTACTGCAGAGGGTGTAAGCGACTTGCGTGGTTCCAACATTTGGATTCCAAACGAGAATGTCGCCCATGCGGTGTACGCTCGTGCGGCCTTGACAAAGCAAGATTGGCAGAAAGCCTTGGAGCAAGCTAAACTTGCAAAACAAGGCTATAACTTAATGAGCAACACTGATTATCAGAAGGGATTCTGCAATCCAACATCTGAATGGATTTTCGGTAGCTACGGAAGTGCTGATGAAAACAACTGGTATTGGTCTTTCGGTACTATGTTCGCCTGCAACGGTTATTATGCAAATAACGTTGGCTATGGAGCAAGTATCGGGCATGAGTTGATTTCACGTATACCTAACAACGACGCACGTAAGCAGTTGTTCATGACAGAGGATAAATATCGTAGCATCAATATTCATAGTGCCGCTGATGTGCAGCAGACATATGGTATCATTGGCATGGGAAATGATGATGTTTGGGAACAAGCAGACTCTATAGCAAAGGCTCATAAGGCACCAGGATTTACTGATTCATATCAGGTAGGTTACTATTATCTTGACGGACAATTGAAATTCTGGGTGTTTGATACTCCAGGTGTTGGCTATTTGCCATTGATTCGTTCTAGCGAAATGGTACTTGTCGAGGCTGAGGCTAATGCTGAGCTAGGCAATACAGCCGCAGCGCAGGCAGCTTTGGTTGAGTTGAATGCTACCTCTGGTCGTAATCCAGAGTATACTTGCACAAAGACCGGTGATGATTTGATGCAGGAGATTCGTGACTACAGATGTCTTGAACTTTGGGGTGAAGGCATGGAATGGAGTGATTTCAAGCGTTGGAACATTCCAATAGTACGTAAGACCATTGCTAATGGTGGTAATACTCATCCAAATATGGCTAAGACCATAGAACCAGACGATCCTTCTACAAACATGTGGACTTGGGATGTTCCAAAGAACGAGACTGATTACAACGACAAGTTGGCTTTGCCAACTGATGAGTAGTCTTCTTTTGGTATAGGAAATATTTTTAATCAACGATATAGGAATGCCATGAGTGGCATTTTCTATAAATCTCTCGGGAGAGGCTGGCTGTGAAGCTCGCCTCTCTTTTTTCTATTCTATCTAAACAAGTCGCTCATTGTTACTTGACAGTAAATGTCGTCTGAATATCCGCCAGGAGTCAGTCCGTATGTCGTAATCATAGTGGTATTTCTTTTTCTCTTTAAATTATAATAACAGGCTGATTGTTAGTGAATTATTTGACTGTAAAGATGTAAATTAAATATTTATTAGTCGTGGAAATGTAGTGAAAATAGGTGGATTTCCACGACTAATAACGCCGCTTTTAACGAATAGTGTCTTGGTTGGAGTTTTTGCGCTTTACTAAGCCTTTGTGGCAAAAAACACGGACAAATTGA
>CAVKXW010000269.1:0-3673 GCA_963660215.1 Bacteroidaceae bacterium | reverse complement strand
TTTTACCTTTAAGATAGGCTTCGGCGAAGTCCTTGCATCCCATTGGCAGCTGGTGGTGCTGGAGCGAGGGCAGCAGCTCTTGGAGCTGTAGGAAGAGGCGTTCGCCCGGCTCGTCGCGGTCGGGATACATGTGCCAGGAGATCTTCATGCGCTCGCTCAGCTCCAGGAGCAGCCTGCGGTCGTCGGGGGTGAGCAGGGTGGCGGAGGGGATGGCTATCGCCTTGTGCCCAGCCGATAGCATCGCCCAGCAGTCGCTGCATCCCTCGGTGATGTAGAGCTCGTCGCCCGGCTTCGTCCGCTGGATGACGGGCAGGTTGTAGATGCCGCACTTCGCTCCTTGGGGGAATCGGAAGCGAGGCTTCTCCTTCGTCTCAGAATCCTTCCCTCTGCCTTTCGCCGAATCTCCGTGAATCGCAAGATTCCCAGAATCCGTGAGATCCGTGTGCGACTTCCCGTAATCGAGGTTGCGGTTCTGTATCCCGATGAGCCTGCCGCCCATGTCGAAGTAAGGTATCTGCAGCCAGTGGGTACCCTCGCGGTCTTGCCACGACGAGAGGCGGCACCAGCTCACCACACGGGGGTCTATGCCTCGCTCGTCGAAGAGAAACTTGCGTGCCTCCTCGCCCAGCCAGGGGTGCTCGAAGAATCGGGCGTAGCGGCTGGCATCGAAGGGCGGGGCTGCCTGTGGCTCTCGCAGATTGCGCTGATTTTCGCAGATTTCCTTTGCGTTCAGGCTTGGCTCTCTTGGCGAGCCTTGCCTTGGCGGCTTGGAGCCTACCCACGCAGGCTTCCTGCCCTGTAGCTCGATGCCGAAGCGGTCGGCGAGCCATCTCGTGGCGACGAGGAAGTCTACGTGCTTGAGCTTCATCACGAGGTCGATGGTGCCGAGCGAGTGGTCCATGCACACGAAGCATCGGCAGGTGTTCTTCCTCTTGTTGAAGGAGAGGCTGGCGTGGTGGTCGCTGTGCAGGGGGCAGAGCGCCTTGTGGTGGGTGTTCACCTGCAAGCCCAGCTGCTCGGCCACCTCCTCGATGGGGAGGCTGCGGAGCTTTTCGATTTCATATTTTTCCATTCTTAATTTCTCATTTCTCATTATTAGCTTCCCTTCAGGTACTCCTCGGTCTTGGTGTAGAGGCCTGTCTGGTTGCTATAGGTGATGAACTTGCGGTACACCCACTTGTAGAGCTGGTTCTTCGTTCCCTCCTTGCTCTTGCCGAGCTGTAGGCGGAGTGCCTCCAGCTGCGCCTCGTTGAAGGAGGCAGGCAGGTCGTCGAGCATGTTCTTCACTCCTCGGCGGTTGGCCTCGTTCACGTTGTCAGAGTCTTGGTTCAACAGGTCGGCGAATATCTGCATCTTGCTCCAGATGTCGTGGTATACGAGCCATTCCACCAGCTCTCCCATAGCCCTGGTCCATGTCTGCCCATTGAGCACCCAGAGCAGGCATCCTGCCTTCCATGCCGAGACGAGCGCACGCTTGGAGATGTCCCATAGGGTGTCGTCGTCGGTGAGGTCGGCTAGCGAGGCCATGTCTTGCGCCAGCTGGTCGGTGAGCTTGTTGAGGGGCTTGATGATGTGCTTGCCCTTGCAGATGCTGAGGCGCACGAGGTATTCGTCTAGCTGCTTCTTGAATTGCTCGTCGTACTTGCCCTGCCGTGGAATCCTTCCGTCTCGCCCCTGCCTAGCCTTGTAGGAGAACACCATGCGCCCGAAGGTGCCGTTGAAGAGCTCGTTCTTGTAAAACTTGCGTGTGGCGTATGGTGTGGACGAGATGGTGATGTTGGCGCGGAGCACAGGGTTGCCCGTCACGCCGTCGGCTGTGGCACGGAGGGCACCTGAGCGTTGGCGGTCGTAGATGTTGCGCAGCATCTGCGATATTTGCTTGTGTCCGCCACACATGCGGTCTGCCATCTCCACCTCGGGCATGTTGAGGTACTGGGTGCGTGCGCCGAGCTTTTCCAGAGCCATGGCGTTCTGTATGAAGGCGGCGTTGGTTACGTCGGATGGCGGAAACCAGAAGCTCACGTCTGGGCGCACGGGTTTCTCCTTGTTCGCCGACTTGGTCTTCATCTGTTTCTGCCATTCCACGAGTTTTTCGAGTTCCGTCTCGTCGTGCTGGCGGAAGTCGTGGCAGATGGCTTCCACGAGGTTTCCGAGCTGTCCCTTGTTGCAGCCCGAGTCGGCGACGAGGTTTCCCATCATGCCGCACATTTCCTTCCAGCTGAGGTCGGGATATTGAAATTCTGCCTCGCTTACGTGTGCTCCAAGCACAGGAAAGAGCATCGGGACAAGCGGTTCGTACATGTCTTTAGACACTTGTGTGAGCAGAAGCTTCACGCATTCCGTGCCTTTGCCGAGCGTTGGCATCTTTGGAGCGGTCGATTTACTGATGTTATATTTCATTATTTTGTCTTATATTTTTATTTTCGAACGATTTTCAGTCGCTCTTATTGGTGTCGGGATGAGCCTTGTAATGAGGCTAATCTGTTGATGTTGAGCCTTTTAGAGAAAGTGGCCGAGGGCGAAATCTTCCAATTCCAAATCTTCCAATTAAAAAATTTTTAGTTCCAACTTCCTTTCTTTCTTATATAACTACTTAATAATTAGTTAGTTATAAAGTCTTTAGAAAGGGGTGTTGTCAGAAATCACGTTTTTGGAATATTGGAAGATTTGGAATATTGGAAGATTTTGCGCCACGGTGAGAACCTCTTGGGCGAGGTCTTCGTCAGAGGGCGCAGCCCCAGCCTCCACTTCCTCTCGAAAGCCCCCCGTTGCCCATCGAGTGGGCAATGTGAGGATAACGCTCCCTTATCTCTTCATCTGCCAGTCCCTGATGGCTTGGCAGGCTAGCTGAGCCTCCTCGCCGATGGCCTGGCTGATGTTGATGCCCTCGTCCTGGTACACCTTGAGGGTGAGCTGTATGGCTCCGTCCTTGGTCTTGCTTGCCCTGCCGTGTGCCAGCTTTCGGATGAGCTCCGACTGTGCGCGGAGGCGAGGCTGGCGGAAGAACTCCATGGTGCCGTCGCTCAGCAGCTGGGCGATGCCCACGCTGCGGTAGGGTGGCACGGTGCCCGGCACGGAGAAGTCGGGGGTGAAGAGAAACTTGTCGTTGTCATCGTAATGAGCCATGCCGCTCAACTGAGAGTGCTGGATGCCCAGCGTCTTTTTCTGAAACTCTTGGTTTGTAATTTTTTTCATAATCTTTGTCGATTTTTGCGAGCGAAGAAGTGTCGTGTAAGTTTTAGATTGCGCGCATTTACCCCTTGGGAACATTTCCTACGCTAGCTGCTTCGACTCAGATTTTTTTACCTTTTTACTCTTTTACCTTTTTACCTTTAATTAAACTTGTAGAGATCCGTTACGAGGCAGTCTTGGTACACCTGCCCCTGGTACTCGCTGGTGGTGAAGCGGAGTGTGGCCGCCACCACGTCGCCTGGCTGGAAGCGGCAGAGGGCTAGGTTGCCCAGCATCGCTGCCACGAATTGGTTCTCATACTTGCCGCCCATCTCCTGCAATACTATGTTGCACTTCATGAGCTGGCCGTTCTCAGCCTTCTGGCTCTGCACGGCGAAAGCCTCGCCCTGCTTTACTACACGATAAATAGTAGCTTTCATAATTGTAAAATACAAAGGGGGTAAGATTCCGAAACCATTTCGGGTTGTCTTGTCCTTTGACG
>CAVKXW010000268.1:0-3703 GCA_963660215.1 Bacteroidaceae bacterium | reverse complement strand
GTATGAGATTCTTCCTTTTTGTTTTTATTGGGGAATTTTGCACTTTATGAAAAAATGGTTTAAGTAATCTCTATGTCTTCTTCTTTCACTATCATTGTCAATGAAGCTCGTCCTAATTCCTGGCCCGACATCGTTTGGCGAGATGCTTTAACTTCTGGTGCTAAAGTGTTGCTCGATAGTAGCAAACCTTTATTAAGCCCATTGATGAAGCTGCGCAAGATGCATTTCGCCAACTCTGCCAATCATAAGCTATGGTTGCCATTGAAGTGCCTATGGGATGGTACGAATACGCTTCGACTGTCCGAATTGGACCCTTCCAAGCGTAACTATATCATCTTCCAAACTGGCATCAAGTTCTCTGCGCATTACATCCTGCGGCTGAAGAGAGAACGGAATGCTTGCATCGTGCTCTATATGCCTGATAATATCCGAACGATGGGGATAGCTAGGGATAAGCAAGAGTTTCTTAGGTTTTGTAAACATTATCATGTGGACCAAGTGTATTCCTTCGACAAGAAGGATTGTGAGGAGTTTGGCGTGGAGTTCTTTGATTTCTATTCTATGTTGCCTATTTCACAAAAGAATAGCAAGGCAAATGGCGAGGAAGGGAAAAATATGGCAAAGGCGGATGACAAGCCCCGAATCCTTTACGTGGGAGGTTGCAGAAGCAAGGAACGCTTGAACACCCTTCATGCCCTATATGATAAGCTCAAGGATCAAGCGCATTGCACCTTTTATCTCAATGGAGTGAATAAGGAATATGCCACTCGTGAAGGAATCGTCTATAATCATCCGTTGAGCTATGCGGGGGTTGTTGATTTGGTGCAGCAAAATGATATTATTGTTGAAATCATGAATGGTTCGCAAGCTGGCAATACGCTCCGACTCAAAGAGGCGGTATGTTACAACAAGTGCTTGCTTACCAATAACCAGACCGTTACCTCTTCACCTTATTATAACCCAGCCTATATGCAGGTGTTTGATAATGTGGATGAAATTGACTTGTCTCGATTCTCCCATGCAGTGGACTATCACTATCAAGGAGAGTTCTCTCCTCGTAAGCTTATGAGGAGGATAATGGAAAGGGATGAAAAGCTAGGTATGTAGCAATATTTCTGCTTTTTTGCCGCTATCGCCTATTTTTCTTTCGGTTTTCTTGGCGTTTTAAAGAAAAAAATGTAATTTCGCAACGTAAAACAAAATAATGGAACGATTTGGGCACATAGCCGTTAAACTTCTGTTATCTAAATGAAACGAAAGACAATGCAACTAGAATTTGAAGGACAGACTCATAGTATTGATGCCAATACTTTGGTGAACATACTAGTTCACTACCAATCTGTGGTCACTGAGGCGAATAAACACCTCAGTGGTGGCTCTCGTGAGGTTACCCTGAAGGTGAATGCCTTGAAGCAAGGTTCATTTATCGTTGATGTGTCTGTGTCGCAGAATATCATCGAACAGCTTTTTAGCAAAGATGCTGTGGAGTATGCTGCAGCTTTGTGTGGTGTGGTAGGTGGTGTTTACTCTCTGTACAAGCATTTTAAGGGAAGACCTGTTAAGACGAAAGAGGAAAAGAAAGAAGCTGATACCATATTGAAACTGGGGGATAATGTGAATATTACAGTTAATGTATACAATCAGCAACCTGTTCGTCAGGCTGTTTCTAAATCAATGGAAACAGCAAAGGAAGACCCTAGTGTAGATGGATTCACCATCAAGGGAGATGATGGAGGAAAGTGTGCAGAGTTTGAACGTCGGGATTTTGAAGACTATATTTATGATGGCTTTGATACCGAGAATGACATTCCTGATGAGCGAGTGGAAGAGGAAATTACCACGCTTGTCATAGTAGGTCTGAATTTCGAGCGTGGTTCTCGTTGGCAGTTTATGTACAATGGCTTTAAGATTTCCATGACGGTGAAGGACGATGCCCTGATGCAGAAGATAGATGAGGGCGAGAGATTTGGCAAGGGTGATGCCATCAAGGTGAAGCTCAGACGAGTGCAGCGATATAACAAGGAGTATCGTGCCTATGAAAACAAGTCTTATCGCATCGTGGAATTCATCGAGCATATCATTCCACAAAAGCCATTGCCGATGTTTGGGGAGGAAAGTTAACCTGTTAAAACAGCAAGACACTTTCATTAGTATTAGTGTATATAGATTTGAAGAGTAATATAGTAGTTCGTCTTTTGAAAGAAATACCTAGAGAAACACATTTGTAGAACGTACATTTTTAGGAGATAATAACCTTTCGCTAGCTACATTATGTAGCTGGTGAAAGGATAGATTTATACCATAAATAATATTTATAGGAAACTATGACTAATCAAGAAATTATTAGTATAGCCTCCGACATCATGTCAAAATATAATGGCATGAAGCCAGGACATGTTTGTAAAGTCCAAACTTTGGTGGCTAATTACATGAGCACGGATAGGCATATCAAGTTCTTTTATGTATTAAACTTATTGCTTGTCAATGACTTTCTGAATTATGATGAACATTGGGTGAGACTTACGGATAAAGGCTTTTCATATCTACATGGAGAAATTGAAATCGTACCCCTTTCTGTAGATTTGTAAACCACCAATACAGCGTAAGGTGGGTTAGCTAAAAAATATTACCTTTGCCTCCGTTTTAAAATACACATAAGAATGGAAAGCAAGGAATATTTTGAGAAAGTGATGCAAGACTACAACCAGAACCGCAAGGGGCGTAGCTTGCGTAAGTATTGTAAAGATGAAGCCGTCGATTATGACTGGCTCATCCAGTATAAGAAAACTTATCCTTTGCAGGAAAAGAAGCAAGAGCAACCACAAGATGCTTTTATACCTATTACTATAAAGGATGAAGCTCCTAAGCCAACAACCTGGCAGGTGGAGACCTTGATTCTGAAATCTCCAGACGGAGAGCAGATAGAGTTAAGGAGCAACAGTTTGTTTGTCGTGGCAGAATTGCTACATAAAATGTCGCAGCCATGATAAACTTTGATAGCAGAACGAAATTCTTTATGAAGTCAACTCCGACAGATATGCGTAAGGGATATGAGGGACTGGCTTCCATAGTGCGTGATGTCATGGGACATAATCCTCGAAATTACAATGAGGCTTTTGTCTTTTATTCCAAGGACTATCGCAAGGTTAAAATCTTGCATTATGACATAAATGGTTGGGTTCTTTGCTCGAAGTGGTTCACTGACGGCAAGTTCCTCAGGCCGGAGTTTGAGGAATGCAAGATTACACATGGTCTATCAAGGGAAACTTTGATATTGATAATGTCAACGTCGGTTCAGACGAAAATAAGAATATGAACATACAAGATGAAATATCAGCATTGGAGGCAGAGATTGCTGCCGCCAATGCCCGCATAGCTAAGGCGAAAGCACAAAGTGCAGCTGCCGAGCGGAGAGCTGCCGAACATAGTACACGTGCCTCCAAAGCGGAGGCAGAGGTGTTAAAGCTGCTTTCGAGTCCAAATTTTCCAGAAGTCGAGAAACAACGCATTCTAGCAAAAATGCGAGCCTTTGGCAGTAAGGTTTAGTTATATTTAACTAGTTGTAAATCAGATATTTATATACAATATTTAACTATAAATATTTGCATAACTCGCTAATTTTTAGTACCTTTGCATACATGAATACAAGAGACAACATACAGGCAGAGCTCCAGATTTTACGCATGGAGAACGTTCGTTTGAC
>CAVKXW010000267.1:0-3718 GCA_963660215.1 Bacteroidaceae bacterium | reverse complement strand
TCTCGGGCGGAGCCTGAGCATAATAGAAGGACTTTTTAAGTGAACAGCGTCAGCAAGTGAATCTAAAAGTCCCTATTATGTTTAGGACTTTTGTGAAAGTCCGTCACTCACGCTGGGCGTACTCGCATTACCTTATCCACTCTGCTATGGCTCTTCCACCAACACCAACCCAAGGCTGTCTATCAGATGTTGAAGTGGCGGATGCCGCTTTATTAGCCGTTGCAGCACCATCTGCGGTGTCTCTGTCATCAGCAGGAAGTCAGCTATGTCAAGACCTTTGGCTTTCTGTTTTTCCGTTGAATTTTCTTCGAGGATGTTGCTTATAACAACCCTTTTACAGACAGATTGAATCAAAGGCACTTTTGATTTCCACTTTTCTGTCGCCCCGAGATCAGGGAACAGGATAATTTCCCGACCGTCCAATGCCTTGACAGCATTTTGATTGAGACAGCCATGCATGCCACCAGTAGCTAGCCAAATGAAATTGGGTATGAAATGGGATGCGATTATGGCAGTCTTCTCACTTTCGACAATAGCGACTGACTTCATGGGATGTTGCATCAGCAGATGTTCTCCGAAGAAGCATTGGCATAAGTTGAAATCTGCAAGATGAAGAAACGAATGCGCCCATCCTACATAAGTCCGTGGTTCCTTCACACGGTGTCCGTCTTCGGGATTATACAGCATTACCTTTCCTGTACGAACTTTGCCTTCCTTGTCAACTTGCCAGTAGATGGTAGAACCTCCCCACTTGTATGATGTTCCGACATGATACATCTTCATCAATCTTTCTGTCTCTTGCTCACCAATGACCTTGCAAAGGTATCGGTATAAAGGATTGATTTCATAATGAGACATGGAACGCTCCATAACGGCACAATCAACATAGGATATGGGCTTGGGGGCGACATTTGCTCGGACTTGCTTTATTTCAAGAGTTGCCTTATCATTTGTAAGAGAATTGGGATGCTCACGAAAGTAGTCCTTTGGCGTATAGTGATACCCACAACTATATTCGTGGTCGCATTTGCCCACATTGTCGGGAAAGGATATTATTCCATTATCATCTACATATCTTGTAAAACAACGCTTGCGCTCACATTTTGGACAAGTGTAACGATTGCCCAACTTGTATCTCTCCAAATGAAATCTATACTCGTTCATCATCATAACTGAAATGAATTATTGGTGATTTTCAGCTTTCAGTCCTTTCATGTTTTCAGTTGCGTATCTGCAAACTGAAAAACTGAAACACATGAATACTGAAAACAGGTTGGTTTATGTTTCAGTTGCCTGTTCTGTTTTGAACTTCACTTTCTCATAAAGTCCTTTCTTTGACCTTGCGATAAGTCCTGCCTTCATAAGTTCCTTTATGTAGTTCATCACAGTCCTGTCCGTAACATGCAGATTCTCCATTCCGATTTTTACAGCGGTCTTTGTGTCAAAGCTGTCTTCAAGCAGATGCAGCAATTCCTTTGACATGGAATCACAGGCATCTTCCGCAACAAAGGCACGGCAGCGTTGGTAGCATTTCTCGCAATATTCATTGAGCCGTAATGCACCCTTTATGGAATCCACCTCAATACTTTGCAGATGGCTCTCGCTACAAGCGTGCCTCAGGGTTTGGAGCAACAAGGCAAGACGTGCGACGTGAGTGTTGTATTTCATCACTCTGGTTTCCACGTCCTCGTCATCTTCAATGGCATTGATGGCATCCACATTCTTGTTCCACCAATCATAGTAATAGGAACGTGCTTCCTTGTCCATGTAAAGGATATGTGGGCGACATTCACCTGTAGCCGCATCCTTTGCATAGTCAAGTTTAAAGATTCTTCCGACAATATCCGACCAATTCTTTGAAGCATCACTTTGGCGCACATGACAATCATCATCATCTTGCCAATGCGGAACCTTGTTGGACTTTGGATAGACAATCAGAATACGGTCAAGAAAGCCTGTGTCCATGAACTTGGAAGTCATCAGCTCCTTCATTCGTTTGGTCTGCGTCGTGCCGATGATATTAACACACGGCTCCTCTATACGTTGCGGACGGTCGTTCTTGACACGTGTGTTCTCCAAGGGGCATCCGCTCCAAATGGATAGGAGGCGTTCAAGCATGGGATTTTTCCCATATCTGTCCGTATTGGCGAGTAGTCCAAGAATCTCGTCGTAGTTGATGGCTATGCCACGCAAGTTATTGTAATGCTCCAACACCAAAGCCTCCAACGTAAAGTCATCCAGCGTTATTCTTTTCAGAACAGGCTTCTTCAAGTCCTTGGCGTTACATTCCTTTGCTGCACATGCTGCCTCATATAGGTCGAGCTCATTGTTGAACTTGTCGAACAGTTTGCGCTCATGTTCCCGAATAGGCTTATATGCAAGTTGCAGCGGTGGAGTCTTGCCCATGCCTGGTCTGCCCACCAATATGATATAAAGGGCGGCATTCGTGTCCCAGTCCTGCTTGATATGAATACGATAGGTATTGCCAAGGGCTGCCGATGCAGCCGACAACATGGACATGGCAACATAATCCACCTTGAAATTGCCGTGCAGCACCATATCAATGATTACGGACTGCATCTTTTGTGGAAACACGTCAAGAGGAAAGCCAGAGCCCGCTAAAGGCTCGGCTTCCATATTGATTTTGTTACAAATTTCAAGCGCATCCATAGCATTACCAGTTTAAGGGTTTAGGCTTGCGCTTGTTTCCTGCAAGAATGGTTGCGTTCTCCTCCTCTGCTGTGAGAGGCACAGGATTCTTGCGGTTCGTCTCCAGCCACTTGTCAAGTTCATCTTGATACAGGCAGTAACGCTTGCCTGGCTTTGTGGCAGGGATGCTGCCGTTGCCCAGTTTCATGTAGAGGGTAGCCATCGGCATTTTCAAATATGCCGACGCTTCCTCCACGCTCATAGGTATGTGCGTGTTCGCCTTGTGTGGCTTGTTCTGTGATTGCAGACTGACTATCATCTGCTTCATGCCCACCACTTCATCCCGAAGCTGGGCAACGACCATCGGAAGGTCGTTGAATGTTAATTCCTTTGTCATATACAAGTAATTTTTAAAAACTGGGACAAAGGAACATAATGATACTGCCGTTACTTCCTTTCGTGACGGTCATTTGTCATTCACGAAGGAATAACTCTAACAATGGGGATTATTCGGGATTTCCCTCCGTAATGTCATGGAAATCATAATTGCCATTGACTGGTTCATCTATTGGAATGACATCATTGGAACATGGCGCTTTGAGGTTCTTCAACGTACTGTAATCCAAGCCTTCAAACGGTTTCGGAAATAACGATTTGATAAAAGCTATGCGCATAGCCATTGTGTACTCTCGCTTGCCCAAACGTTCCGCAATGTTCCAGACAAAGTGTCTGAGCGGAATGTTCTCCACTTTCTCCTTAAAGTGGTTTATCGGGGTTGGAGTATGGTTGCAGTCATTGCTCCATTCCTTGACGGCATCAATAACTGAGCTCAAGTCTTCTTCATACAGAAACCTTGACATGGTGCGGTGTGTATAGTCAAGTACGGCTCTTGTTCGTCTGTCCTTTTCCTCTTGTGCCTCTTTCTCTTGTGCTTCAACACACTTGGCATAGTCCTCATGGCTGTATTCTACAAACTCCGTTTGTGGTAAGGTTCGTTTTGGCTGTTCTTGTTCTGTTGTTGGCTTAGCTTCTACAATAGTTTTTTTCGTCTTGTTGTTACCAGTGGTCA
>CAVKXW010000266.1:0-3732 GCA_963660215.1 Bacteroidaceae bacterium | reverse complement strand
GGCTGTGGCTGATGCCAAGGAGAAGGCTATCCGTGAAGTGGCTGGCATCATAGACGGAAAGGTTGACGTTGGCTCTCAGTTTACTGTTACGGATGCTGATGGCACTGAACATACTTACGAGGTGCTTGCTGACAATGGGGATGGCACTGCTGCCATTACTCTGGACGGTAACGTGGAGCAGAACCCATATAGCTTCGAGGACTTGCAGCAACTAAAGGATGCTGAGGACGAGAAGAAAATGGTGGTGGCAAGACAACAGCGTGCTGAACTGGAGGCACAACGTGAGCAACAGAAAGCCGAACAACAGAAACAAGAGGAGGAGAAAAATGCAAAACTGAGCCAGATGTTATCGGAAATCATAGATGATAATGGCAACGTGGTGTTGGCTAACGTGGAAGGAAACGAGGATGCTGATGCCTTCATCGTGGGTGAATATAACAACAAGAAAACAGGAGTAAAGAAGTGTAAGGTGGTAACACTGAATGCTGATGGCTCTGTGTCTAAGCCACGCTTTGTGGATTCCTCCAAGGTGAGCATCCTCAGTACGATGTCGTTGGATGAGTATAAGCAGACGCTGAATGAGGTGGATTCCTCTGCTGTAGAGGAGAACAGTGGAGAGAATGAGACGAACAATGAAGTTCCTCTGCAACCTTCTGAGGAAACGACTACCGTTGATGAGAATGCTGCTGAACCTGAGCAAAAGGATGAGGAAGAAAATGAGGCTCCTGCTATCACACTTGAAGATGGTACTGTTGTGCCAATGCTGGAGGATGGAAATCCTGATTTCTCTCAGTTGACGGCTCAACAGACCGCAGAATTGTACGACACTCAGTTTGGCGAGGATGCCGACCAAGTGATAAGCGGATGGGTGGAGAGTGCCAAGAAGGCTCTGGATAAGGCGAACAATATGACCGTGAAGGGCAAGAACTTCGTGGAACAGAAGGCGAGTGCCGAGACAAAGAAGAAGGCTATCGCTGATGCCCAAGCAGCCTATGATTCTGCCACTGCCATTCGTGATGCCTACAAGGAGAGACTGATAGCCAATGAAGAGAACACTGCCGAGGGTAGAAGAGACCTTCTCGAAAAGGCTAGAAGAAAGTTCAACCGATTGAAGAGTGCTGTTAAGGATAATGCACAAGCTACCTTGCAGCTATATAATGATACTGTTGGCTCGCTCCTGCATCGTCTGTATGATGGCACTGGTATTGATGTGTTTGATGATACTCCTAACACGGTGGAAGAGTATGTGGCTAGTAGTGTCGCTCCTTACTCGCTGAACTACGAGGGTAACGAGAACTCCAAGGGTGTACAACAAGAGACTGGTCTTTCTCGCTCTGACTTTGCTAAGATGGGATGGCTTGCTGCTGACGGCAAGGGTACTACTATTGATGCCATGGTACATCAACTATGGGATGGAAGACCTAACAACTTGGAGAATGCCACTACTCAGGACATAAGAAATGCTTTGCTCAGTCTCATTACTAGCGGTCAGACTGCATTTGAGGGCAGAAATTATATTCAGAACAATCGTATCGCTCAGGCTGAAAAGGTGCTGGAAGAGCAGAAACGTGCCGAGGAGAATGCTAAGTTTGCCGAGGAACAGAAGGCTGCTGAGGAAAGTCAGAACAATGGTGTTAACAACGTTGAAAATAATAACGATAATGGCGAAAATGGTGTTAACAACAACGAAAATAGTGTTAATTCTGAGGAAAATGTGAACGAGAATGCCAATGCTGATAGTGAAGCTGAGTCCGCTCCTTCCGAGAACTTCCCTAACAAACTAAGGGAGGCCAACCAAGAGGAAACTACAGAAGTACCAGAGGATTCTACACCTGAGCAACCTCTTGGTAAGCAACGTGAGAAAGCTCCTTTCTCTACCAAGAGCGAAGGTAAGCGAGAGACTACCGAGGAACGTGCTGCAAGCGTGGAGAAGAACCGTGTGGATGATAAGGACATCGACTTGGTGGATGCCATCATTGGCAAGAAGATGAGGAAGTCTTTGGCTCGTATCGCTAAGATGATGGGGGCAAAGATTCAGTACCAATACACCGATAAGTTGGGTAATGGTTGGTATGATGCTGATACCAACACGATTTATCTTACATTGGATTCTTCGCTCACTGAGGGTGTGCAGTTCATCTTTGGTCACGAAATGACCCACGAAATCAAGACCAAGAACGCTGAGGCATACAATGAGTTGGCTCAGTTGGTGAAAGATAGTATCACTGACTTTGACAAGGCTGTGGAAGATATGGCTAAGAGATATTCTGAGGCAGGACTGTCGGGCTATGACCGTGGTTATTAT
This sequence comes from Bacteroidaceae bacterium, assembly GCA_963660215.1. GTDB lineage: Bacteria > Bacteroidota > Bacteroidia > Bacteroidales > Bacteroidaceae > Prevotella. The sequence continues at coordinate 1,427 of CAVKXW010000266.1, read as the reverse complement.
GAGGAAGAGGTGATAGCTGATGGTATCGGTATGATGATTCGTGACTTGAACCTTGCTCACTCTATCGCCTTGAAGATGAGCCATCCACTTCTCGCCAAGATACATGAGATTCTGTTGAGAATCAAGCGTGCATTCACTGGCACAGAATATCCTGAGACCATCAACAACATCATCCGCTCTATCGAGCAAGCGTATGTGAAGACTGCCAATGGTACGTTTGAGGATTCCACGACTGGTGAGGATGCAAGATACTCCCTTCGCCAAAAGCCTGAACCTACCAAGAAGGGCATTGGATATAAGGTGTTCGTGTTGAAGGATGGAAAGCTCTACCCTCCAATGGTAGCCAATCCGAACGGTGCTGAAACTCCTGTGGGTGTGTGGCTCGATGCAGATGCCGCTCCTATAGCTGGAGAGAGTAAGACTGGAAGACCACAAGTAAAGCAAGGTGGCAAGGGTACACAAGGTGGTAGTGGTAAGTTGGCTTATCGCCCAGGCTGGCACTTGGGTGTGATTCCTTATGCCTTGCAGTTCAATCGTAAGGATGCAGAGGGCAACAAGACTTTGTTCCCTAAGAACTTCGTCTTTGCCGAGGTGGAGTATGCAGCCGATAAGGACTACCAAGAGGAAGCTCGCCAAGAAGGTATCAATGCCAACGGAAAGTATCAGCACTCTTTGGCTGGACTGAAACATCTGCCAACTGACGGATATTATATGTATCGTACCAACCCGAACCCAGAGACTGACCCTTGGGTGATTACTGGTGCGATGAAGGTGAACCGTATCTTGACCAGAGCAGAGCAAGCGGAACTTGTGAAGAACGCTGGTCGTGAGCCTCAGCAGATTCAAGAGGGAGACATCGTGACTGATGATGTGGTGAATAGCATCAATCAGCAGATTGCCAATACCCCTAAGTTCTCGCTCCGTGTGTATCATGGTAGCGGTGCTGACTTCACTGAGTTTGATTTCGACCACATGGGAGAGGGTGCTACTGATACTACGGATTCCAAGTTCTCGTTGAAGAAGGTGAACGATAATTTCAATGAGCAGTTGGGCAAGTTCACGATGGAAAGTGCTGATAAGTTCGTGTTCGACTTGGGAAGACCTTCATCCAAGTTGAAGGCTGCTGGCGTGACCGATAAGTCTATCAGGCTGAATGGTAGCAAACTTGCCAAGAAGATTAAAAAGCATGGCTTTGAGCCTAGTGAATTGAAGAATCTTCCTTTGGCTATGGAGAATCCTATAGCTGTGTTTGACAACTTGGGACGTGAGGGTAATCGCTCCGTTCTGACTGAGTTGAAGACCGCAAACGGAAACTTCCTTGTGACTATTGATTTGGGCAAGGGCACAGAAGCAGACTTTGATATTGTTAGTAGCGTATTCGGAAAGAATGGAAAGGGTGTCGTGTACTGGATAAATCACGACATGAT
>CAVKXW010000265.1:0-3736 GCA_963660215.1 Bacteroidaceae bacterium | reverse complement strand
AAGATAGAAGGTTTTGATTTCAAGGAAATCATCTTCGAGGAGTATCATCACATTGCCAAGATTACCATCAACCGTGAGCGTTACCGCAACGCTTTTACCCCATTGACCACTTGGGAGATGTCGCAGGCTTTCAGCTATTGCCGTGAGTGCCAGGACATCCGTGTGGTTATCCTGACGGGTGCTGGCGACAAGGCTTTCTGCGCAGGTGGCGACATGCATGTGAAGGGAAGGGGAGGATATGTAGGCACCGATGGCGTGCCTCGTCTCAACGTGCTCGATGTGCAGATGCAGATTCGCAGATTGCCTAAGCCTGTCATCGCCATGGTGAATGGCTATGCCATTGGTGGCGGACATGTGTTGCATGTGATGTGCGACCTCACCATAGCCTCTGAGAATGCCATCTTCGGACAGACAGGTCCTAAGGTGGGCAGCTTCGACGCAGGCTTTGGTGCATCCTATCTCGCCCGAATGGTGGGACAGAAGAAGGCTCGTGAGATTTGGTTCCTCTGCAAGCAATATACGGCGAAGGAGGCTGAGGAGATGGGAATGGTCAACAAGGTGGTGCCATTCGACCAATTGGAGGATACCTGTGTGGAGTGGGCTGAAATCATGATGGAACGCTCGCCTCTGGCTTTGCGCATGATCAAGGCTGGCTTGAATGCCGAGCTCGACGGACAGGCTGGTATCCAGGAGTTGGCAGGCGATGCCACCATGCTCTACTATACGATGGACGAGGCTCAGGAGGGCGGCAAGGCATTCCTGGAGAAGCGTAAGCCACGCTTCGAGGACTATCCTCAGTTCCCATAAACACCGAGGTGTTTGCCAAAGAGAAATTTACATAAAAAAGCCTGCCGTCCGTTCTTCGGACAGGCAGGCTAAAACACATTGAATGTTGATATGTGGTTACCTATTGATTGCTCTTTACCCAATCATTTACCTCTTCTTGGTCTACGCCATTGAGGAGCTTTCCTTTCTTCCAGTTTACCTCAGGATAATCCTTCTTGAGAATCTTTTCCGAGTTTTCTATCTGGCTACCGCCTGATGTCATGAATGGAATGACGGTTTTACCCTTCAGTCCATAAGCCTCGATGAAGGTATTGATGAGGCGTGGGTGAGAGTTCCACCAGTTAGGATAACCGAGGTAGATAACCTCATACTGGTCAAGGTTCTCCTTGGTCTTCTTGATGGCAGGACGAGCCTTAGGGTCGTTGTTCTCCTGACAGCAGCGAGAGGTTGGTTCGTTCCAGTCGAGGTCGGCTGCGGTGTATTCCTTCTCAGGCTCTATCTTGTAGAGTTCACCGCCAGTGGCTGTGGCTATCATCTTTGCCACACCCTCGGTAGTGCCTGTATAAGAGGCGTATGCCACGAGAATCTTGCTGTTCTTGGCAGCATTGCTAGCTGTTTCGTTTGCTTCCATGTTGTTTCCTTTCTTGTTGGCGCAAGCGGTCATGGATACGAAGAGACCCATGAGGGCTGCAAACATAAATATAACTTTCTTCATAATCGTATATGTATATTAATGTGAGAGAATTCCAATGAATAGGGCAGTCCCTAATATCATGGTGCAAAGATACAACTATTATTCCATATATCACCTATACATTTTACTGATAGAATGATACTTTTTACATTTTTAATATCATCCCCCTTACTCGTGGGTGGCGAAGCGTTGCTCTGCCAACTTTTCATACTTAGTGCCTGGCTTGCCATAGTTGGCATAAGGCCAGATACTGATGCCGCCACGAGGAGTGAAGATACCTGTTACCTCGATGTACTTAGGATCCATCAGGCGGATGAGGTCCTTCATGATGATGTTCACGCAGTCCTCGTGGAAATCGCCGTGGTTGCGGAAACTGAAGAGATACAACTTCAGGCTCTTGCTCTCCACCATCTTGACATCTGGGATGTAGCTGATGCGAATCTCTGCGAAGTCTGGTTGCCCAGTGATAGGGCAGAGCGATGTAAACTCAGGGCAGTTGAAACGTACCCAATAATCATTGCCAGGGTGCTTGTTGACGAACGTCTCTAGCACCTCTGGGGCATAATCCATCTTGTATTCGGTCTTGGCACCGAGTGCCTGCAGACCATCTTCTTTTCTATCCATTTTTTTGAGTGTTGAGTGTTGAATGTTGAGTGTTGAATGTTAAGCTAGAATATGATGGCGTATGCCCTAATTCAACATTCAACACTCAACATTCAACATTAAATTTAGTTGAGGCTGAAAATCTTGAATACATTATAAGAAATGTTGTTGTCGTATACATCTTCTCCCTCATGCTTCTTGATGGCCTTTACCACTCGGATGGTGACAGGGAGCACGATGATTTCGTATACCGTCTTCAGTACTACCTGCCAGAGCATCAGCCAAGGCAACTCGGAGGTAGGAACCACTCCGCCCAGTGCCAATGGGAAGAAGATGAGACTGTCGCAACTCTCACCTGCCACGGTACTCCAGATGGCACGAGCAGAGAAATGCTTACCACCGTCGCGTATCTTCATCACGCTCATCACGTAGGCGTTGGCAAACGAACCCACGACGAAAGCCACGAAAGAGGCTGCTGCTATACGAGGAGCCAGTCCGAAGATAGCATGGAAGCCTGCATCGTTGGTCCAGTAAGGAGCGGCAGGTATCCAGTCGCAGATGGCACCCAGGGCTACGAAGAAGAAGTTCATGGCGAAGCCTGTCCATATCAACAGACGAGCTTTCTTGTAACCCCACACTTCGCATACCACATCATTGATGATGTAGCTCACAGGGAATACGATGAGACCACCGGTTAGGGAAACTGGCCCGAAGGCGATTTGCTTTGTTTCGAGCACGTTTGCCGCTATGAGACAAACGCAGAAGAGGATGCTGAAAAGCATAAACAGCACGCTCACTTGAGTTTTGTTATTGTTCATTTTCTTGTTTTTTACGAGGTTTACCAAGCACTCGGGTTTGTTATTCAGATAATTGCATCGGGCGGTAAACTAGCCACCCTTTGCGAAAACGGCTGCAAAATTACAACTTTTCTCGTTAACCACCAAATTTTTAGGGGAATATCTTGTAAAAAAAATAATTTCTATTCAAAAATTCCTTCAGCATTTCGGTTAAGTCGTTGAGATTCATAGAGTTTTACTGAAGGAACTTTTGTCAGATATTTTCCTTGGCATCTTTTGCTGAAATTTGTTTTTCAACCTTTGTCAGAGACCTTTTAGTTAGTCCTTTTTAGCCGAATATTTTGTTTTCATAGTTCTTCATAGCTCTCCATTGGCTCTTAAAATGGTGAACAATATTTAAGCCCTAGGTTTAAGACATAGCTTTAGAAGGCCAAAAATTAAGTTTTAGAGGGTCAAATATATAGTTCTAGAGGGACAAAAGAATAACCTTAAAAGTCTTTTGACTAGGCTCAAAAGAACTTTTGACTGCAGTCGAAAATACTTTTGACTACCGTCAAAATTTTTTTTGACTATGGTCAAAAGACTTCAGAAGCGTTTCTCTTGTCCCTCATTTGTGCCTTTCTTATTCTTCAGATGTATTTCTCTAGCCCTTCGGAAGTGTTTCTCTAGCTCTTTAGAAGCGATTTTCTTGCCTTTTAAAGCCAGTTAAAGTCAGCTTTCTTGTTCTTTTAATAGCTATTCCTGGAATACTGGACATTTTCTTAATATCCTTCCTGAAATACTATACACTTTCAAAGCTTTCTTCCTAAAATACTATACACATTTTTAACTTTCTTCCTGAAATACTATACATATT
>CAVKXW010000264.1:0-3786 GCA_963660215.1 Bacteroidaceae bacterium | reverse complement strand
TCAGCAAGTCAAGAGCAGACTTTATCACCCAACAACTGATGGCAAGAGGCATTGACAAGTCTATGATTGTATCAAAAAGCGAGGGCGGCATTGATGATTATGCACCAGTTGCAGCCAATCGACATACGGCCGTTAGGCTATTTGCTCAGTAAATGTTTTGTTCATACGATAAGAAGGGATAATCTGTAAAACAACGATTACACCGATTATCAAAAGAAAGAGTCCACTCGTGATGAATGGGCTCTTTCAACTTATTGCAATTATAGCAACTTTATTTGGACATAGGAAGCGTCATCTTCATGCTCTCTAATGGTATCTGATAATTGTCCTCCACTTATGAACGCCATACCGTCTTTGGATTGATAGAACCCATCTGTGCATAGGAACAAAAAGGACGTTTCTGATACAGGTGTCTCTTTTATGGATATTGGATAACGGAATCCTCTTCCGTTCACGCAGCGTGTCAGAAACGTATCATCTGTACCTTTCTTCACGTGGTCTTCCGTGAGTTGCAGAAGACAGCCATCATGTTCCCCATAAAGTCGTACATTTCCCTGCCATGCGTAATAGACAGTGTCGCCTTTTATGACCAAGACCGTGACCGCTGCCCCCATTTTACTTTTAAGAGATTTGCATTTATCCGCAATAACTAAGTCAGCATTTTCAAAAGCTTTCTCAAAGGTTTCTTTTATATCATCTGAATGATATTTGGCAAATGCCTCATGGATGCTTTGGGCTACAGTGGCAGCAGCAATGTGTCCATGTTGTAAGCCACCCATACCGTCGGCAAGGACTATGAGATTACAACCTTCCTCCAATTGTTCGCATAAGATGAAGTCTTGGTTTGTATCACCAGTTCCTTTCTGACTATCGTATTTTATTTCTATCATCGTTATTGTTCCTCTTTTTCCGTTGAATGAAAAACTTCGGATATAGTATGCCAAGTTCTTTTCACTTGGTCGTAAGTCAATCCTGATTGTGAATTGAGAGTTTGGCTTATCAAATAGCTTCTTTCCTCCAACTGCAACTCCTCGTCAATCTTGTCTGCATAATATGTAAGTTGGTCTCGGTTCAACAATTTTTCCAAGTCGTTTGCCAGCCAATAGCCGCCAGCAACATATTCGTCAAAGTCATCCCAGTCATATACTTCCATGTATGCCTCTCGATTCAAGTTTGCCATGAGATAATTGTCCAAAATGAAAGACATATCTTCTGCATCCTTATTTGTGGTTAGATGCCTGTCCATCCAAGCATTGAACTTCAGCAGGAACAGACCATGCAAAGAAGCTATCTTTACGGTGAACCTGTCATCAATACTAACCGTTATAGCATCTGAAAGTACCTCGTCGAAACCTTTGACAGACATGGCTATCGTTTCTTCGGGCGGCCAATAGATGTTATCGTCCTCCTTGGCGACATATCCGTATGGCACAACATCTATCTCATAGTCTCCATAATAGAAGCGTTGGTGTTTTGCCTTGTCCTTTTCAAAGCCATCGGCAATTAGACTGTTCTTGATCTTGTCAAATTCCTGCCAATTAGGAACAGCTATAGCCAAATCCAAGTCTCTTGTCTTTCTACGTGATGATGTCCCCACCATCTGTTGCATGATAATATCTCTGGCAGTGGCTCCTATTATAAAGAAATCATGCTTCATTTTACGGAAACTGTCTGTAAGTTTCTCCAACAAATCCACAAGGAATGGATTGTTTATCTTTTCACTCGAAATCTTTAAGCTCATTCTTTAATATGCGTTGCGCAGTTTCCAAGCAGCGACTGTTTCCATTGCCCATCAAGTCTGCATAGATTAGTATAGCAGGAACTGTCCTGTTGTCTGTTTCCCAATTCCAGAATTTGTTGTATAGATGAATTTCACCATTCACATCTTGCTTAACTGCCCCAGTTCGCATCAGATGTGCGGCAGGTAAATCCGTGTATATGTCGAAACTTCCTGGTTGCAAATAGCCATCTATCAGGTTGGCTGCAGGTTCTCCTCCCCATACCATTCCTTGTGGCAACTCTATGTTTTTCCATTCGTTCCTTTTCTCTTCTGTTCTAAATGCCATAGTACCTACCAAAAGCTTTGGCTTCAAAACTTCATTGTAATTGCTTACCCATAAATCAAGTAGTTGCTTCTTGTCTTTTATAGCACGACCATTTTGAGTGTCACAGACAAAACCACGTCTTACAAGTTCATCCATGACATTCTTTACACTTCCCAAAGATACGCCAATCTGTTCTTTTATCTCTCGATATGGCTTTTTTACATTATCTGCATTTTGCAACAGATAAAATACGACTTTCAATCCTGCATCTTGAAATACAGGATATGTCTTAGTCTGTGGTTCGGCATTTTTTCTGCCTTGATTGGATATTTGGAAAATCAAATTTCCCTTTTTCATGTATCTGACAAGGCAGTTTCCTGCACAGTCCAGATAATTGATGCCTTTGTTCGCCAATTCTGTTGATACTTGTGGCGTGACGTATTGTGTAACAAGCAAGACTTGCTGCTTGTCATTGTTCATAGCTTGCATCGTTGCCAATGTTGGATTTAGCGTTGCCTTGGTTATGATGTCTTTGACAAAGCATACAAAATCGACATTCATTATCCTGACAAGGGTATCACTTTCACTGGCAATATTTCCACCAACAGATGTCGTTGTCACAGCATCATCTACAGGAAGACTTGCTTTAAGGGCATTCAATGCTTGGTTTATTATGATACTATTTCCCATCATTTTATATTGTTTTGTTCAACAATGTAGTTGTGTTCAATATAATTGAACGCTGCAAAGATAATGAACAAAACTTAAAACAACGAACTTTTTGTTCAATATTTCATCATGTTCAATACTATTTAACATTGTATCAAAATTGAACATGGGACGATATATTGCGGATTTCTGTTCCCGAAAAATGACACAAATGACAAAAATCGGGAATACAGAGGCAACATTTACTTGTTATTATAGGATTTTCCACTATCAAAAAGTAGTAATCTTACCAGTTTTAGTCACTACACTTTTCCATCCCCCCCTTCATCATCCCTTGTTTTTCCTTAGCAAATTTAGTTCAGCCCACCAGACCGTCAAGTACCGCCTTGCTATTGGCAGGTTATTTTCTCGGCAGCCTTCCGCCAATCACAGATTGGGGTATTCCGATGAAATGACCTCCCAATTCCTTGCCTTGTCTGCCTCCATGCCCGAACTCTTGATTGCACGTAAAATCAATTCCCTCGATGAAGTCGTAAAGGCTTCGAGAATAGGGAAGAAAAAGAAGTTTCACAATTCAATCCGAACAGATATGGACGATATGATTAACGAAAGAGACAAGGAGTTTGCCAATGAGTTTTCACGCTTCGTGAACGGCAAGATGTGTTCCGCATCCAAGGTTGGTGCCGAGTTTGCCAATGACCACCGCTTTCTTGTAAACGAGAAGTTCAAGGTGATGATGGCTTTCATGGAGCAGTTGGCGATAAACTTTCAGAAGGGCTATTACGACCCTCGTAACGAATGGGCTTGCACCTTGGCACACGCTGCCATCGAAGCCTTGCGTGAGCAGCAGCTCTATTATCCATCCTCATCAGATTATTCACCCTATAAATAATGCAGCTATGACAAGCAGATTGATTACACCTCAGTTGGCGGAGCAGTTCAAGCAATATCCGCTTTATTCACAGGACGGCAAGAAGAAGGACGCCGTATGCCTATGCGTCTTCTTCATCGGCAAAGTCCGTTGGTATGTGTTGGAAGGTCAGCCAGAGGGCGATGACTTCACGCTATATTC
>CAVKXW010000263.1:0-3800 GCA_963660215.1 Bacteroidaceae bacterium | reverse complement strand
GTGCTTTATGCCTTGGTGCTGTTCTGTATCGGCAGCAGTACTACGGTCTCCCATCTAATACTCAGTCTAGTGGCATTCGGCATGATGGCAAATCTGATGAATATCGCAACCAATACCCAGGCTTGCTTGGTGGAAAAGATGTATGGGCGCAACATCATGTCTTCGTTTCATGGCTTGTGGAGCTTGGGTGGTTTCGCAGGAGGTATTATCGGAGCCATCTTCGCCAACACGGTGCTTCCTATCTCGGCTCACTTCGGGGTTATCTTGGCATTGAGTATCTTGATAGTGGTGGCAGGATTGAAGTTCTTGGTAAACGATGAGTTGGCAAAGGCAGAGGAGGAAGACGTGCCCAAGTTCTCGTTCAAGACCATCGGCCCGATACTTTTCTTACTCGGACTGATGGGCTTCGCAGGTATGTTTTGCGAAGGAACGGTGTATGATTGGAGTAGCGTGTATTTCTCATCGGTGGTGAAACCTGACGAGGCTTTCATCCGTGCAGGTTATGTGGCAGGTATGGGAGCGATGACGCTTGGACGTTTCTTGGCTGATGGCTTTGTAACGAAATACGGTGCTTCGAGAGTTTTGAAGACTTGCGGTGGCTTGATAGTAGGTGGTTTGTGGCTTGCCGCCGCTTTGCCTTACCTTATTCCAGCTACGCTTGGTTTCTTGCTCGTAGGTTTTGGTATCTCCTCATCTGTGCCTATCTGCTATAGCATCGCCGGCAAACTTGGTACTATCAAAGCGAGTATTGCCATCACCATCGTTTCAAGCATCAGTTTCTTTGGCTTCTTGGTAGGTCCTCCAGTCATCGGCTGGCTTTCCGAGGCAACCAATCTTCGGATAGCTTTGAGCATCGCCGCTTGCTTGGGATTGATGATAGCATTTATTGCGGTGAAAGTTAGCAAACGCTTAAAAGAAGAATAAAGGTAAATCCCCAAAGAAAACTTTTGTTTTCTTTGGGGATTTTTGCTTATATAAGATAGCCTTTCGTGCTTAATATTTCCTCTTGGCATACTCGCTAGGTGTGCAGCCAAATTGTTTTTTGAAGCTGGTGGAGAAGTGAGAGAGCGTATTGAAACCTGTCATGAAAGCTATTTCTGATATGTTATATTTACCCTCGGTGATGAGTGATGCAGCACGGTTGAGTTTGAAAGTTTTGAAGAATACACTTGGATTTTCACCTGTAAGTCCCTTGACCTTGTAATATAACTTGGTACGAGACATAAACATTAGTTCACTCACACGGTTCACTTCAAGCTCTGCATTAGAGAGTTCTTGTTCCATCACCTTGTACAATTCATCCATAAACTGTCGGTCTTGCGGAGTAAGCATTTCTTCTACCACCTCGTCTGCTTCTGTTGCATTAGCAAGGATCGTCTTCAACTTTTCACGGTTTTGAAGCTGAGAACTGATGATGGCTAGGAGCACTTTGGGGATGAAAGGCTTCGTTACATAGGCTTCCGCACCGCTTTCCAGTCCTACAACTTGGTCTTCTGCCGTAGTCTTTGCAGTGACAAGTACTACGGGGATATGTGACAGGCGAATGTCTTGCTTCACTTCATGACATAATTCATAGCCAGACATGCCTGGCATTACTACATCACAAAGTATCAGGCTTGGCTCTTCGTCACGTGCAACTTTCAGTGCACTTTCGGCATCGAAGCGATACACCACTTGGTATTGTGGTGAGAGTAATGTACGGAGATAATGCACAACCTCGGTATCATCATCTACCACAAGTATCTTAGGGCGTACTTCATTTTCTATCTCCGTTTCTTCGATAAGCTTGCTAGTTGCGGCTTGCTCTTTTCTCTCCAATGGAAAGGTGGTGTCTTGGTTCGTGTCGTTCTTGATACGCTCATCTTCTGCATAAATTTTTTCATTTGTTGGCAGAGAAAGTTCGAATACAGCTCCAGTGAAGTAGTCTGCTTTGTCGATGCCAATAATCTCCTGATAAATAGCGTCTTGTCGATTGCCTGCAACAAGGCTTCCATGGTGCAACTGGGCAAGTGCACGAGCATAATAGAGCCCGATTCCAGACCCCCAGTTGATAGTACCTTTTGATTGGTTGTTGAGTTGGTAATATCTCTTAAATACATTCTCTAGCTCATTTTTAGGCAATCCCTTGCCTGTGTCTGCCACGATGATGCGCACATTTTGTTTGCCATCATCCTTTGTATCCACGTCGAAAATAATATCTATGCGACCGCCTCTTGGCGTAAATTTCATGGCGTTTGACATCAGGTTATTCATGATTTTTTCTAGTTTGTCTGCATCTAGCCACATCAAAAACGAACCCTCTAGGCCATGACACTCTATATCAATGCCTTTTTCAGCGGCGTTCATGAGGAAGAGATCCATGATTCTGCGCATCTCGGCAATGATGTCCATACGGCAGATTCGCAGTCGCAATGTGTCATTTTCAAGTTTGTTGAAGTCAAGCAGTTGGTTGACGAGTCTCAGCATGCGTTTTACGCTACGGTCTATTATTCCAAGGAGTTGTTTGTCGTGTTGTGTCACAGACTTGCTCTCTGCCAGCTGCTCCACAGGTCCAGCTATCATCGTGAGCGGAGTACGGAATTCATGTGAGACATTGGCAAAGAAACTCATGTTCATGCGATTGATGCGTTGCTCTTGTTCACGTTCTTCTTCGGCTTTGCGAGTGTAGCGCTTTTCTTCAGCAATGCGATTTTTAAATCGTATTGCGGCATAGATACCCCCGAGTGCCAAACAAAGATATAACAACCTTGCCCACCATGTATTCCAAGGCATAGGGGCGACGCTTACCATAATATTACGTTCTGCAATTGTTCTATTTGAGTCGTTGGCAATGATTTTGACATGAAAGCTATAGCAGCCAGCAGGAAGGTTGGAGTAATAAGCTTCAGAATTGCTTCCTGCGTCAGTCCACTGATTGTCAAAGCCTTCCATCTTGTAAAAGTAATGTATGCGCTTGAAGTCACTATAGTCTATGGCTGCAAATGATATGGAAAAACTATTCTGACGATAGCCAAGGTTGATTTGCTTTGCAGTTTCCATACTTTCTTCTATAGGCGCATCCTTTTCTGGTATTACTAGTTGGTTGTGAATTCTTAGGTTTTGAAACATCAGGCGTACCTGCTTGTCGGTGTTCACATGTTCTGGATTGAAAGCTGTGATGCCATGAGTTCCTCCAAAGATGAGAGTTCCGTCTTTTAGATGAGATGACGAACGGTCGTAAAATTGGAATCCGCCGATACCATCAGCTTCATCATAACATGTGACTTGTCGTGTCTTTGTGTTTAGTTTGTCTAGTCCATTCATCGTGCTTATCCATAGGTTTCCCTTGCGGTCTAACTCGATGCTAGACACGTCCTGGCATGATAAACCAGATATGCGTTCTATGTGCCGCTTATTCATGTCGTAGTGGAGCAGTCCATTGCTTACAGTTCCTATCCAGAGGTCGCCAAGTTTGTCCTCTACCACTTTTGTGGGAATGAACGAGTTGTGGCGTATGCACTCCTCAAAGCTTTTCTTGTCAATATCAAACTCTCGGTTTTCCATAGAGTTCACATCTACCTCCATTATTGGCTTTGCGAATGCGGATACCAGCATTTTTCCTGAGCTCAATGGTATAATGCTCGGAATAAATACAAAACTCTTGGGATAGAGTTGCTTTTGCTCCATCTTGCCAGTTTCCCTAGAAATGCGATATATGTATATTCCAGCCGTTGTTACCCAAATATTGCCTTTATGGTCTTGTGCAAAATCCATTGGCAGAAAAATCTTATAGGATGCAATAACACTTAATAGACCTCCAT
>CAVKXW010000262.1:2125-3830 GCA_963660215.1 Bacteroidaceae bacterium | reverse complement strand
TTCATCAATGGCTATGAGTATGAGAATGAGGACACCTATTATTATATCAATAAGTTTACGTTTGGCTGATGGAAAGATTTGAGACAATAGAGAAAATCCCCACTTGGGCGTTGTGCTATATCATCAATGGCGACCCTACGGGATTGAGTGACGAGGACATCAAGATGGTTGATGGCTTCATGCAGAAATGGCAAGTGGAGATTGTTTCTCCACTCAGCCAAGACGGAAACCCATCATTCTCGCACTATCCTGCTTTCGGACTTCCTGCCGAGGTTGAGGAGTGCAAGGTGATTTATCATTCGGAGAACCCACAAACTTTATAGAGCTATGTATGAATATGATGAACTGACCGACATTATCGGTTGCAGCTGCACGCTGCTGATACCCTACAGAGGACGTACTGAGGGATATGTGGTTGCAGACTATGGTGAGGACATTGTTGTGAAATTGCGCAACGGCAAGGAAATCGTGGAGAGGCGTGACGACGTTCTTGTCTATGACTGACAAAAAGGATGCTTGGTGAGTATGGACTTGCCAGGCATCTTTTTCTTTCCGCCAGTAAAAATCCTTTTCTATGAAACGGCAAACTCACTTCTTCGTTTGCCGATATACTTTTATATGGCTACGCATTGATGGTTGTATTCGCCAAATGGCGACCTGCCTCTTTGTATGAGAGAAAGTCTGCGCCTATTTTTTTCTTGGGACTTTTCGTACAGCGAAGCCTTTTGTCTGGGGATGGAGCTTGGTTGCTACATTGCGATTGTAGTTGGTTGCTCTTGCTTGTCTTCCTCTGCAAATAAAAGTGGCCTTCGAAGCAGGTTCTCCTCCAGCTTGTCTTCGTCAATATGCTCATGCGACTATCCTCCATGTAGCAAAGTGTATTGCTTGTAGGTTTCTCATTGCTCGCATTACGGCAACAGCCATGGAAACGCACCTTGCATTGGTGACGGTTTCAGCAAATGATTGTGCCATACGATGCTGTTACCGTGTTCTTACGTCCTTTTCTGAATTACCGATTTTTTGAAGCCACTATTTTTCCGATGCAAAGGTAGCGTGATGCTTCGACAGATGAAATCCGTCTTGTGCGGTCGCTTCGCTGTGACCAATAAAATAGCCGATAATCTTCCTTTTTCTCCTTACCGCCAACAGAAAACGAGTATTATTGTCGATTTTCATGGTGCTGCCCTCATGTGCCACATCCCTGCTCTTGAATTGCATGTAAAAATTAAGTTTCACTTCAAAAAGTAATTCAACATGAAAAAGATCGAGAACACTTTCGTAGTAACAGGATTCGTAGGCAACAACGCAGAAATCCGTCAGTTCACCAACGCTTCAGTAGCACGTTTCTCATTGGCAGTCAGCCGTCAGGAGAAGAATGGTGATGAAACCAACAGAGTATCAGCTTTCATGAACATGGAGGCATGGCGCAAGAACGAGCATGTTGACTCATTCGACAAGTTGCAGAAGGGAACCATGCTCACCGTTGAAGGCTACTTCAAGCCAGATGAGTGGGTTGACCAGCAAGGCACCAAGCACAACCGCATCGTCTTCATCGCAAACAAGTTCTATCCTACGCCAGACAAAGAGGAGGCTCCAGCGGCTGAGCCTGAAAAGCCATCCAAGAAAGGCAAGAAATAAAATTTCTTCATTCTCTCTGACAAACAAAGCGGCTTCGGTCGCTTTTGTTTTGCTCACACGACCATGC
>CAVKXW010000262.1:0-2034 GCA_963660215.1 Bacteroidaceae bacterium | reverse complement strand
ACTTCGTCCCACCCATCTGCGAAACTGCACCAACAGTTCGTCAAAGCGACATTCTTCATTTATCGGGAACAAAATTCCGATAGGTGAAGAATGACCATTAGCCGAAGGACAAGCACGAAAAGAATGGCATTGGCTAACGGCATCCGTGACGCAACCGTCACTTTCATGCTGTCTACCAATGCCATCCCTTTCGTCGGGTAGCTTGTCTGGCTGTTGCGCAGTTTCACTCCCACCCACACCTTTTATATCCGTTTCTCGTCCTCTCTTTATAATCCCTGTTCTTCCTTTTATAGCCGTCACAAAGATTTCCTGCCAAAAGGTTCCTTGGCTGTGTGGCGACCGACTGTCGCTACTGCAAGAAACCACATGGCATGAAGGCTGGAGCGGAAACACACTCGTCATAAATGCCAAGAGAGTTTCCCTAACGCTCCTGCCGCATCTTTGTTCCGTCCTCTTGTTATAAACGGCAAGCCGCCTTCATCTTATAATACTCCGTCCCTCCCTTGCGGAACAGCACCGACGGCGCAATTCCACACCCACCCTTTTCTTGTTGTAACCTTATGTTGCAGCACTTATAGCCATTTTATTTTCATCCATCGTCTTTGCCGCTTCGGATATTTTCCGCAAAGGTACCAGTTGTTCGTCAAATGCCAAATTGGGCATCGGGGATGCTTTTCAAAAAATCTTCCTCTATGTGCGTGGCATATAGAGCGTATTTTTCGCTTCCGATTTGTCTTTTTGCCTTCCAACTCCTTTGCGTGGCGGAAAAATATCCCTTGGGCAAGCCGAAAGGCTTCCGAAAATAGGGAAAATAAGAATTAGAGTTTAACGCTAATAATTTCTCCGACTATGGCAAGAATGATAGACGACAGCATCAAGAAGCAACTGAGCAAGAGGATGGATTTCTTCTTGAAGTATTTTCCTGTGAGAGTCCGCAACGTGGGCGAGGACGCAGTGGAGGCACGCAAACTGATTTGGGCGTTCAAGGATGCAAGGGACAACGCTTTTGAGAAGGTGGCGCAAATGACCGCAGCACATCTTATCAAAGTTTGTGGTGAGAAGATAAAGGACATCGTGTTTGTATGCGTACCAGCCAGCACCCAAGCCAAGAACGAGAGTCGATACATGGCTTTCTGCAATCGGGTGAGCGAACTTTGCGGCATCATCAATGGCTATTCGCACATATCCGTTTCAGGCGACCGCTTGGCAGTACACGAGTACCGCCATGACAAGGAGAAGAGCATCACAAAGACACAAGTGATAGAGTTTGATGAAGCCTACTTCAAGGGCAAGGACATCTATGTTTTCGATGATGTGGTGACGACCGGCGCAAGCTATGCCATCTTTGCCAATCAGTTGGAAATGTTCGGTGGCAACGTGTTGGGAGGTCTGTTCTTGGGACGCACACACTATAAATATGCAAAGTGATATGGAAAAGACAAAATACATCAAAGCCAATTCCGTGGCTTTTTCGGGACACCGCACGATAGCGGAAGACCGCAAGGACGAGATAAGGAAGAAGCTGAGAGGCAGGATAAGGCTGCTCTATGCTATAGGCAACACCAATTTCTATTGTGGCATGGCACTCGGTTTCGATATGTTGGCAGCCGAAGAGGTGATTTCACTGAAAGCGGAACTTCCCAATCTGAAACTCATTGCCGTCATTCCGTATGACGGTCAGAGCGAGAGGTGGAGCGCAAGGGAGCAAGACCGCTATTGGGATATTCTTGACAAGGCGGATGATAGTATTCTGCTAAGTCGGCATTATTTCAAGGGGTGTCTTCTCAGACGCAATGACTATATGCTCTCGCATTCATGCGGACTGATTGCCTACTTCGATGGCAAACCCAAGGGCGGCACGTTCTATACTTGCAGAAAAGCCAAGGGTATGGGCATGGACATCATCAATCTATACAAGACACAAGTATAACAAACGAAAACTATAGCTTATGAACGACATCGTATCTTTGTTCGTGGTGTTCTTCGTGTTCAAGGCTTTGGGTGGAACGCTCAAAAGCCTTTTTCACGGAGACA
>CAVKXW010000261.1:0-3849 GCA_963660215.1 Bacteroidaceae bacterium | reverse complement strand
TTCGACGAGCCTGTGAGGGCTTGGCTCAAGGAGCATTGGCTGAAAAAATAACGAAAATTTGCCGAATTTTGCGGAAAAATATATACCTTTCCTCTATAAAACGAAAATGATTTCCCTCGCATAAGGTAACTAAAACAAGGGAGCTTGTCTTTTTCCCGTTAATAAAGGCATATGTCTCCCTTGCATTTGCCCTTATAACAAATGCAATTATCAATATACTTTCCTCTTCGAGTTTCACTCATACTGACTTCCATAGCCTCCCATGACATGAAGTTAATTTGCAAACGAGGTCTAGCCCATCACAAAGGTAATAGCCTTATCATGGAAGGTATATCATGGTTATCCGTTGGTTGCGGACTCTTCACGATCAGGTTTGAAGTCGACATAGTCTTTCTCGTCATGCAAGACATGCCATACAGCCACAAGCAACTTTCTCGCCACGGCCACTATCACCTTCATCTTGTTCTTTCTCCTCACAATAGTTTGGTGATACGAGAACCTGCTGAAGAAACAGTCTTTCTGGCGACTGGCAGCCCAGGCACATTGGATGATGGTGTTGCGGAGATAGACATTGCCATGGGTAATCTTGCGAGACTTGATTTTCTTGTTGGACTCGTCATTTCTTGGTCTCAGTCCACTCCAGGACGCAAGGTGATTTGCCGTCTCGAACTTACTCATATCCGTTCCGATCTCTGCGATCAATGATGTTGCGGCACGTTCCTTGATTCCTGGAATTTTCTGCAAGCGTTTGAGTTCTTCAGGGAAATGCTTCTCGCATATCTCCAACATCCGCTGCTGGCATTCGTCTCTATGGCTCTCGGCGATGTCTATCTCCTCGTGGAGCTGGCGTAGCACGTCAGTCTCTGCCTGTGAGACGACACCTGACAAGGAGGCTAGTATCGTCTCCGCCCCATGACGGTTGACAATGCGACCATGGACGAGCTTTATCAACTCGTTCGGGTCCGTGACACCTTCCGAGAGCCTACGCACGACATCGCGGTAACTTTTACACTCGATGTTGGACACGTAGTTGCTCAGACGGATGTTGCAGCGTTGGAGTACGCCGTCCACCTTGGACACCTTGCGGACTATCTCCGCATTGAGGTCGAAGATACGGCGGTCATACTGGCGCAACTGCTGGATAATCTCTGGTGGCACAAAACTTCCCTTGACCAACTCCTTCATGGTGCACTCTGCTATCCATTGGGCATCCTTGACATCGCTCTTGTGACCAGGAAGCTGCTTGATGAAATAAGGATTTACAAGACGGAGGGTGAAATGAGGAGACAGCACACGCCAGATTGGAATCCAATAGATACTGGTGCTCTCCATACATACCTCTGAAACATGGTGCTTTTGGAGCAATTTTCGCATTTCTTCCAATTGAAATGTTAAAACTCCGAAAACTTGCTCAAATAATTCACCATCACTGTGCAAAATACAAAGATAAATGCTATCTTTGTGCACGTCAAGACCACATACTGCTTTCATAAGCCTACATTTTTGAAGTTAAAAACTCGGTTAATGAACACTGCTTCAAAGATAATAAATATTTTTGTGACTCAGAGCACGTTGGTAGGATTTTTTGCAGTTGTGGTCTTGATTCTTCGAAAAATAAGGCTAATTTCGAACAATTCGAGGGAAATCATTCAAGTTTTTTATTTTACTGGCTTATAATTCGGAAATTTTATCTAAATTTGCATACATGAATACACGAGACAACATACAGGCAGAGCTCCAGATTTTACGCATGGAGAACGTTCGTTTGACCAATGAGTTGGCCAAACGCAACGAGTATGCTCGTTTCTTGGAGGATGAGAACAAGGCGATAGAGTCAGAGACTCGCCAAGCGTACGAGGGCAAGCTTTCCTTGATGGAGAAGGAACGTGACAAAGCCTTGGAAAAAGTAAAGGCGGCAGAGAAAGATGCTCAGGCTGCTAACGTGAGGGCTGACAAAGAACGTATGCGTGCCGACAATGCGGAGCAAATGCTTGGCGAGGCACAAAAAGCCCTGGAGGAAAGTAACAAGAAGATAACCGCTCTCTCAAAGAAAGTAAAGACGATTGATGACTTGAAGGAAGTGGCAGAAGCAGCCGACAAGGCAGTGCTTGATGCCAAGCAAGTGGTGGAGCTGATTAATCGCCGTGTGTTTCAGCGCAACAGTGATGCCACTCGATTCCTAAATGGTGAGATAGATCCCAATTGTCCTTTGCTGATGGAGAATGGACTGGCGGACATCATCAAGCACGTGATGGCAGTGACCAGTGACAAGGAGCGCAAAGATGTAGCCAATCCTACAGATAAGAAATCACGTAAGCCAAAGGTTCGTGTTCCGAAGAAAAAGGATGTAAAGCCAGATTCTTCGAGTGCGGAGCCAAAGACACCTCGCCGTCGCCGAGTTTATACAGCAACCATCTTGCAGCAAATGGATATCGACACAAGCAATCTTCCAAAAGGTTCAAAGCTTATAAAACGAAAGGACAAGACGACAGGCGAGGACACTTGGTACATCCAGTTGTTCTTCCATACTCCAGCCAAGGTGACTTGCCGAGAGTACAAGATTGGTCGTTTCAATGTTCCAAAGAGCGACCCTATGTGCAGTAAACATCCAGTCAGAATATTGGCAGACAATCCTATCATGCCTAGCTTCGCTAGATTCTATCTTGAGTCAAAGTTCAGCTACAATCTCAGTGAGAATCGCATATTGGAGATGCTGAAGGGAATGAAGACCAACATACCGCAGTCTTCCTTGAACTTCTGGATGCACCAGATAATGGAGATGCTGAGAGAAAAGCTTGAGCCTTTGATGTTGGAGGCTATTCGACAGGCTAAGTTCACCAACAACGACGGCACTCGCCTGCTGGTGCGTAGCAGGGAGACTCCAGATGATCCTCTGAAATATACCATAGAGTATGTACAGGCGGCACTCTCGTTGGAGAAGAAGCTATGCGTAATGCTCTATGACGAGGGGACTCGAGACCACAAGCTCCAGGAGGAGAAAATCTTCAAGGACTCTTCCATCGTTGGTTTCGTTGCAGACCGAGCTCCTCAATATCCAGCCATAGTCAAGGATTTGGAGGGACAGGAGCTGTTGCGCCAGGCTTGCTGGTTCCATGCTCGCCACTATTTGGTGGATGCCTATTTGGTCGATTCGAGAATGGAGATGCTTTTGATATTGATCAATGCCTTGTTCTATATCGAGCGAGTGTTCTTGCAGGAGGACGACCAAAGCCCAGAGCATCGCCTGGAGTTCCGCAAGGAGTGGAGCGAGCCAATCGTTGACCGTATCATGGAAATGCTCAAAAAGATGCGTGCCGCAGGTGATGAATATGGTCAGATGGTTCACAGAGCGATAGATTACATACTAGATGACGAAGAAGCCTTCCGAACATTCCTTTCGGACGGTCGAATCGACATGCACAATATTGCCATAGAGAGATGTTTCAGGCATATCGCTATGGGAAGACGCAATTGGCTTCATACGGGAAGTCACTTCGCAGCCCAAAACATAGCCTTCATGTTCGGGTTGTTGGAAAGTTGTAAATTGAACAATGTCAACTTCGGTGAGTACATCGAGGACATCCTTACTCGCATACTTATGGGCGAGGAGGTCGATGCCACATTCTTACCATGTGACTATGTTCGCCATTTTGAAGACGGCAAGGATGCTGAGGTTACTAAGGTACCTCAGGCTGTCGCTTGATTGTTAAATAATAAAAAACGAAACTTTATTCAAAAATACTGGTATAGCTAACCCACTGATAAATAGTGGGGACGCTGTATTGGTGGCTTACAGGAGCATGCGTCTCTGGCTGATTTCCATCAAGCGTTGGCAGAAGAAATGAGTCT
>CAVKXW010000260.1:0-3885 GCA_963660215.1 Bacteroidaceae bacterium | reverse complement strand
GAACCGCTCTTGGCAGTCGCCTAATGCCTCATCTATGGATGGTGGTACACGTGCTTCTGGTAGCCGTTTGTCTCAGTATTCTATGTCGTTCGCTAACTCTATGTATGCCAATGACAACCTAGTGAACTCTTGGTCTGTCGACTTGAACAGCCGTTTCTCAGACAATCTCTCTAACCAGTTCTTGTTCACTTACTCTAAGTTGGACGACTCTCGTTATACCAATTCTTCTGAGTTCCCATTCATTGATATTCTCGATGGTGGTCAGAAGAGCGTAGACGGTACTGCAGAGGCTGATGGTACCAACAACTACATGGCTCTTGGTTATGAGCTCTTTACATGGAACAATGCCGTACACAACACGGTATGGAACATTAAGGATGATGTGACTTACTATCTTGGTAAGCACAAGATTGTTGCTGGTCTCAACTTTGAACACCAGATGGCAGACAACGCCTATATGCGTAATGGTACAGGTTACTATCGCTACAAGAGCCTTGATGACTTCTTGAACGAGCGTGCTCCTGAAATCGTATGTTTGACTTATGGTTATGGTGGCGAAACAGCTCCAGCTGCTCGCGTACAATATAATAAGGCTGGTATCTACGCTCAGGATGAGTGGCAGATGACTGACAAGTTCAAGCTTACTTATGGTCTCCGTTTGGACGGAATGTTCTTCAACAATACAGATTTGATGACTAACAATGCCATCCTCAACCTCGACTACAACGGTCGTCACATCGACACAGGTAAGTGGCCAGGCAGCTCTTTGACCGTTTCTCCTCGTATCGGTTTCGTATATGATGTGTTTGGCGACAAGACATTGAAGTTCCGTGGTGGTACAGGTTTCTTCCAGGGCCGTTTGCCATTGGTATTCTTCACCAACTTGCCAACCAACTCTGGTATGGTACAGTATCAGGCACAGCTCAATGCCAAGAACACTGACATGAACCAGTTTGCCGGTGGTCTTGTTTGCGATGCAAATGGTAAGCCAACCGCAGCAGCTCTCCGTGAGAGATTGATTTCAATGGGCTA
The DNA here is from genome assembly GCA_963660215.1 of Bacteroidaceae bacterium. GTDB lineage: Bacteria > Bacteroidota > Bacteroidia > Bacteroidales > Bacteroidaceae > Prevotella. The sequence continues at coordinate 2,853 of CAVKXW010000260.1, read as the reverse complement.
TCCAGAGAACATCACTCCAGAGCAAGGCACAGTGCCTTCTGCAATTTCTGCTGTAGATCCAGACTTTAAGTTGCCACAGGTATGGAAGACTTCTTTGGCTATCGACTATCAGATTCCTGTGTCATTCCCAATGTCAGTATCTGTAGAGGGTATCTTCAATAAGACCATCAATGCTGCAACTCTTACCGACTGGAGCGTTCAGGATGCCAAGGGCTTCCCACGTTTCAATGGTGCCGACAACCGTGCCATTTATCCTAGTGGCTCACAGGTAGGTACACATGCTTATGTCCTTGAGAACACAAGCCGTGGTTATGGTTGGTCTTTCTCTGCACAGGTGAATGCACAACCTTGGGAGTGGATTAGCTTGATGGCAGCTTACACCCACACTGTTTCTAAGGAGGTTACTTCTCTTCCTGGTTCAAACGCATCGTCTGTATTGAACTATATCTCTACTGTATATGGTCCTAACAACATCAAGTTGCACAATGGACAGAACGTTACTCCAGACCGTGTTATCGCTTCTGCTACCATCCACGACAAGAGCAACAACCACTATAGCTTCATCTATGAAGCATGGCGTGGTGGATACAACTACTCTTACATGACAGTAAACGACATCAACGGTGACGGTTACAACTACGATGCGCTCTACATCCCAACAGACGCTCAGGTGGCTAACAATGAGTTCCGTTTCAAGACAGAGGATGACAAGACTCGCTTCATGGACTATGTACACAACAATAGCTACTTGAAGAATCACCAGGGTGAGTATGCCGAGGCTTACAGCCTTTACTCTCCATGGGTTCATCGCATTGACTTCAGCTACAAGCACGACTTCAAGTTCAACGTAGCTAAGCATACCAATACCATCCAGTTGAGCTTCGATATGAAGAACGTTCTCAACTTCTTCAACTCTTCTTGGGGCGTGATGAAGTACTTGAACCCAGAGATTGGTTCAGATCCACGTATCTTGCGCTATGAGGGTCAGGATGCAGAGGGTTATGCAACATTCTCTACCATCAAGTCCATCAATGGCGACACCAAGACATTCGTGCCTTATCATGCTATTGGTCAGTGCTGGTATGCATCAGTTGGTCTCCGTTACATCTTCTAATTATTAAAGTATAGCAATTATGAAATTCAAATATATATTGATCATGTTCGTCGCAGCCATCGGATTGTTGGCTAGCTGTAACGATGATAAGGATTTGGGTTATCTTGGAGCTCTTCAGGTTTCTCAGTCTTCGTTGTCTATTCCTCAGGAAGGCGGTCAGGTTACCTTCGAAGTTACTTCTGCTGACGACTGGAAGTTCGTGACTATGACTTCTGGTAAGAACGCAGTGGCAAGGGATTCTATTCCAGCTTGGATTACTTCTTCTTGTACCGGTGGTAGCGCTGGCAAGACCGAGGTTACTTTCAAGGCTGATGCCACCAAGGGTGCCAATAATAGTACTTTCATGATAGTAAGTGGCTCTAATACTCAGTATATTACCGTTATTCAGGGTGTATTGAATCCTCCATTCTCTACATGTGCTGAGGTTTTGGCTGGTCCTGATGGTGATACCTACAAGGTAAAGGGTACTATGACCAAGATTTCCAATACTACTTATGGCAACTGGTACATCAACGATGGTACAGGCGAGGTTTACGTTTACGGTACGCTCGATGCGAATGGTGGTGAGAAAAACTTTTCTAGCTTGAAGCTCGAAGAGGGTGACGAGGTTACCATTCAGGGTCCTAAGACTACCTATAATGGTACAGTGGAATTGGTAAACGTAACCGTATTGAGCTATACTAAGTCTTTGGTTAAGGTAGACTCTGTTCAGAATGCTACTTTGCCTAAGGAGGGTGGTGAGTTCAAGGCTTACTTGTCTGTTAAGGGTGAAGGTGTTACCGTTGATATTCCTGAGGCTGATCAAGAGTGGTTGTCAATGACTGGCATTGTTACCAAGGGTACTACTGCTGAGGTAACATTCAAGGCTAAGGCAAATGCTGGTGGTGCACGTACCTCTACTATCAGTTTCACTTCTGCCCAGGGATCTCAGAGCTCTACAGTTACTTCTGAGTTGACTCAGGAAGGTTCCATCATCGAGTGCTCTATCGACGACTTCAACAAGGCTGCGACTGGTAGCACTATCTATCGCCTTACCGGTGTGATTACTCAGGTGGCTGGCTCTGCTTATGGCAATGTTTATATCAAGGATGCTTCTGGCGAGACTTATGTTTATGGTATCGGTTCTAAGGGCGACTTCGAAGCAAAGGGCTTGAAGGTTGGCGACATCGTTACTCTCACTGGTGTCAAGGATGAGTATAAGGGTGTAGGACAGATGAAATCTGCGACATTGGAGTCATTCCATTCTGTAACTCCAGTTACCGTGGCAGAGTTCTTGACCAAGGAAGATAATTCTAATGTTTATTACTTGCTCACTGGTACGGTTTCCAATATGAAGAATGCTCAGTATGGAAATTACGACCTCGTAGATGCGACTGGTTCTGTTTATATTTACGGAACTCTTGCTGGATGGGGTGGTGCTAGCAAGCAGTTTGAGTCATTTGGCATCAATGAAGGTGATGAGATTTCTGTCATTACCATCAAAACATCCTATAATGGTACAGCCCAAGGTAAGAACGCTATGTTGTTCGAGGAGAAAAAGTAAACTAAGCGTCATTAAATAAATACATAAAGCGTAAGCGTTGCTTTATACCAAAGTAATGTTTACGCTTTTTGTTTTTCTATACACTAATTTTTCCATAAAATCTAGGTAATAATGAAAATCTCTAAAATTTATCTTTTTGCGTGTATGTCGTTCCTGCTTGGCATTTCTGCTTGTAGCAGTGATGACAATGATACAA
>CAVKXW010000259.1:0-3913 GCA_963660215.1 Bacteroidaceae bacterium | reverse complement strand
GACGCTCGTAATAGCGACAAACGTAATCGAAAAGGATTTTTATCTTCTGGGCGATGAGGACATTGGAGTATTCATCCACGCCCCACTCCATTTCCTCCATGATACCATCCAAGCATTTGTCGATGATGGCTTTCTCACGGCAAGACAGGTGCAAGGATTCCTTGATGTTATACTGAAAGAAGTCGAATCGTTTCTGCCAAGCATATCGCTTGTCGGTAGAAGTTCCCGAACAGCAATCGCTAGAAAGCAACAAACAGCATTCCTCACCAAAAGCCATTGCCAAGCATCGCTCCAACCAATCGCCACAAAAGCAAAGGGCACGAATGTTGCTTGCCACAGATTCTTCATCAGAACCCTCACCAAGACAAGCGCAAGCACTCTTCTTGCAAGTCGCTCCTTTCATTCTCCCAACATATTCCTTGCACTCTCCTGGACGGAAGAACAAAAGGGTGGCATCACGGAAGTCGCAAGCCGTCGTTCCTGTGCAGACACGACTCTCCCTGCCTTGCAGAATCACTACAAAGCATTGGGTCATATCTGTCGTGTTCATCTCACTCAACGTGGTGAGACGAACCAAAGGATGCAACTTGCTATTTGACATTGTTTCTTCTGAATGTTAAATGTTAATTGTTATGTTAAATGTTAAGTTCCCAAATGTCTAATTAAGGCGTATGCCCTAATTTAACATTTAACACTTAACATTCCACATTTCTATACTTTGAAGGCGTAAGCCCTGTATTCTTCTTGAACACACGGTTGAAGTGCTGAGAGTACTGGAAGCCGAGGTCGTAGGAAATCTCCGTGATGGTCTTCTCCGAACCCAACAGCATCGACTTGGCGAGGTCGATGATCTTGTTTTGGATGTATTCCTGCGCACTCATGCCCGTCTCCTTCTTGATGAGGTCGCCGAAGTAATTAGGCGAAAGACAAATCTTGTCGGCGAAATACTTGACGGATGGCAATCCCTCCATGTGAGGTTTGTTGCCCGTGAAGTAATCATCGAGCAGAGCCTCGAAGCGAGTGAGTACGTCCTTGTTCTGCACCTCACGAGTCACAAACTGGCGAGAATAGAAGCGCATACAGTAGTTGAGCAAGAGTTCGATGTTCATGGAGATGAGTCGCTTCGAGAACTTATCTATCGGGCGATTCAGCTCTATCTTGATTTTCTCCAGGCAGTCGATGAATATCTGCTTCTCCTCGTCGCTGATATGCAAAGCCTCGTTGCTGCTGTAAGAGAAGAAGGAATAGTTGCGCATCTCACGAGCCAGCGGCGTACCCTTGATGAGGTCGGGATGGAAGATAAGTCCCTTAGCCTGAGGACGCACACCTGGGTTCATCACCACATGTGCCACCTGCCCTGGGGCAAAACTCGTCACCGTACCCTCCTGATAGTCATACTTCTGCCTGCCATATCGGGTGATATAGCAACCAAGGTTCTCCTTCAAGAAGATGGCATACAAGCCATAGTTGACCGTGAACTCTGGTGGAAACTCAGTAGCGTCTTTCATATCGACCACTGCCACCAGCGGATGCTGCGTCTCGAATCCGTGCAGCTCGCAATATCTATCCACAGAGTTAAGTTTGATGATTTCTTCCATTGCCTTTACTTCATTAGATGATTTCCTTACTATGTCCCTAAGCCCATAAATGGGCATCTGAACGATTACGACTGCAAAAATAAAAAGAAAATCCGAAACCACAATGCTTCTAGGGATAAAATCCGTAAAAACGTTCAATGTTCCTATGATTTCGGTTAGGACAAGGCTACTCGACATCAAGCCTCAGAGCATAGCAAACCACCATCAATATATTGTTGGTTAAGTTAATAATACGTAAATAACCATCAATATATTGGCTATTTCATGGGCTTTTGCATATCTTTGCAGCATGGGATTAGAAAATGAGATAAAAGCAATGTCAAACTCTGAAATCGTAAGAGAGTTGGGAAGGCGATTCAAGGACTATCGCCTGTCTTGTCGCATGACCCAGGAAGAGGCTGCGCAAAAAGCTGGTATCGGCCTTGTCACATTGCGCAACTTCGAGAATGGAAAGGCATACAACATCACCATGACCAATTTTCTGGCTCTGCTAAGAACCGTAGGACAGTTGGAGCAAGTGGAGGAAGTATTGCCAGAGATACCTATATCTCCGTATGATTTGGAGTTGATTGAAAGCAAAAAGCCTAAGAGAATACGACATGCAAAATAATATCGTAAAAGTAACATTACACGGCAAAGAGGTTGGGCGCCTCTATTGGGACGCCAGATTACGCAGGGCTATCTTTAGCTTTGCGCCATCTTTCGTGGCAGAGGGCAAAGACATAGCTCCATTGACCGCTTCCATCAAAGACGGCAAACGTGCCTCCTCCCCCATCTTGGGAAATAAAGAGAAGCTGTTCCAAGGACTTCCTTCGTTCATTGCCGATTCTTTACCTGATAGATGGGGTAATCAGGTTTTCGAGCAATGGGCAGCCCAAAACAAGATTCCGATGCGCAACCTTACTCCTGTAGATAAGCTTGCGTTCATCGGCAAAAGAGGCATGGGCGCACTGGAGTTTGAGCCTGCGACAGAAGGATTTGAAAACTCTGACAACATCCAGCTAGGAAGTCTCTATCATCTTGCCAAGAAAATCTTTGAACAAAGAGAGGTTGCAACCATCTTGCCAGACGAAGAACTCAGCTTGCAAAGCCTATATGAGGTCGGCACCTCCGCAGGAGGTCAACATCCAAAGGCTATCATCGCTATCAATGACAAGACAGGCGATATTCGTTCGGGACAAATTCTGTTGCCCGAAGACTATACCTATTATATCCTAAAGTTTGCAGAAGGCGAAGACTTCCCTTTCACAAATGTGGAAATGGTTTATTATGAGCTAGCCAAGTTAGCCCATATAGAGATGATGCCATCCCAATTACTGCAGATAGAGGGAGAATACCATTTCTTGACAGAACGCTACGACCGCAAGAAAGGGAAAAAGGTTCATACCCAAACATTAGCAGCCATGTGTCCCGATGCTACTAGTTATGAGGACTTATTCTCAGTGGCTAGAATGCTTGCCATCCCTGGTAAGGAAATGGAAGAGCTATACCGTCGCATGGTGTTCAGTGTGTTTGGTGCAAACGTGGATGACCACATCAAGAACTTTTCATTTCTATTGGATGATGAAGGATTATGGCATATCACACCTGCTTACGACCTCACCTTTACGGTCAACTTGGACGGCACTGGCTATGAGAACCGCCATTCGATGACCCTCTTGGGCAAAGACGAAGAACTGACAGAGGAAGACTTGCTGCTTTTCGCCAAGGAGAACAACATCCGTGATGCTAGGCGAATCATTGGTGAAGTAGCCCAAGCCTTCACCCATTTCTATGACATTGCGATAGCAAACCATATAGAAGATTATTGGGCGAGCAGAATAGAGAAATACCTTTCCCAAGGCATTCCTTCTGAATATGCAGATGAGATGAAGCATTACTTGCCTACGTTCATCGAGCCATATAGGGATGAAGACAATCATAACCTTGAAGTCCAGTCATTCAAACTGTCCGAGACCAAGCGCCATGACTTTCATCTTCAAGCGATGATAAACGGCAAAGGCTATAGATATGTTGTTGGACGAAGGAACCCTGTGGCGCAAGAAATTATTGACGCAGGTAGAGCCAAAATGCCTGTTGATACCATCAAGAGCCTCATCAAACGCTATCTGATACCGCTTGCCGCAAGAGACTAGACTTAGCCTTTATATGATTAGGAGTTCAAAAGCATAGGTTCTTTGGTCGGAAAGCATAGGTTACCGAGTGCGAAAAGCATAGGTTCGCAGGTGTGACGACTATACTCAGCAGCTCTGCCGACTATAGTCAGCAAGTCTGCTGAGTACTGTCAGCAAAGCTGCTGACTATACTGAGCAGAC
>CAVKXW010000258.1:0-3956 GCA_963660215.1 Bacteroidaceae bacterium | reverse complement strand
ATATATAATTATAATTTATATTATATAATAAGGTACGCGTGATAGAAAAAGAGGGGTGAAAAACAGAAAATTTTGGCAAAGTCACGGTCACAGGTCACGCTTTCTTCTCTACCAAGCCTTCCTTGTTTCGTGTATGTAGAAGCAAAAAATCATCATAAGTTATGCTTGGCTCTAGCTTAACTTATGATGATTTTTACCATAACTTATGATTCTATTTTCACCACACAAAAAAATGGATGCCTACCTATTGGCGAGCATCCATCACTTCGTTATATCCCCATACCATCGTCAGAACGACGGCACCACCGAGCATCATCCAGAGATTGGTCGACTGGGAGAGGGCATCCAAGGTCTGGCAGAGAATGCGGGAGCCATTGAGCATAAAACTCATCTTAAAGTTGAAAAGGCAATCTTGCAGATAGCCCCAGCCTTGGAAGGCAAAGAGACTGATGATGCCTATCGCTACACAGGCTGCCGTCCACAGACGTTCCAAGCGGAGGATGGCAGTAGGGGCTTTCTCCACAGTAGGAGAAGTAGCCAGCGAGACCTCCTCCACAGGCAAGGCTGCCATCACTCGGTCGGAGAATCCATCATCTGGAATCTCAGACATCCGGCAGTCGGCGAAGAAGGAAGCTAGGAGCTGCTCATCTGCCTCTGGCAGAGGCTCTGCTTCACCCATAAGAAGCGGATTTAATGCATCCACCATCATATTCTTATGTTTCAGTTCTTTATCGGTCATAACCATTTTGTTTTAAGTAACTTGCAAGTTTATTTTTTCCTCGTGACAGATGCGACTTGATGGTGCCTTGCGCCAATCCCGTCACCTCCGCTATCTTATCTATCGGCAAACCGTCCATCAGCTGCAGCGTGATGCAGGTTCGCTCGTTGTCGCTCAATATCTTGAGAGCGTTCAGCAAGTCCATCTTCAGCCCAGCGTTGCAGCCTTGCGCATTCTGGCGAGCTACGGCTGGGGTATCGATGTCTTGCGTTATCTTATGGCTACGAGTGTAGTCGTACCATACATTGTAGGCTATGCGGTAGAGCCAAGTGGAGAAGTTGGCTGTACCCTTGAAGCTAGCCAGGTGGGTATAAGCCTTCACGAAGGTATCCTGCGCCAAGTCGTCGCTCAGTTGCGCATCCCCCAACGTCTGTCGAAGGAAGAAGCCACGGATGGGCGACTGATACTTCTTGACCAACAAGTCGAACGACTTGCGGTCATGAAGTGTCACCACTCGTGTGATGAGAGAGATATCGGATACCTGTTCCACTATTTATTAACTAATAATTCTTATTATCTATTTTTCTCTTAGATGCGCTCGCCAGTAAAGCCTGTGCCATTAGCATCTCCATGTCGGTCGTTCCACCATTTCTTGATGGCTGGGAGCGAACCGATGACCGTCTGCCCCACTCCATAGAAGAAGACCAGAGCACCGATGCCAGCTAGGAAGTCTGCACCCCAAATGCCAAACATCACAGCCAAGCCAGCACCGAGGAAGGCATTGCGAAGTCCTCGTTTCTGTAGGTATTCATCGCTCTGCTTGTCTATCGGTCGGGAACCCTCAGGTACGTTGACACCCTTCTCCATCGCCATCTCGGCTAGTTTGATGCGGTCGTTGTGCCGACGATACAGATAGCGTACGATGACAAAGACGACGATGAGCGGAGCCAAGAATATCAGCAATCCGATGAGGATGCACAGGATGATGACAAAAATCAACGCACCACCTCCGAATACGGAACCGAAGAAGTCGAATGGGTCGTCGTAGTTGCCGAGGCTGTACTTGGAGTGGTATGTAGGGGTATAATCCTCACTGTCTTCCACCGCCGAGGTATCGACATCGGTCGTATCGGAATACGCCTCTATCGCCTCATCATCTTCGGCAGACTTCGACTTTTCATCCACCTGGGCGGCAGACTTCTTGTCAGCCTGCAGTGCAGTCTCCTTCTTATCCACCTGTTGGGTGGTAGGATGATAACGATGTTTTGGCGCAGAAGAAGCCAAAGACACAGAGCTAACTCCCAAGCTCATCATGAGCGCTAAAGCTAAGATTGATTTCTTCATATCTATCATTTTTTGTTCGTTTTACAGTGTTATTTATTAAATTTTCTGTGTCTTAGACGCAAACTGCGAGAAATTAGTTGCAAAGGAACAAAAAATTTCTTATTTTTGCAAACGAATTCGGGAATAATAGTACTTTCGATGCCATAAATCGCAGACTTTTTCCCCTAAATTAAAATATTCACATCAATTATACATATAAGCAGACAATGAAGCTACCAGAGGATTTCAAGACATACACCAAGGAGTTGATGGGCGACAAACTGTACCAGCAACTGGAACACGGCATCCTGGAAGAGGAGTCGCCTACGAGCATCCGCATCAATCCCTTCAAAAGTAAGAATCGATTCTATTCGGAGAAAGAGACTAAAACTTCGGATAGGTCAGAATCGGCTGATAAGCAAGAAGCCCTCGCCCCTATCCCTTGGTGTCCACAGACGGGTCGCTATCTCGAAAGCCGTCCAAGCTTCACTTTCGACCCACTGCTCCATGCTGGCATGTACTATGTACAGGAAGCCTCATCCATGTTTGTAGACTTGGTCATCCGCCAACTCGTTCACGAGCCTGTGATGATGCTCGACCTCTGTGCCGCTCCTGGAGGCAAGTCCACCTGTCTGAGAGCAGCCTTACCTGAGGGCAGCTTGCTTTTCAGCAACGAGCCGATGCGCACTCGTTCACAAATCCTAGCCGAGAACATCCAGAAGTTCGGACATCCCGACATGATAGTAACCAACAATTATCCTCGCAACTACAAGAAGTCGAAGCTGCAATTCGACGTGATACTCACCGACGTGCCTTGCTCTGGCGAGGGAATGTTTCGCAAGGACGAGGGAGCCATCAGCGAATGGAGCTTGCAGAACGTGGACAACTGCTGGAAGCTGCAACGTGAGATAGTGAGCGACATCTGGCACTGTCTCAAGCCAGGCGGCATCCTCATCTACTCCACCTGTACCTTCAACGCCCATGAGGACGAGGAGAATGTGACTTGGATAGCCGAGGAACTGGGGGCTGACTTTATCCCCCTCAACATCTCCAGCGAATGGAACATCACGGGCAACCTCATCGACAAAACTACAGGAGAGACAGCCCCAAATGCAGTCGATGCCAGCAACCAAGAGCATCCTGTGTACCGTTTTCTCCCAGGAAAGTCGAAAGGCGAAGGTCTCTTCCTCGCCGTACTCCGCAAACATGGAGACGAGGAAATGCTCCTAGCCAATAATGCCACCAACGACAGCAAGCGCAAGAAAAAAGATAAGAACAAGGATAAAGGAAAGGCAAAAGGCAACAGGGGCAAGGGCACGGACATGCCAACCGATTGGCTGCTATCCCCTAACGAGGAAAACAAGGAGGGATGTTACGAGACGGCAACCGATGGCGACAACCTCTATGCCATCCCTACCCGTTGGAAGTCCATCTACGACACAGCCACGAAGAGCCTGAAGGTAATCCACGCTGGCATCCAACTCGGTACAACCAAAGGCAAGGATCTGATACCAGCCCAGAGCCTCGCCCTCTCCACCGTACTGAACCGAAAAGCCTTCCCTGGGGTAGAGTTATCCTACGAGGATGCCATCCGCTACCTTCGCAAGGAGGCTGTCTATCTGCCAGAAGGCACCCCAAAGGGCTATGTGCTAATAACCTATCGCCAAGTGCCGCTGGGATGGGAAAAGAACATTGGCAATCGTGCCAACAACCTTTATCCACAAGAGTGGAAAATCAAGAGTTCGCACATTCCAGAAGAGCCAATATGCGATAAAAATATCATTATGTGATATCACATACATAAACGCAAAACAGACCGATATGAATCTTTCTTCACATCGGTCTGTTTTTTGATTTTCAATCCCATTTATGCCTGTCCGCTGCATATCCCCTGCACACAAAGGGTGTGTAAGAC
>CAVKXW010000257.1:0-3972 GCA_963660215.1 Bacteroidaceae bacterium | reverse complement strand
TTCCATGACCCTACATCTGCATGTGTCCGACAACGATGTCGCTTACAAATATGAGATGACTCGTCCAAAGAAAGACAATCCCAAGGCGGTGATTATATATAATGAGGTGAGCGGATTCAATTTCCCTGAGAAGACTACTACTTTCATTTGTCCTCAGATTACTCCAATGACGGGATGGGAGCGCACGAAGCCATCCTACGAAGAAGAATACACACCCGATGCTCCGATGAACGTGAAATCACAGTTTGGAGTGGGCTACACCTTCCCTTGCCTCTTCAAGGTAGGCGAGGACGGATGGGCATTGGTAAGCGAGACAGGCGTTTCGAGTGCCTACCCTGGAAGTCGACTCTCTGACTATGAGCCTGGCAAGGGCTATACCGTCGCCTTTCCTCAGAAGGGCGAGAACAATGGCATTGGCTCTGAATACGCTGGCATCCCATTGCCAGGCGAGACCCCTTGGCGCACCATCACCGTAGGTTCATCGCTCGCACCTATCGTGGAGACCACCATTCCTTATGATGTAGTTACCCCTCTTTATGAGGCGTCGCAGACGTATAAGCCTGCTCGCTATACATGGAGCTGGCTCATCTGGCAAGATAATTCCATCAATTACGATGACCAAGTGAAGATGATTGATGTCGCCGCTGCACAGGGCTATGAGGGCGTGCTGGTGGATAACTGGTGGGACAAACAGATAGGTCGTGACCGTATCGAGCAGTTGAGCAAGTATGCCCAGAGCAAGGGCGTTCACTTGATGCTCTGGTACAACTCGAATGGTTTCGAGAACGATGCTCCTCAGACTCCTCGCCAAATCATGAACAACTCGATTGCTCGCAAGAAGGAGATGGCTTGGATGAAGAAAATCGGCGTGACGGGCATCAAGGTGGATTTCTTCGGAGGCGACAAGCAGGAGACGATGAAGCTCTACGAGGACATCCTGAGCGATGCCAACGATTATGGCTTGGAGGTCATCTTCCATGGTTGCACCATTCCTCGTGGTTGGGAACGCATGTATCCTAACTATGTGTCGAGCGAGGCGGCTTTGGCTTCCGAGAATGTTTTCTTCACCGATTATCATGCCAAGAAGGAGGCTTTCGAGATGACGATGCACCCATTCGCAAGAAATGCCGTGGCTAGCTTCGACTGGGGTGGCGTGATGATGAACAAGTACTTCTCTCGTGACAACAAGAGCCGTCATCAGCGTTATACGAGCGATGTTTTCGAGATGGCAACGGCTATCACCAATCAGAGCAGTGTGAACTGCATCTGTCTCTATGATAATAATTTGCAAGATGTGCCACAGTGGGAGTTGGATTGGCTCAAGGCTGTGCCTACGGCATGGGATGACGTGAAGTTTATCGCTGGTTATCCTACGAAGTATGCGGTAGTCGCTCGCAAGGCTTCTGCCGAGAATGCAGGCACGGCATCTGTGAACAATGGCAAATGGATGGTGGGAGGATTGAATGCCACAGACAAACCTCTTGCCTTGACATTGGATTTGCCGATGTTTGCTGGCAAGACTGTGACTTATCTCACCGACCAGCCAAAGAAGAAAGGCGAAAAGTTCTTTACTTCTGTCAAGAAAACCTTGAAAGTAGGGAAAGATGGAAAGGCAAAGGTCGTGATTCAGCCAAATGGCGGAATCATTATTCAGTAATTTTCGGCACTATCATTCGATAAGTTGCGGAATTTCTGTCTGTCACTGTCACCGTCACCCTCTCTGTAGATTATGATGCAGAATTTCTAACTGTCAGTGTCTGCGTCATCATAAACAAAAAAAAGTTCCCTCGTTAGGATATTACTCCTAGCAAGGGAACTTTCTTTTTATGTTTAGTTTTTCGGTATTTTGCCGAATTATAGTTTGGTTACCATAGGTGATGTTTTGTCACCTTGGGTATCTTTACTATTTGTTTCCAATTACTTGTTCTCGAATACCAACCCACCTTCGGTAGTATGGTCGATGGTGATTGGCTTCTCACGGCTAACCTGCTCAGACAAGATTTTCTTGCTCAAGTCGTTGAGCACGTAATCCTGGATGGCACGTTTCACTGGTCTTGCGCCAAACTCTGGGTCATAGCCAACCTCTGCCAAGTAAGCGATAGCCTCTGGAGTCCAGCGGAGGTCGAAGCCCTGTGGTTCGAGCATCTTCTTCACTCGGTTCATCTGAAGCTCTACCACGGATGCAATCTGCTCCTTAGTCAATGGCTTGAAGGTGATGATGTCATCGATACGGTTCAAGAACTCTGGACGGAATGTCTTCTTCAACATGTCACGGCTTGCGTTGGAAGTCATGATGATGATGGTGTTCTTGAAGTTGACCACTCTGCCCTTGTTGTCGGTCAATCGACCATCGTCGAGTACCTGGAGCAAGGTGTTGAACACGTCTGGGTGAGCCTTCTCTATCTCATCGAAGAGAACCACGCTGTATGGCTTTCTGCGCACAGCCTCGGTCAACTGACCACCCTCGTCATAACCTACATACCCCGGAGGCGCTCCAATCAAACGAGTTACACTGAACTTCTCTTGATACTCACTCATATCTATTCTCGTCATCATCGACTCATCATTGAAGAGGTATTCTGCGAGAGCCTTTGCCAACTCGGTCTTACCCACACCAGTCGTACCAAGGAAGATGAACGAAGCGATAGGACGCTTAGGGTCTTGCAAGCCTGCACGACTTCTGCGCACGGCATCTGCGACGGCTGTGATGGCCTCGTCCTGACCGATGACACGCTTGTGGAGTTCCTCCTCCAAGTGGAGCAACTTTTCTCTTTCGCTCTGCAGCATACGGCTCACTGGTATTCCAGTCCAGCGGCTTACCACCTCGGCAATATCGTCGGCGGTTACTTCCTCACGAACCATCGCCTCACCTCCTTGTGTACTCTTCAATTGCTCTTGGATTCGCTTGATGTCATCCTCCAAAGCCTTCAGCTTCGAGTAACGAATCTCGGCGACACGCTCATAGTTGCCCTCACGCTCCATGCGCTCAGCCTCAAACTTGAGATTCTCCATCTCCTGCTTGTCTTGCTGAATCTTGTTGACGAGAGCCTTTTCGCCCTCCCATTTAGCACGGAAGTCATGCTCCTTGTCCTTGAGTTCGGCAATTTCCTTGTCAAGCTGGGCAATCTTAGGCTGGTCGTTCTCACGCTTGATGGCCTCACGCTCGATTTCGAGTTGCTTCAAGTGACGGGTAATCTCATCCAGTTCCTCAGGCACAGAGTCACGCTCCATTCTGAGCTTTGCGGCGGCTTCATCCATCAAGTCGATTGCCTTGTCTGGGAGGAAGCGGTCGGAGATGTAACGCTCTGATAGCTTGACTGCTGCGATACAAGCATCGTCCTGGATACGCACCTTGTGATGGTTCTCGTAACGCTCCTTGATACCACGCAGGATGCTGATGGCATCCACCTCGTCAGGCTCGTTCACCATGACGGTCTGGAATCGACGTTCCAATGCCTTGTCCTTCTCGAAGTACTTCTGATACTCGTTGAGGGTAGTGGCACCGATGGCTCTCAACTCACCACGAGCCAAGGCTGGCTTCAAGATGTTGGCGGCATCCATGGCACCTTCCCCACCGCCTGCACCTACGAGGGTGTGAATCTCATCGATGAAGAGGATGATGTTGCCGTTGGCGTGGGTCACCTCCTTGATGACGCTCTTCAAGCGTTCCTCGAACTCGCCTTTGTACTTGGCACCAGCCACCAGTGCGCCCATGTCGAGCGAATAGAGTTGCTTGTTCTTCAAGTTCTCAGGTACATCGCCACGTACGATACGCTCTGCAAGTCCCTCCACAATGGCGGTCTTACCTGTACCAGGCTCACCTATTAATATAGGGTTGTTCTTGGTTCTTCTCGAAAGAATCTGAAGTACACGGCGAATCTCCTCGTCACGGCCGATCACTGGGTCGAGCTTGCCGCTTCGGGCTTGCTCCACGAGGTTCTTGGCGTACTTTTCGAGGCTCTGATAGTTGTC
>CAVKXW010000256.1:0-3974 GCA_963660215.1 Bacteroidaceae bacterium | reverse complement strand
TAAAGCAAATGTTGACTTTGACTTTCACTATTCACATTAATTCGACTACTTTTTGACCGATACCGGTTCGAGCCGAAATTTTCCTGAAATCGTCCCGGCGTGTTCCTGAGGTCTCCTGTGCAGTCGGATCAATTTAAACTGCTTCCGTTTGATCAAAATCAATCCCGGAAGTTTACCGTCTTTTATTGGCCCGGTTAGGGTTTTCAATGCCGGTTTTGGCACCGTTTCACCCGTTTCAACTCAGTGAATTTTTCCAACACTGAATTCTTACTCGTCAGTATTGTTAGAACATTTTCATATATTCTAAACAATATAAATACATTTATTTCACTCTTTAAATAGTACAAATTGTTATATACATACAATTGTACATTTTCATCCGAGAATTGCCTGAATTTCCCGGTTGTCACATTCACCCCTCCTTATAAAATTTTCGTCCTCGAAAATTAGAACAAGTGGGGGTATAAACTCCTCATCTCGTCTTCTCGTTCCCACGTAGCTTCTTCAATGTTGTGATTTTTCCACAAAATCTTCACTAGTGGGATTGTCTTATTCCTCAGTACTTTCTCTTCACGAGCCAGTACTCGAATAGGTTGTTCCTCATATGTCAAATCCTCGTGGATTTGAATAGGCTCATGCTTCAACACATGGGACGGATCTGGTATATACTTTCTCAGCATCGACACATGAAATACATTATGCACTGCCGACAATTCTGGAGGTAACGCTAATCTGTAAGCGACCTTTCCAATGCGTTCGATAATTTCATAAGGTCCAATATATCTTGGACTCAGTTTCCCCTTCTTACCGAAACGCATAATCCCCTTCATGGGCGATACCTTGAGAAACACGAAGTCTCCTTCGTCGAACTCCAAGGATCTCCGCCTCTTGTCCGCATAACTCTTTTGTCGGCTTTGCGCAATTTTCATTTGACGCTGAATTCTAGCAACTGCATCGGAAGTCTCTTGTATGAAATCCGTCTTATGCAACTGCTTCTCTCGCAAATCGTACCAGTGTAATGGTGATCTGCACTTCCGTCCATACAAAGCCTCGTAAGGTGCCATGCCTATCGAAGCTTGGTAACTATTATTGTACGAGAATTCAATCAATGGTAACTTCTCGTTCCAATTTCCCGCAAAATCCATAACACAAGCTCGAAGCATGTCCTCTAACGTCTGAATTGTCCGCTCTGACTGTCCGTCTGTTTGCGGATGAAATGCCGTACTGAGTCTCAATTCAGTACCCATGGCCTCTTGCACACACTTCCAGAAATTCGAAGTGAATCGTGCATCTCGATCTGATACAATGGATTTTGGTACTCCATGTAATCTGACGACATGAGTTACGTACAACTGAGCAAACTTTTCCAACGAAAAGGTCATCTTGACAGCTATAAACCGTGCCGTCTTGGTCAGTCTGTCCACAATAACCCAGATGGCATCATAACCTTCTCGGGTTTTTGGGAGTCCCATTACAAAATCCATCGTAATGTGTTCCCATTTCCATTCAGGAATCTCCAAAGGTTCCAATCTTCCTGCTGGATGTTTATGTTCCGCTTTGATTCTCTGACAGGTCATGCATCTGCTCACGAATTTCGCTATATCATTCTTCATCCCTTTCCACCAGAACTGTAACTTCAAGTCCTGATACATCTTGCTAGCTCCGGGATGAACCGAATATGGTGTCTCATGGGCTTCTGACATGATCCGTCTTCTAAGTTCCTCATCAGCTGGAACATTTATCCTTCCTTGATAAAGGATCATTCCATCCTTGGAAATTCCTTCTTGAGAACTTGTCATTCTTGGATCTCGCCTCTGAGCTTCCTTTATATCCTCAAATAGCGATGATTCCACTTGGAGTGCAGCTAATCTTCCAGATATCAGCTCCAAGTTCAAAGAATTTATCTCTTGCTGCAATGGCTTCGGAAGCCTGTTTATTGGTAGCTGGTGCGATATGGTAGACTTTCTACTTAAAGCATCTGCTACACGGTTGGCCTTCCCTGGATGATATAGGATTTCACAATCATAATCCTTTACCAGTTCCAACCATCGTCTTTGTCGCATATTGAGCTCCTTTTGCGTGAAGAAATACTTCAGGCTTTGGTGATCAGTAAAAATCTGACACTGAGCTCCATAGAGATAGTGTCGCCAAATTTTAAGTGCGAACACTACTGCAGCAAGTTCAAGGTCATGCGTAGGATAATTCCTTTCATGCTCCTTTAATTGACGGGAAGCATAGGCAATCACCTTGCCGTCTTGCATCAGGACTGCTCCCAATCCTATTTTCGATGCATCACTGTAGATCACAAACTTCTCCCCTTCAGTGGGAAGCGTAAGGATTGGTGCGCTTGTCAGCCGTCTCTTTAACTCCTGGAAGCTTCTTTCGCATTCCATAGTCCACTCGTACTTCCTTTCCTTGCGTGTAAGAGCAGTAAGAGGTGCAGCTAATCGCGCGAATCCCTCTACAAATCGCCGATAATAACCAGCCAATCCCAAGAAACTGCGTATTTCCGTCACACTCTTGGGTGCAGGCCACTGGTTAATTGCATCTACCTTCGTCGGATCTACAGCAATACCTTCCTGGGATACAACATGTCCGAGGAAATGTACTCTGTCCAGCCAAAACTCGCATTTTGAGAATTTGGCATACAGTTGATGCTTCCTTATCGTATGCAACACGATCCTCAGATGCTCCTTGTGCTCCTCATGAGTCTTTGAGTATATAAGAATGTCATCAATGAATACAATGACAAACTTATCCAAATACTCTTTAAAAATTCTGTTCATCAAATCCATGAACGCTGCCGGCGCATTTGTTAATCCAAATGGCATCACAAGGAACTCGTAGTGACCATAACGAGTCCTAAACGCCGTCTTAGGAATATCACTTTCTTTAATTCTCAGCTGGTGATATCCTGATCGTAAGTCGATCTTGGAAAATACCGCTGCGCCTTTTAACTGGTCGAATAGGTCATCAATTCTAGGTAACGGATACCTATTTTTGATCGTAACCTTATTCAACTCCCGGTAATCAATGCACAAACGGAATGTTCCATCCTTTTTCTTGACGAACAACACAGGTGCACCCCATGGAGAAAAACTCGGCCTGATGAATCCCTTATCCAAAAGCTCCTTTAATTGTACCTGCAGCTCCTTTAACTCCACTGGAGCCATGCGGTATGGTGCTTTGGAAATAGGTGCTGTTCCAGGCATCAACTCAATTTCGAACGAGATTTCTCTCTCTGGAGGTATCCCTGGTAACTCTTCCGGAAATACGTCAAGAAACTCATTAACCACAGGAACATCTTCAGCTTGAAGCTTCTGTTCCTCTGTAGTATCCACCACATATGCCAGATATCCCATGCAACCACTGGCTATCAGCTTGCTTGCTCTCAGCGAACTGATCATCATCTTCCCGGGTTTTCGAGAAGTATCGACATATTCGAAACTCTCTTCTTCCTCGGGTTGGAATACTATCTTTCGATTTCGGCAGTCGATCGTAGCTTGGTATTTCCCTAGGAAATCCATGCCTAGAATCACATCGTAATCCATGATCTTCATTACGATCAACTCAGCATATAGTTCCCTATTTGCCACATATACTGGTACATGAGGTAGCCAGTAACTGGACAACAATACTTCCCCAGAGGGTAAAGCTGTCTTAAATACCCTTCCCATATTATCCTTAGGAAGTCCTATCTTGTCAGCAAATGCATAGGAAACAAATGAATGCGTAGCACCGGAATCGAATAGTACAGAGGCTACATGACTAGCGACAGGAAGCTGACCTGTCACCACGTTCGATGTTCCTGCCTCTGCATCTTCCTTGCTGTAGGCCATCACACGAGCATCAGCACGTGGCACACGCTCCTGGCGTTGCGGCCTTACTGGGGACTCTTCAACTCTGGCCTGAAGGGAATGAGCTTGTGGGCGTGTCTGGTGCGGTTGGGAAGTGCCTTGTCCACCCTGCCTATT
>CAVKXW010000255.1:0-4001 GCA_963660215.1 Bacteroidaceae bacterium | reverse complement strand
ATTATAATCCATCCGGAGAAAATACTTCTGTTTCTTCTTCAGATGTTAATTTTAATATTGCTTGTGCTTCAGACGCAAACATTGATGATTATACTATTATGGTGTTTGCTTCCGATAAAGTTCCAGAAATCTCTAATAAACTAATATTGGAAGAGCCTGACTTGGTGGCTCAGATAAATTATAATATATTGAGTCAAGCCAATTTTGATAAGATAAAACTTAATAAGGCAGAGGAACCTGTAGGCTCTAATGTGAAAACTGTGCAAACTGTGTTTGCAACAAACTCTACAGTGAACTTGATTTCTGAAGAGAACCTTGCATTCTTGAAGGAGACCTTGGCTGTAGATGACTTGAGCAAGCTTACAGACTTGTATGTACGTTGGACTCTGTCTAAGAAAGATGGGACTCCAATAGTTGATGCGGTATGCGATAATGTTTCGTTATTGCAACAAAATCAAGTAAACTGGACTTGGTATTCACATAATGCAGGTTCTTTATTGGAAACAGCTTTAAGAACAAGCTTTACCTTGCCTGCTGATCTTGACTTAAGTGATGTCGTCTTATCTTGTGTTGTTTCTGATATATACCCAGCATCATTGGAGTATGGCTTTGTTACGCAAGAGCCAACTTTGAAGGCAAAGTTCAACGTGATACTTTTGGACAAATACAGTATGCCTTTCAATCATTATGTAGGTCATGCTAATAAGGTTTATGATGACAAGGGCTATCAGCAGACCGCAGAATGGGAGTACTATGTATATGTGGATAAGGATGCTGTCAATTTGAAGTTACCTTTGGACAAATATTATGGTAGTGGCAATACTCTGGAACCTAAAGGCTATTACCGCTGGTATGACTATCAGACAGATCGAAACAATGCGCATCTCTCAGCAGCTGATGCTACAGAGACCAAGTTGCATCATCTTGTCTCAGGTGGAAATGATTATGGTTTGGCGGCTTTTGATATTAAGAGCTATCCTAACAATAATCGCATCGGTGTAACTTATACTCCTCCTACCGAAGCCCAGAATGTAGATTGGGCAGGAGAGGATATCGCTTGCGACGTAAGCCGCTATCTTGATGGTATGGATGCCTCTCAGACATATCTAGAGCATGAGCCTACCCTCACAATCCGTTACATCTACCATATTCGTTCTGCAGCTGCTATGGCAGACGAGATTATGAACACGGCAATAGGAAATAACCCAGCAAGACCTAATGACAGGACTTTTGAGGATGGAAAGAAGGTTACTGCTGGTTTGAAGAAGACAGGTACTATGACACTGCGCTTAAATTTGCCCGTGAAGTATTCGGGAACAGAACCGAATTACACTAATTATTACTTCCATCCATTGAAAGATGGAGTCTATAAGCATGTCGGTGCATACAGTGGATTTACTCATACTGTATATTATGCAGACGAATCTAATAAGTTGGTGGCTGACGATTTTGACGAGGCCAAACTTTGTGCAGCAACCAAGATAGATTGGTGGGCATATGATTTGACCAAGCAATATTGCTATAGTCTTGGTACACAAACAGACCGATTCTATGATTTGACGATTACAAAGTTGAATGGCAACTGGATGCCTGTGAGCATGAGCGGTGATGGCAAGACTATGGACATTCAATATGGTGACGTGGCGTATATTGTAGCCTTTGCAATGGACGACGATGGGCATCGCTGTCCTATAGCCAACTTTGATGTTCGATTTATGAATACATATCCATTGTCAATGGATGAAATCACCGAAAAAGGATATACTTACCGTACTGTAAGTTTTCTAGACTCTCATTATCAGCAGGCTACCAAACCAATATCCTTTGATGATGATGATGACGAGCAGACATTGTCTGTTCCTACAAAGGAGAATAATTTAGACCGTTTACCTTCCAAGTGGGATAGACGCTCTTATGGATTTGTTTATAAGGACTTAGCGGATTATACCGCTCTTCCATCTGGGGCTATTGGTGCTTATGATTGGCCAAAGTATTCGCCTCAACATGGAGAGTATGGTGTCTATAAGACTGCCAATATTAGTGGCGTGTCAGGTTCAGGTGTGTCTGGTACAGATGGCTATTTGTGGCATGTTGGCAATGTACTGTACGATAGAACATATTATATGACCAATGGCTCTCAGTATGGATATTTCTTGTATATTGATGCTTCAGATGAAAGCCGCAATTTTGCAGCTGCCGACTTCAAGGCAAGCCTCTGTACAGGTATGCAACTGATATTTACTGCAGCTGTTGCGGATATGACAAGTGAAAACGAACTTCCACAGATAATGTTTAAGCTCTATGGTATAAATAAAGATGCCAATGGTAACACTGTGAGTCGTGAGCTTATTCATTCTTTCTCTTCGGGAAGTTTTTCCGACAACTTAGAGAAATCTTGCCAGAAGGGATTATGGTATGAGGTGTATGGTAAGATTATTCTCCAGAAGGAGACAGGTGTGGAACGGTTTGATGATTTCCGCTTAGAGATAGATAACTATTGTAAAAAGACCGACGGTGCAGACTATGCTGTGGATGACATCCGTCTCTATATAGAGCCTGCTAAGGTGCAAGTTTTGCAAGACAAACCTATATGCAATGAGGAAAACCAGGGAGCTATCAAGTTGAAGATACGTGCTATCCACGAAACTTTGAATGCATTCACAGGACACCAAGATACTAAGATTTACTTCCGTTTTGTGGGAGAGGACGGTAATCCTATTACTGGTAAAGACTATTATGTGACAGAGCAGACGGATAAGACTACAAATCAAGTGACGACCATCAAAAGTGATTACTATGCGACTGTTGATGTCTTCGATTCAGAGGCTATATGCTCCAACTATCTTATTGATGGAGTGCCAATGATTGAGACCGATGAAGAGGGTGAACGCTATATAGTCATAAGTAATCGTCATTATGCTTTGGAGGCTGGTAAGAAATACTATGTTTCCGTTTGTACAGAAGACCCGACTCAAGAAGGGGCTGTTTGGGGAACACCTTCTGAAGTATGTTCTGTGTATAGTGATTGGTTCGAAATGGTTAGACAACAAGTCATCTTGACCGATGCCAAGGGTAATGTGATTTCTACAATTCGTGTAAATTGTGAGGGAGAAACTACTGTAACAGTCAATGCGACACTTACTGTACCAGATCAAGCAACTGGGGGTAAGACAACTTTGACGAATGTTACTTTTGATTGGTATTGGGATTCTGCAGATAACACTCCTTTTGCGGAGGATAAGAGTAGTTATGATATTACTGGTCTTGTGGCTGGTAAGGACTATAAGCTAGTTCTGCGTCCTCATGGAACACAAAACGATGTAGAAGGGTCTGAAGGATATGGCTATATTGAGTTTACAGATGGTAATAAGACCTATTGGCTTTGTCCAGGAACGACAGAAATATCTCTTCGTGTGATGAAGAATGGCCCTAAGCTCAACTTCGGTTTCAACGATGTAGACTATCCGTTCAACGATGGCGATTATGAGGCTTCGCTCCGTATCGGCTTGCCACAGATAAAGGCTCTTGTCGCAAAGAGCAAGGCGGATGATAGCCAAGGCTATCTGCAGATACCTTTGCACAGCGTGACAGAGGGCGATGGTACAACGGCTGTTAGCTCGACACTTACATTCTTGGATGATACCAATATGACTACTAGTGATGGCAAGAATGTGTATGTGGCCATAACCAACGACCCATTGTGGAATGCAGAGGGGGCTACGCTTTTATCTACCCCTGTGGCAACACTGAAGAACGAGGAGCTGGCTGCCATCGTGAGCGGCACACAGTCTACTCTCGACATCAAGTTTGATGAGAGCGTATTGCAGAACTTCCATGAGGGATATGAGTATGAGCTTCGATTTGTATTTGAGAAGAGAGCTTCGGGCGAGTTTACTACTAATTGCCCTGGCGAGGCTTACCTCAAGCTGAAGGTTGTGCCTGAGTTCGTGACATGGAGACCTACTGCCAATGGTGGTATGAACGCCAACTGGAACAATGAT
>CAVKXW010000254.1:0-4015 GCA_963660215.1 Bacteroidaceae bacterium | reverse complement strand
ACGAGCACGACTCCTTCCATGCCATCGCCTACTATCAGCAATACATCGACGAACATCCTCACGACCTGAATGTTCTGCGCAAGCTCGCCTCTTGCTATCGCCTGCGTGGCGACAACAAAAGGTGTATCGCTTGCATGGATAGCATCCCGAACGATAGTCTCACCCACGAGGACTTGCGTATGAAGTTCTATTCTTACCTCAATCTGGGCGACCGAGGAAGAGTGGACCTCTATGGCATGATGATATTTGGCGACTATCCATACGATAGCGAAGTGTTCGCCACACTCCTCTCTCAATGGAACAACCAAGGTGCACCTGAAAAGGTATCGGCTTTCGCCTTGCCGTATGTCGAGAAGCATGACTCCACCAACATCCTCATCAACAAAGAGCTAGCCTATTCGCTCTACTTGCAACTCAGATACGACCAAGCCATCCCTCGATACAAGAAGCTTATCGCCGATGGATTCGATAATTTTGAGTCGAACCTTGTCATAGGCTTGTGCTATTACAACTTGGAAAAGTATCGAGAAGCCTATACCTATCTGAACAAGGCGGCAGAGATGAAGAAGGACAATCCTAACATGAACAGCCTCTTCTACCTCGGTATGGCTTGCAAGAAAATCTCCGAGCAAACCAAGGACATCGTGGAAAAGGAAAAGATGTCGAGGTTTGCCATCCTCAACTTGGAGCAGTCCATTGCCGTGGCTTATCCTCGCAGTCGTGGTCTCTACGTAAACCAACAACTCGCCGAGCTGTATTACTATAAGTTTCAATACAAGGAGGCTGGCCACGCCTTCGCCCAGTGCATCGAATACGATGACGAGGACGATCCTCACAACTATTACAATGCCGCACAGATGTACATCGGAGCCAAGATGAAGCCGCAAGCCAAGCTCTATCTCCAGATGTTCTTGGCAAAGGCAGACAAGCTGAAGGACGAGAAGGAAAAAGCGAAGCTCGTTGCAAAAGTCAAGGAGCAACTGAAGAATCCATAAACCAACGACTTATGTTTCTTCAAAAACTTTTCAGTTTACCTTTTCCAAGTCTCTTCGTCTATTAAATAGTTATAAATACTATCGTTTTTTTTGCAGAGTGCCACCAAAAGTGTAACTTTGCAAGCAGATTAACATAAAAGAAGTATAATATGAAGAGATTAGCATTCTTTCTTGCAGCCATCCTAGCCTTTGGCACTATGGCTGCACAAGCACAAACTAGAACTGTCATCAGAACAAGCAGCACCCAAAAGGGAGAGTTGGTCAACATCGACAAGGTGAAGTATCGCATTACCTACGAGGGTAAATGGGTGAACAACCCATCCATCAAACCGTATATCTATACGGACAGCGAGATGCGATTGGACATAGGCGACAAGGTTACAGCTTTCTATGACCGAACCAAGCAAGTGAAAGACTCGCTGATGGCAGCAAAGGCAAAGACAGGCAACTTTGACTTCTCAGACCTACCTAAAGGCGGAAGATTCCCATTCTCATACTATAAGGACTATCCTACGGAAGGCAAGTCGCTGCAAATAGAAGACGTAGCACTCACAAAGTGCCAATGCACGGAAAGCATCGAGACGCCCAACTGGCAACTCATCCCCGATAGTACCGCCGACATCATCGGCAACCATTGCCAGTTAGCCAAGACCAACTTCAAGGGAAGAACTTGGTATGCTTGGTACGCAGAGGACATCCCAATGCAAGAAGGTCCATGGAAACTTTGCGGTCTCCCAGGATTAATCCTAAAAGCATACGACGAGAACCAAGAGTATGTTTTCACTGCCATCGGCATGAGTACCCTTGATGGGACTTCCCCTATCACCATTTATACGGAGAAGAGAGAAGAACTTAGCCAAAAAGACCTCAGGGAACTTAAGGAGAAGATGACACCGAGAATGGCGCTGGAAGGCTTGGATATCAAAGTCACCAAAGTTATCGACGAAAAGGGAAATCCTATGGACTTGAAAAAGGTAATGAACAAGAAGAACGTCTTCAACCCTATTGAGCTACAATAAAAAAGAATCGATTTTCAAAAGTTCCTTCAGTATTTCAGTTATCTAGCTATCATACAGACTGTTATACTGAAGGATAAATAAAACAATAATACGAAACGATGAAGCAGTTAATATCTCAGGAATATGAATCTTTGGCGGAAAGGACAAAAGACAGTACCTTTGCCAACGCTAAACAGAAACAAGACATGAGCTATATGAAAAGGATATTGACTGCTTTTATCACTTTGTGCCTTTTGCTTTGCATCCCAATGGCGATGCAAAGCAAGAAGAGCTACACCCCTATGATGCAAGATGATGGCGACACGCCAACCGAGATTCGTGGCTATGTGGAAGATTCGCTTACACATAACCGCCTCGGCAACGTATCCGTAACTTTCTTGCGCAATGGCAAACCATTGAAGTTTACCCGAACCAAGGAGGACGGCACTTTCACCATTTCTATCTCCGAAAAACAGAAAGGCGACATGCTGCAAGCTACCTACATGGGCTACAAAAAGCAAAAAACGCCGATTTCATCGAACTACGAGACGATTATCAGCATGGCTTCAACGGCATTCGTGCTGAAAGAAGTACAGGTAAAAGGCTCTCGCATCACGGGGCGTGACACCATCAGTTTTGACCTTACTCGCTTCGCCAACGAGCGAGATAACTCCCTGAAAGATGTATTGAAGAAGCTCCCAGGCGTAGATATAGAGAAGAACGGTCGCATCAACTACAACGGCAAGCCCATCAATAGATTCACCGTGGAAGGTCTCGACCTGACTGGCGGCAAATACAATCAACTAGAGGAAAACATCAAGGCAAAAGATGTAAAAAAGGCCGAAGTCATCGAGCATGACCAACCCATCAAGGCTCTCCAAAACAAGACCTTTACGGATAACGTGGCGATGAACATAGCCCTCAAGGATAGTGCCCGCGACAAACTCTTGCCTACCATCAAGCCTTATCTGCTCGTAGACGACCCCACCCATGTAGGCGGAAGCCTCAACATCATGCAGATTGGCAAGAAAAAGCAGATGATGTATGATGCCGCCTACGACAGAACGGGCAAGAACCTAGGCAATGCCTTCGAACAACTCGCCTCTTACAGCGGCAGGCTACCCTCTGCCACGCTCCCTTCTTGGCTCTCCGCCCCAACGCTCGATGCCCCAATAGATGCCGAACGCTTGCGCTTCAACACCTCGCAGAAGTACAGTGTCAACCATATCAAGAAGAACAAGGACGACGCAGAGAGTCGCATCGAAGCCAACTATGTGCGCCAAGTGATTCGCCAGCAAAGGGAGAACTCCAGCATCTACGACCTTGGCGGAGACGCTCCCATCACTACCACCGAGCGCAACCACAAGACGATGATTAGTGATGCCTTCAACCTGCAATGGGAAAACAAGGTGAACAAGGCTAGCCACTACGGCAACGAGAACATCAGCCTCAATGCCAACCAAAGCGATGGCTTGTCGAGCATCAACGATACGCTTACCCAGCGCATCCGCATTCCTCAGCTCAACCTATCGGGTAGCATCTATCGTCTCTTTGTCTGGAAGAAGAGCCAACTCTCTTGGCGAAGTACTGTCGACTATCATCATGGCGTATCCGACCTCTACGTAAACAACGACCGAAATCGCATCCGCACCAACCTTTGGCATACTGCCCATGCCTTGGAATGGCAAAAGAACAAGTTTCATTGGAGTCAACGCTACCAAGTCAGCCTGGATGTCAACAATATCAATGTCGGGAACCAAGATGAAAGAAATAGCGATGAAATCGCTAAAAACAAAGAAGAAGCCACCCAAAACGGCGATTTCATCGAAGAGAATCGACATAATTGTCTTGACATAACAGGCAAGTTCGCCCCTTATTGGCAATACAAGACCGAGACTTTCCGAGCTTCCTTCACGCCAGAGTTTGCTTGGGAGCGATTCACTCGTCCACAAAAGACGCTCCTCGCCGTCTCTCCATTCCTATATCTTTATAAGAAATTGGACTTCCGCAGGGAATTGACAT
>CAVKXW010000253.1:0-4022 GCA_963660215.1 Bacteroidaceae bacterium | reverse complement strand
GTTGGAGTTTTTGCGCTTTACTAAGCCTTTGTGGCAAAAAACACGGACAAATTGAATTTGTCTGTGCTATTTTCTTTCGGTCTTGGAAATAGACGCTAGTCATAGGTAAAACGATGACTAATGCACCGAGAAACGGTGAGTTGAGAGATAGAAAACTATGAGTTGTTTTTTTAAAACATTTTGCGAGAAAAATATCGGACGGATGCAATATTCTCCCTGATTCTTTGTTATATATGATATATAAACTATTATAGAAATGAAGAAGAATATTATGATAATGATGGTGCTGGTGCTCTCGGTAGTGGGAGCGAAGGCGCAAGAGGTGGAGAATCCTGTGGGTAGATTTTCCGTAATACCCCGTATCGGTGTGGCTATCGCCAATTTGAGTGACAATTCCATCTATTTGCTTGGTACCAACCAAGAGATAAAGTCAAAGGTTCAGGCTGGTTTGATGGTAGGCGTGGATATGGAATACCGTGCTTCGGAACTATTGGGAGTTTCTCTAGGTGCTTATTATGCTCGCCAAGGTGCTCGTTGGGGCGATTATGAGGAAAGGATGGATATTAATTCTGGGGAAACTAATGAGGAGGGAAAATACTATGGTTATAAGAATAAGCACTTGAATCTTGATTATATCCATGTGCCTTTGATGCTGAAAGTGTATGTAGCTCCTCAGTTTGCCTTGATGGCAGGAGCCCAAATGGGATTCTTGTGTGGCGATGGTAAGGAAATGGTGGAGATTACACCCTTGACGAAGGATAAAGATGGCTCTACATGGTATGAGGAAACGGTAGAAGCAAAGAGTTCTTATTCTGCCAAGAAGGTAGATTTTTCTATCCCGATAGGAGTGTCTTATGAGTATATGAATGTCATACTTGATGCGCGATATAATATCGGAGTGACTAAGGTAAACAAGGACGATATTTCCAATTCTAAGAATAAAACTTTCACATTTACAGTAGGTTATCGCTTTTCTCTTTAGAATTTCCACCTAGTGGAATTTTTAGTAGGATTATTTTTTTAGATATATAAAGCCCAATATTGCTACAAAAGCAATATTGGGCTTTGCTCATATAAGGAGAATGTCTGTTCTCTTTTTATCCTACCTGACTTCCTGGCTTCACCTTGCCAAGGAGAGAGGTAACGTTGAGGCTACCGTCGAAGTTGACTGCACTCAGAATCATACCCTGGCTCTCGATGCCCATCATCTTGCGAGGAGCGAAGTTGGCTACGAAGAGCACATCCTTGCCGATGAGCTGCTCTGGCTCATAGTAGGCTGCGATACCTGAGCAAATGGTGCGCTCTACGCCGCTACCATCGTCGATGGTAAACTTCAAGAGTTTCTTAGACTTCTTTACCTTCTCGCAGTTCAGAATATGGCCTACACGGATGTCGAGCTTCTCGAAATCCTCGAAGCTAACTTCTGGCTTGATAGGCTCAGCCTTGTAAGAAGCCTCTTCGTTCGCCTTCTTGGTGTCGGCGAGCTTCTGAAGCTGTTTTTCGATTACCTCGTCCTCAATCTTCTCGAAGAGCAACTCTGGCTCTGCGAGCTGAGTGCCTGCCTTCAAGAGGTCGGTATTGCCGAGCTGGCTCCATTCGAAGCTAGGCATATTGATCATCTTGCGAAGCTTAGCTGATGAGAATGGCAAGAATGGCTCGAATGCGATGGCGAGGTTGGCTACGAGCTGGAGGGAGATGTTCAAGATGGTCTCTACACGCTTAGGATCTGTCTTCCAAACCTTCCAAGGCTCGCACTCTGTGATGTATTTGTTGCCGATACGAGCCAAGTTCATCGCCTCTTTCTGAGCCTCACGGAACTTGAATACGTCGAGATACTGCTCTACCTTTTCCTTTACGTCCTTAAACTCGGCGATGGCAGCCTTGTCTACATCTTGCAGTTCACCGCAGGCAGGTACCACACCGCCCCAATACTTCTTGGTGAGTTGGAGGGCACGGTTTACGAAGTTGCCATATACGGCTACGAGCTCAGAGTTGTTGCGCTCCTGGAAATCCTTCCAGGTGAAGTTGTTGTCCTTGGTCTCTGGGGCATTGGCTGTCAATACGTAGCGCAAAACATCCTGCTTGCCAGGGAGGTCTACGAGATATTCGTGCAACCAAACGGCCCAGTTGCGAGAGGTGGAAATTTTGTCGTCCTCCAGGTTCAAGAACTCGTTGGCTGGCACATTGTCTGGCAAGATGTAGTCGCCGTGTGCCTTGAGCATGGTAGGGAAGATGATGCAGTGGAACACGATGTTGTCCTTGCCGATGAAGTGAACAAGGCGTGTCTCTGGGTCCTGCCACCACTTCTGCCATGTTCCCCATTTCTCTGGGTTTGCCTCGCAAAGTTCCTTGGTGTTGGAAATATAACCGATAGGAGCGTCAAACCATACATAGAGCACTTTTCCCTCAGCACCCTCTACTGGTACAGGGATACCCCAGTCCAAGTCACGGGTCATTGCACGTGGCTGAAGATCCATGTCGAGCCAGCTCTTGCACTGACCATACACATTGGTACGCCATTCCTTGTGACCTTCGAGAATCCACTGCTTCAACCAGTCTTGGTACTTGCCGAGTGGGAGATACCAGTTCTTGGTAGGCTTCTTTACGAGTCCGTGACCAGGGTTGTTCTTGTTGGTAGGGTTGATGAGTTCCTCTGGCGAAAGGGTAGCACCGCATTTCTCGCACTGGTCGCCGTAAGCGCCTTCTGCGCCACAGCGAGGGCAAGTACCCACGATGTTGCGGTCTGTGAGGAATTCGCCTGTCACCTCATCGCAGAACTGCTCCTCTACCTTTTCTTCCAATACGCCCTTATCGTAGAGTGTGCGGAAGAAGTCGGAGGCAAACTTATTGTGTGTCTTCGAGGTGGTACGGCTGTAAACATCAAAGGAAATGCCGAAATCCTCGAAACTCTTCTTGATGAGATTGTGGTAACGGTCTACCACCTCCTGTACGGTGATGCCTTCCTTCTTGGCACGGATGGTTACAGGCACACCATGCTCGTCGCTACCGCCGATGAAAACAACGTCTTGCTTCTTGAGGCGGAGGTAACGAACATAAATATCGGCTGGCACGTATACACCTGCCAAGTGACCGATGTGCACACCACCGTTGGCATAAGGTAAAGCTGCCGTTACGGTAGTACGTTTAAAGTTCTTTTGTTCCATATTAGCTAATATACTTTTGTTATTTGGCTGCAAAATTACAAAAAATGTCTGAAAGTAGAAAGGATTACCCCTCCTTTTTCGCGCTCTTATATATAATAAGGTGTAAAAAAACTAGAAAGGCTCTATGCTTTTTTAGCATAGAGCCTTTCTATGTACGGCTTCGTGCTTTCTTGTTTAGCTTGCCGTTACATACTAAATTTTGAGTTAGTTATCCTTTTTTCTTTTATATATCCTCCTTTTCATATTATATATAGGAGAAATTACATCACGTTCATATAGGCGATTACAGCCAATTCTGCAACGAGAACAACGAAACCAACTTTCTTTACCATTTCTGTAATTCTAAAAATGCAATCCATAATCTTATTTTTTTGTTGTTAATACTTGAACTAGTTTAGAACTATGTTCCTTTTTACGTTTGCAAAGGTAGTAAGTTTTTTGACTGTTGGGGTGGATATTTTGTTGAATGGGGGTATAAATTGGTTGTTTTTTAAGAAAAATAACCAAAAAATACTCCTTTCCGTATAAAATGTCATACCTGTGGGGGTGATTTTGTAATAGCATTATGTGGATGATTCAATCTTTTTTCTATAAAGATTACCCATTGAATGATGTCTTATATGAGGTGCTCTGTCAGATTTAATGTCTTTGGGGTAATGAATGCGATGGTATGTTTGTTGGGCTTTTCTGGCTTCTTGTTTTAAAGAATTTGTATGTATGTAACAAAACAAGGCTCTAGAAGCATATTTCTTATGCTTCTAGAGCCTTGATGCTCTTCCTCCCTTATTTTATATGTATATTATACCTGAGTTCGGGATAAAAATAGAGCTTTAAAAAGTTGGTAATCTCCGATATTTT
>CAVKXW010000252.1:0-4045 GCA_963660215.1 Bacteroidaceae bacterium | reverse complement strand
AAAAAAGAGTCAATCATTATGAAGTTACACACAGAATTTCAAAAGAAGTACTATCAACAGGTGATAGAGATTCACCAAAAGACAGGCTTTAGCCCACGTAAGATAGCCAAAATGCAACTTGTCCCTGTAAGCGTGAGGCAAATGTACCACTGGATAGCTATCTTTGAGGCGGAGAACGGGAAAGGAAGCCCGCGAAGAATCATGGAAGCAAAAAAGTCAAAGGAGCAGGAAGAGGTGGAGTCCCTGAGGTCTCGGATCTCCGAACTGGAGGAGAGCCTCAGAGTGGAGCGTCTGCGCAACCGCCTGAACGAAAAGATCATAGACATAGCGGAGGCACGATGGCACATCGAGATAAGAAAAAAAGCTGGCACCAAGCGGTAAGGGACCTGCACGCGGAATCGGCCACCGAATGTCAGGTGGCTGAGCTCTGCGGGCTGCTTGGTGTAAGCAAGCAGGCTTACTATCAGCATGACGAGGACGCGGCCCATGCCAAGGCCGCGCGTGAGGAGTTCGCCATCCAATATATCAGGGAAGTCAGGAAGGAGGATCCCGGCATCGGCGGGAAGAAGCTGTGGTACATGTACCGGAGGGACTTCCGCTCTGACAGTCCGATAGGCCGCGACCGCTTCTGCCGGATCATCGACGAGCAGGGGCTGAAGGTGCGCCGGAAGATACGCAAGCCCCGCACGACGGACTCGACACACGGACTCCCGACATACCCCAACCTCATAAAGGATTATATCCCCACCTCGGCGGACCGGCTGTGGGTCAGCGACATAACATACATTGTCATAACGGAGGACGATTACCGTTGTCACTTCTGCTACCTGTCGCTGATACTAGACGCATACACCGAGGAGATCATCGGCTGGAGTGTCGGCCCCACGCTTGACACGGACTATCCCCTGGAGGCCCTGAGGATGGCGCTGAGGCGCATAGAGGGGAAGGATGAGGTCAACCTCATACACCACTCCGACCGTGGCTGTCAATATGCGTGCCGTGAGTATGTGGGGATGCTGCGGAAGCACGGCGTAAGGGTCAGCATGACCGAGTCGGG
This sequence comes from Bacteroidaceae bacterium, assembly GCA_963660215.1. Lineage (GTDB taxonomy): Bacteria > Bacteroidota > Bacteroidia > Bacteroidales > Bacteroidaceae > Prevotella. The sequence goes on along the minus strand of CAVKXW010000252.1, from coordinate 2,988 downwards.
AGACCCGAAGGACAACGCCCAGGCGGAACGCGTCAACAACACGATGAAGAACGAGCTGCTCAAAGGGAAGGTGTTCAGGAACATCAACGAGGTCGTGGCGGCGGTCGCCCAGGCCGTGGACTTCTACAACAACCGGAGGCCGCATATGAGCATCGGGATGAAGACCCCGTCCGAAGCGGCGGGGCTGACGGGAGACAGGGATATGCTGTGGACCAGTTACAGGCATCAGGCCATAAAATCCGGAAACGACTTGGAAATCCCTGAAAAACCTTTACCTTTGGAGAACTATCAGGGGTCTCCTTCCGGCCTACGGCCTCCAGTCAACCCCTGATAGGGATAACGGCTGAAAGTCAACTAAAATCAGGTATAAAAAACAAAACCGAGTCAACCTAAATCAGGAAAATACACTTTGTGCGCGAAAGGGCCGATATTGCGCACGAAATTCATTTTTTCTATCTTTGCGGCGCTCCTGATGGAGAATCACATAAAGACATTAAAATTTCAATGAATATAGAGATGAACGACAGCAAAAGAATCGTATTCCTGGATTATGTGCGGGTGTTTGCGTGCTTTCTGGTTATGCTGGTGCACGCCAGCGAGAATTTCTATCCGGGGCCGGGAGCCACAGATATGGCTGGTCCACAGTCATTTCTGGCCAATGAGACCGACCGGTTGTTCGTGTCTCTCTATGATGGATTTTCCAGAATGGCGGTGCCGCTCTTTATGATCGTGTCGGCGTTTCTGTTGGCTCCGATGAAGAAAGGAATGTCGGCCAAGGAGTTCTACAAGAGACGTTTCACCAAGATTGTGCCTCCATTCCTTATTTTCGCCATTCTTTACTCCACACTGCCGCTGCTTTGGGGACAGATCGACATCCAGACAAGTGTCCACGATCTGACGCATATTCCTTTGAACTTTCCGTCATTGGCCGGGCATCTGTGGTTCATATTCCCGCTGCTGAGCATGTATCTTTTCATTCCGGTAATATCTCCGTGGCTTGAAAAGGTCGGCAAACGTGAGGAGAGGTTCTTCATCATCCTGTTTCTGATTTCCACCTGCATTCCATATCTGAACCGCTGGTTCGGAGAGGTTTGGGGACAGTGCTTCTGGAACCAGTACCACCTGCTTTGGTACTTTTCCGGCTTCCTTGGTTACCTTGTGATGGCGCACTATATCCGTGTACACCTTGACTGGAGCACACGCAAGAAGATGATTATCGGAGCGATAATGATGACTGTCGGGGCCATCGCCACCATCCTTTCATTCTATGTTCAAGCTACGCCGGGAGTGGTTCTCAGCACTCCTGAGCTTGAAATCGGGTGGAATTTCTGCACGATCAACGTGGCCTGCCTCACAGCAGGAACATTCCTGATGTTCTCCTGCATAAAGCGGCCGGAAGCACCTTGGATCATCACCCGACTTTCCAAGCTGAGCTACGGAATGTACCTGATGCACATCTTCTGGCTGCACCTTTGGTCAGTGGTGTCCATCCAGACGCTCCACCTGCACACTGCGGCGGCGATTCCATTCATTGCAGTCTGCACATTCATATGCTGCGCACTGACATCCGAGATCATCTCACGGATTCTGGGCAGCAAATGGATCATCGGAGTGTAAATCAGGAATATTCTTGCGACTGGTAACAATATCGTTTTGAATAACCAACGCCGCTCGACGCTTCGACAAGCTCAGCAACCGCAGACTCAGCGACCGATTTTATGGCTAAGAGCCAGCATCCCGGTAACGGTTCGTGGAGAATAAATATTTGACTGGCAACTACTTAAATAATCCTGCTCCTCTCAGTTGAGGGGCAGGATTTATCAATATATTCATTTACAAAGAGTTGCCCTCCAGGAGATATTTCACTTCGTTCGGGTGTACGTCTCCGTTTCGGAGTCTTTGGAGCCGACCTCCTGAATCTGTAGCTTATCCGATGTCAATGAGACCACATTGTAGAGTATCGGCTTCTTTGAGTGCTTCTTGAACTCTGAGACTACGCTTTTGCTGAGGACATTCAGGAAGAACTTAGGAAAGCCGTCCGGCTGTTCCAGAATCTCGGTTTTGACGGATTTCGCATAAAAGGTCTGAGACAGGGTTTTGTCTGTAAGGGACCACGTGCCGGAGCACGAGATACTGACTTTCAGTTTAACCGGAGCCTGTCCGTTCTTGTCATCGGTATATTTCATTTCCATAATCACAGCATCCTCAAACGTGCCGTCATTCATAATGGAAAGCGTCTCTGATGTCGTCATTTCCGTTCCATTTTCTGAACTACTGTTGGTCTGAATCCATTTACCGGTGATTTCTTGGGCATAGATACTGACTGATAACACCAGACTCAGCAAAACTATGATTATCCTTTTCATAACTCAGCAATTAACCATAGCAAAATTAGCAATTAACTATAACAAAAACAATACGGCATTTATAGTCGCTTCGACAGGCTCAGCGACCGATCATACCCGGTTGCTGAGCCTGTCGAAGCACCGAAGCGACATTACCCAATGTTATCAGACCCCTACAGCTTGGCGATGGCGGTGACAAGCTGGTCACCGAGGCCGATGGTGTAGCCTTCGGTGGTGAAGAAGACACGGTTGAAGGTGTCGGCAAGGAGGAAGTACGGCATCCTGCGGCCTTTCAAGTCGAGGCTGTCAGGGATTATTCCGAAACGGACGTTCGACGGGAGCGAGGCGGAATATTCCTTAAGCCATCCGAGTCCTTCCGTTGTGGTCAAGAGCAGGATCGGACGATTCCAGGCCTCCAGACCGGACTTCGCAGCAATGAGGTCGTTGATGGCGTGGACGGAAGGCTCTTGACGCGGGGTCAAGAAACCTATCACATAGAATCCACGGCCAGTGGTCGAGAGAACCGAAACAGGTTCGGAATCAGGCTCAACCCTGTACTTTGTCTCAGCGTCGAACGAACCGATCACCGACAGTTTGTCCTCCGGAATGGTGATGCGGAGATCAAGCGTTGTGGTCTCGCCCT
>CAVKXW010000251.1:0-4069 GCA_963660215.1 Bacteroidaceae bacterium | reverse complement strand
ATGGCAAGTTTAAAATCACTCGCAAAGGATACCGCCATCTATGGTATGAGCAGTATCATCGGCAGATTCTTGAACTATCTGCTTGTGCCACTCTACACGGCTAAGATTAGTGCCGCCAGTGGTGGTTATGGTGTCATCACCAATGTATATGCTTGGACAGCATTGCTCCTCGTCATTCTGACTTACGGAATGGAGACCACCTTCTTCCGTTTCGTCAACAAGGAGGAAGAGGATTCTCACAAAGTCTATACCACCGTATTGAGTATGGTGGGATGCACCTCGCTTCTGTTCATCGCCTTGGTGTTCATTTTCCTCAAACCATTGAGCGGTTGGATGGGATACACCGGACACCCAGCTTACGTTTGGACGATGTTTGTGACCGTGGCAATCGATGCTTTCCAGTGCATTCCTTTTGCTTACCTCAGATACAAGAAGCGCCCATTGAAGTTTGCAGCCCTAAAGATGATCTTCATCTTATGCAGCATGATGATGAATATCATCTACTTCGCCTTCATGGGTGGAAGCGATGTGGCATACGCATTCTATATCAACATCATCTGTACTGCCACGATGACCCTCTTCTTCTATAAGGAATTGAAAGATGGTTTTTCTGGTCCTTACGCTTCTTGGGCAGAGACCAAGGCACTCGTCAAGAAGATGCTGGGCTACAGTTGGCCAATCCTCGTACTCGGTATCGCAGGTATCTTGAACCAGACTGCCGATAAGATTCTTTTCCCATACATCTACGAGAAGGGGGATGCACATGCCCAACTCGGAATCTATGGAGCAGCCAGCAAGATAGCAATGATTATGGCGATGATAACCCAGGCTTTCCGCTACGCCTACGAACCATTCGTGTTCGGCAAGGCGAAGGACAAGGATAACCGACAGACCTATGCTTCGGCGATGAAGTTCTTCGTCATCTTTACCTTGCTTGCCTTCCTCTTCGTGGTAGGATATATGGATGTTTTGCGCCACATCATCGGCCGTGATTACTGGGAAGGCTTGAAGGTTGTGCCTATCGTGATGGCGGCAGAAATCATGATGGGAGTTTATTTCAACCTCAGCTTCTGGTACAAGCTCATCGACAAGACCATTTGGGGGGCTTACTTCTCAGGCATCGGCTGTGCGGTATTGATAGCCATAAACGTCATTTTCGTTCCGATGTATGGTTACATCGCTTGCGCTTGGGCTGGTTTCGCAGGATATGGTACGGCGATGCTCCTCTCCTATTTCGTAGGTCAGAAGAAGTATCCTATCAACTATCCTGTCAAGGAAATCATGATTTACGTAGTCCTCGCCCTCATCCTCTTCGTGGGAATGACCGAGGCAAACAAGTACTTCTCCACCGCCATTGCTTGCTGCATCAACACGGTTCTCATCCTCATCTTCGCCGCATATCTCGTGAAGAAGGATTTCCCATTGAAGAGCCTGCCTGTCGTAGGAAAGTATTTTAGAAAATAAAAGATAAAGCGAGCTGTTCCTCCGAGAAAGAACAGCTCGTTTTATCATATAAATAGTTTTGCTAACAGAAGAAATTATGAAGAGACTTCTATTCTTACTATTATTGTTCTTGCCATCCTGCCTCCAAGCACAAGAAACCAACAAGAGCAAATTGACAGAGAGCCAAATGCCTAATCACCTCACCAAGGTGCAGAACCTACAAGAAGTGAACGTAACGGAAACTCGCCCCCGCTTTGTTCGTCTCAAAGGTTACTATCGCAGTTATCAACACAACGACTCCATTCTGAAATATTACAAGGATGGTATCGTGGAATATTTCATCAACCTGAAAAACGGTAAGGTAGCCCTCAACCGATATGAGGGCAGGACGATGCACAATTCTTCACTCATTGCACAAGACCGGAAGAGAGCCTTCACTTATAGCGACGATGATACTTTCCGCCCTTGGCCAGAAGGCAAGACCTTTATCGAACTATGCCGCAAAAAATACCAACTGAAGGATTCCGTCGGCATCCAACTCATTATGCTTAATAACCGAACCATTGGAACCATCCGACAGGACAGCATAGCCAAGAAATGCTTGATAGAAATCGACCAGATTCCGACCTACGATAAGTTGGAGCATCAACTGTTTGGATTCTACAAGGAAGACCTCACTGACCATTTCGCCGAGGCATACCAGATTAGTCCAGAAGACTACTATTCCTTCAAAGACTTACTATATCAAAAGTATGACAACAGCTATTTGTATTGGTACAAAAAGGATTCTCACAAACAGCTCATCCATGTGACCACAGAGCTATACATCACAGAGAAGGAATATGTGGCGAGCAAAAGCAATATCAAGTCTTCCGCCTCTACCCCTAAGGAATCGACAGAAGTCATCACTTCCTTTTGCTCAGCCAACCAAATCCCAGCCTTACCAATGTCCATTGAGCAAGAATTGCAACAACTAAGTCATTACAATCCTGCCACATTGAAGGATATAAAGGAATAATGGAATTCTCGCTTATCCCCAAACCTCTTCGGTAATCTCACGAATCAAGTCGAGCTTCGCCCACTGCTCTTCCTCGGTGAGCTTGTTGCCAATCTCGCAAGAGGCAAAACCACACTGAGGGCTGAGAAGCAGACGCTCCAATGGCACATACTTGGTTGCCTCCTTGATACGAGCGATAACCGTAGCCTTATCCTCAAGGACTGGCGACTTGGTTGTTACCAATCCGAGCACCACCTTCTTGTCGCCCGAAACATACTTCAATGGCTCGAAGCTGCCCGAACGCTCGTCATCATACTCCAAGTAGAAGGCATCCACGTTCTCATCCTTGAAAAGGTAAGGAGCCACAGGGTCGTATGCACCCTTGCTGGCATAGCAAGAATGATAGTTGCCACGGCAAACATGGGTGTTGACGGTCAATCCCTCTGGCTTGCCCTCGATAGCGAGATTGTTTACCTTCAAGTATTGCAAAGCCTCGTGCTCCAAGGTAAAGCCAGTTCCTGCCATCGACTTCCAGAAATCATCATCCACAATCATACCCCATGTGCAGTCGTCCAACTGAACGGTGCGGCATCCTGCGGCATAGATTTCCTGGAAGAAGGTCTGATAAGCCTTGGCGATGTCCTCTATCAACTCGGTGGTGTTAGGATAGAACTCACGAGTGTTCTTGGCATTGTCGCCACGGAAGAGTTCGGCAAGGAACTGCGCTGGCGCAGGAACGGTCTGCTTAGCCTCAACGCCTTCTTCCTCAAACTGCTTCACAAACAAGAAGTCCTTGATGAAAGGATGGTTCTCGCCCGAAATCTTGCCAGTCAACTTCAAAGAGCCCTTGGTGGTTTCCTCGCCATGGAACTGATAACCATGATCCAACTCGATGTGCTCTACGCCATGGAATCCCCACATGAAGTCGAGATGCCAATAGCTGCGACGGAACTCGCCATCGGTGATGTAATGCAAGCCATACTCCTTCTGCTTCTTCACCACATCGGCAATCAGACGGTCTTCGATGGCACGAAGGTCGGTGGCGGAAATCTGTCCATCAGCGAACTTCGCTCTTGCTTCCTTCAACTCCGCTGGGCGCAAGTAACTGCCCACTGCCTCAAAATGTTGGTTTCTCTTGACTGTATTGCTCATTTTCTTATCTCCTATTATTTTAAATGTTATACGATATGATTAGCATCCGGATTTGCGGTTGCAAAGGTAAGAAGAAGAATTTTATCCGCCAAATATTCTTCGTAATTCAGAAAAATATACTATCTTTGCAGCGAATTAGCGATTTTCACAGAATATTATTCTGCGAAAATCAAGAAATTAAGTAACAAGATAAGCAATAAAGAATATGGCAACGACACAAGAAACGCTCGATGACATCGACATCAAGATACTCAAGTTATTGCAGCAAAACTCCCACCTCACCGTGAAGGAGCTTGCCGCAAGGGTACACCTCTCCCCTTCCCCTACCTTCGAACGCCAGAAGCGTTTGGAGCGAGAGGGATATATCCAGCGATATGGGGCTATCGTGGATCATCACAAGATGGGACACAACGTCATCGTACTCTGCAACATCCGTCTGAAGCAGCATACCCACGACCTCATCCAGCAGTTCATGGA
>CAVKXW010000250.1:0-4072 GCA_963660215.1 Bacteroidaceae bacterium | reverse complement strand
GTGGAGACCGCTCGCAGCAAGTTCTATCCATCTATCACCATTTCTGGTACAGGTGCATTCACCAACTCTAGCGGCGCAGGCATCGTAAACCCAGGCAAGTGGTTGCTCTCAGCCGTAGGTTCCTTGGTACAGCCAATCTTCCAGAACGGTCGTCTTATCGCAGGTTTGAAAGTTGCCAAGGCTCAGTACGAGCAGGCTTACAACACTTGGCAGAACAGCGTACTCTCCGCAGGTAGCGAGGTAAGCAATGCCCTCGTACTCTACAACTCTTCAGATGAGAAGAGCAAGGTGGAGGAGAAGCAGATTGAGGTGTTGAAGAAGAACGTGGAGGATACACGTACCTTGATGGCAAGTGCTGGTAGCACTTACTTGGAGGTTATCTCCGCACAGTCTTCTCTGCTCAACGTGCAGCTCTCTAAGGTGGCTGACGACTTCTACAAGATGCAGGCAGTGGTGAATCTCTACTATGCGCTCGGTGGAGGAGCCAAATAATGTTAAGTGTTAAATGTTAAATGTTAGATTATTATGGCTAGTATAATAAGTCCAAAGGCAGAGGTTTCTCCAAAGGCTAAGATTGGAGACAACTGCAAGATATATCCATTCGTCTATATCGAGGACGATGTGGAAATCGGTGACAACTGCATCATCTACCCATTTGTGAGCATCATGAACGGTACTCGCATGGGTAATAATAATAAGGTGTTCCAGGGTGCAGTGGTAGGTGCGCTTCCACAGGATTTCAACTTCCATGGTGCCAACAGTTTTGTAGTCATCGGCGACAACAATACCATCCGTGAGAACGTGGTCATCAACCGTGGTACTTACGAGGGTGGCAAGACGGTGCTTGGCAACAAGAACTTCCTTATGGAGGGTGCGCATATCTCTCACGATACCGTTGTCGGCAACTCTTGCGTATTCGGTTACGGTACCAAGATTGCAGGTGATTGCGTCATCGGCAATGGTGTCATCTACTCTACATCCGTAGTGGAGAACGCCAAGACACGTGTGGGCGACTTGGCGATGATTCAGGCAGGTACCACCTTCTCCAAGGATATTCCTCCTTTCATCATCGCTGGTGGCAAGCCTGTGAAGTATGCCGGTCCTAACACCGTCATCATGGAGGCAGCCAACCTCGACGAGAAGGTGCGCAAGCACGTGGCAAATGCCTACCGTTTGGTATTCCACGGACAGACATCCCTCTTCGATGCCATCAACCAGATCAAGGATCAGGTGCCAGATGGCCCAGAGGTTCAGAACATCATTCATTTCTTGGAGACTTCTGAGAAGGGAGTTATCACGAAACTTTAAGTAAAATTTAAAGTCATACCTATTTGAATTTTACTCTGTATAAGGAAGGGCTGGCCGTGAGGTCGGCCCTTTTTGCGTTGATGGTTTTTCGATTTCTTTACATTTTCAGTTGAAAAACGCATTTTAAACGCAAAAATATCTCAAAACGCATTGTCGTTTGATATATTTTCACTAACTTTGCATCCACAATATACGTGGTATATGGATAAAAAAATGAACGAGATGGCTATAGCCGCTCTTACCATCCACATAGATATGACCTGTTAGCATACGATGAGGTACCTCCGTTGCAGGGTCGTAGTATCGTCCCAGATACATCCCTAAGAACTCTTATGCGTTTGTCATAAGGGGAGCAAGGAGTTTATACCTCGATGAGGTTCATGATGGTTCATTCTTTTGTTCATCCCAATCCGATATTCTTACTCTATGTTAGTTCACAAGATACCCGAAGTTTATCAGGCTGAAACCGACTACAAGGATAATAAGGGCATTCATTGGATGCTAGTTCGTACCCTGCCTGGTGACGAGAAAAAGCTTCAGAAACTCCTCTTGCAGCATATCAAGCAATGCAAGGCGTGGAGGAATGAAGTGGAAAGGGCGCAAGCGAAATATAAGGATTGTCCTGTGTCTGATGATGAGGCGTTTCATATCCAGCAGTTGGGCAAACAGTTGGCAGAGCAGGGCAATATCCTCGAATTTTATAATCCTGTTCGCTCCACAGTTCCCGATTCGGCGGCTAGCAAGAGTTTGGTCGTTCCTTTGTTCGCAGGACATGTGTTCGTCCTTGCCACCCAGCAAGCCCTCACCACGTTCTTGGAAAAATATTATCCCAATGGGCATATCCTCTACGACCGTAGGGTGAGCAACGAGGAGAAATCGAAGGTGTGGGTGATACCAGAGGCGCAGATGAAGTTCTTCCGCGACTTCAACGACAACTATGCCGACAAGGTCATCGTGCTCGAACGTCCTTATACCGATTACGCCTTCAATCCCAAGACCAACAAGCCCAACGACATCATCAAGGTGCTCGATGGTCCGTTGGCTGGCAAGACGGGTTATCTCGCTCGCTTCAAGGGCAATCGCCGATTGGTCTTCAATATGCAGAGTCCTGACGGCAAGGGAGAGTTGGCGGTGGCGATACCCGACATTTGGAATTTCCATTGCGTCTTGCTCCACGACCCAGAGCACGATGTCCGCAGTCTGGTTACCAAGAAGGAGAGGGCGGTAGACCTGCTCTTGGCGATCATCCAGTCTTGTGGCTATGTAGATGATGTGCTCCGAGTGTTCCATGAGGTGATGGACATCTTGGTGGAAAAAGCCTCCCTAGTGCATCTCTGCCAGCAACTCTTCAAGACTCGCCGACCGTTGAGTCAAGCCCTCGCCCAGCTCACAGCCCAGCAAGCCGAACTGGTTCTCTATCTAGTAAGATACGAGCAAGAGAACCCAGGCTATCTCCGCAAGACCTATCGCAAACATCTCATCCGTCCTTTTCTTACGCCTATGATAGCAGGATATGGGGGGTAAAAATGAGGTTTTAAAACATCGTGATTTCACCGAATACATCCTTCCGCAAACCATCTCAGAGACAGCCTTTTATCCCAAGGAGGGCAAGGAGCTGCAGCGAGACATCACTTATTTAGCCCACATCGGCATCATCGACCGAGGACGTGGCGAGTACGACCTCTTCTGCAACTGGGAATCCATCCTTGCTCCCTACTACCTGACGGCAGACAAGGCTAACAAGGTGTTGTTGCAAGGTACCAAGCAGCCGTTTCTGGAGGAAGAGAAACTACGAGAGTCTTTCCGCAATTTCGCCCCTACATTATATAAGGTGTTCACCGATGCCTCCTTCCCTGTCAAGCCCAAGCGCCAGATGAGGATAGCTGGTCGCACCCTCGATGTGATGGCTGTGAGGGTAAGGGCTGAGAGCGAGGAGGCAGCGATGCAAGATTCCGCATCCTCCCTCCTCATAGATACCTGTCTACAGATATGCAAGGAAGTCAGCACCACCACCCACCTCGCCATCTGGCGTCGTTATCTCCTGGGTGTTTGGTTGCACGAATAAATATTTCTCTTAAAATCATGATATATTATGGAAATGTTGGATCTCAAACAAGTGATACTGATGAGGGAGGAAACCTCGTCAGCACCTCACTATTTGTTGAAAATCACGACCACAGATAGTCAGGATGGCACTCCCCAGGTCTTCCACTATACAGACCTGCATCATCCCGACCTGTCCTCCTTCAGTCTTTGGATTCAGAATCAAGTGCGTACATTGGAGCAAGAGCGAGCCAAGCGAGTCATCCTGACCATTGGTGACGAGATAACCTTGAAGGTGGAGAAGTGATTAAGTCTCTTCTATCCATCCGAATTCATCATGTGCATCAAAGCAAGGACATTCCTTCGGCGTAGTGCCAGGCAAGTCACGATGTCCCACAATCTTCGCCTTCGGGAATAGCTTATGTAGGTTGATGAGCAAATCGGTGATTCGCTCCTTTTGCTGAGGAGTCATGGTGTTGCAAGGCTTGCCTTGCTCATCTAGCCCTCCCTCATAGCAGATACCGATGGAGCATCTATTATAAGGTACGCAATGGGCACCCACCTCCAGCAACTTACGATGTTGCGTCTTTCGCCCATCCTTACGGATGTAGAAGTGATACCCGATGCCACGGAAGTGGCGAGCCAAATGGTCACGGAGCAACATCTCCTCCGTATAGTCTTGGTTGCATCTCGTAGCCGAGCAATGCAAAACCAAATACTT
>CAVKXW010000249.1:0-4080 GCA_963660215.1 Bacteroidaceae bacterium | reverse complement strand
GTTACTCTTTTGGTAATCCAATAAAACTTTATCGGTTTGGAGAAGATGGCTATATACTAAAAAGCCAAGTAAAGAAGAACCAGCAATGGATAGACCGCTACAAGGTTCTCGTTTCAAAGGCTAGTCCTGGTGGTGATGAGTATCCTCATTCTATTGTGAGCCAACCTATTATATCCGAACCTAATTCTGTTTGTACGGAGACTTATCTAGTGATAAAGGATGTGGATAGTAGAAAAGAAGCTGAGAATCTTGTGTCTTATATCAAGACAAGGTTCTTTAGGTTTATGATGTCCTTGGTGAAGAATACTCAGAACATTTCAAAGGCGAGTTACACTTTCGTCCCTCTCCAAGACTTCTCCCATTCATGGACAGACGAGCAACTCTATCGCAAGTACAACCTCTCATCGGATGAAATCGCTTTCATCGAGTCGATGATTCGTCCGATGGAGTAGGTAAGGAGGACTTTATAAATAGTTAAAATACAGCGCTCTTTGATATTTTGGGGAAGAAAAGCTTGCATGCTATGATTATTTTTTGTATTTTTGCCGAATTAAAGAACATCAAGTGTCAATTCGCAAGATGAAAGAACCATATAATTCGCAAAATTATGAAAGAAAATAGATACCATATAGATGAGTCGAAGCTCTCTGGCGACATGGTGAATGAGCCAGCCGCTGCCTATCGTGATGCTGCTGTCGCAGAACCAACGATGCACCATTCTGCAATGGATTGGGATGATTCCTTTGAGGAGGATGACGATGAAGCGTATAATACCGATTCCTATCCGATGGGTCGCTCTTTGGAGCAAGTGATGGCGCATTGTGAAGAAGTTGAAAAGCATTGGGATGATCCAAACTACTGGCATCCAGTAGATGATTTGATAGAAAGAATGGAGCAAAAGATAGCACAATGGAGATAAGGTCAGAAGATTTGTTTGAAGCCGAATTTGCTAAGTGTGTCGATTATGCATTAACCGAATTTGGAAGAAAAACTGCAAAAAGATGGGTTGAGAGTTTGAAAGCTATCAAGCATCGTTTGGAAATGATGCCTGAAAGTTATTCTTTTGTGCCTGAGTTATTAAAATGGAGAAAATATCGTGGTGCAACAATTATGAAGAACTTCAAGGTCATTTACTTCTATGATGAAGAAAAGGACGAGGTGAGAATCATAGATCTTTGGGACTTGCGCCAAGATCCGCGTAAACTTAGAGTGAGGGCAAGAAGAATAGAGAAAACGGTATATTTGTAAGATTAGGCTATGAATAGAAAAAATATAGGGAACAAAAATATAGAGGGTCGAACGAAACCCTCTATATTTTCTTACGAAGGATTAATGAAGAGTATCGAGTATTGTGAATCAATAAAAGATGAGCCCACCCAATGGGAATCAGTAGATGATTTTAATAATCGGCTATATGAAGACTTTCCTTGGCTTAAGTAATTCTTCTTCCCCCGAACTATCAAAGCAGCGCCATAAAAACATAAACGATTATGACGCAGACATTATTTCCCGAGAAATCGGAATCGCAACCTAAAATCTATGCCTACCAGGAATTGTACAATCCCCATTTGAAAGGATTGCTCAAGGTGGGCTATACTACCCAAGACACCATTACTCGTATTCACCAGCAGCACCAGATAGAGAAACCTGGCGATGACCCTGTGCGCATTCTCTTCGAGGAGTCGGCGATGCGGCAGGACGGCTCCGTCTTCACCGACAAGGAGGTGCATCGTATGCTCGCTCGCAACGGTTGTCCAAAGATAAAGGGCGAATGGTTTCGTTGCGAGGTGGAGGATGTGCGGAAGGCTTGGCTTGCCGTGAGAGACAGACAGAATACCATCTACGACCGTACGGAGACTTTCCCGATGCGTCCCGAACAAGCGAAAGCCGTGGAGCAAACCGCCGCTTATTTCGAGCGATACGCTAAGGAAAAAGACCATACCCCTCACTTCCTCTGGAACTGTAAGATGCGCTTTGGCAAGACCTTTACCACTTACCAACTTGCTCTCCGTATGAAGTGGCGCCGACTCTTGGTGCTCACCTTCAAGCCAGCCGTGGCGCAGGCTTGGGAGGAAGACCTGATGCGCCATCGTGATTTCGAGGGTTGGCAATTTATCAACAGCAAGACGCAAACAGAACAAGACATCGACCCATCCAAACCTTTCGTATGCTTCGGCTCATTCCAGGACTTCCTCGGCAAGAGCAAGAGCGGAGGCATGAAAGCCAAGCATGAGTGGACACGTGGCTTCAACTGGGACTGCGTGGTGCTCGATGAATACCATTTCGGTGCTTGGCGAGAGGATGCCCAGGAACTCATCGGCACCCACGAGGACATGAAAGAGCAGAAGAAAGATTTGAAAGCCATCCGAAAACTACAGAAAGAAGCAGATAAAGACCTCAGTCAAGAAATTGAGAATCCAGATTATTTTGATGAGGATATGATGCCGATTACCGCTCGCCATTACCTCTATCTTTCGGGTACTCCATTCCGTGCCCTAGCCTCGGGCGATTTCATCGAGGACGAAATCTACAACTGGACTTACTCCGACGAGCAAAGAGCCAAGGAGAATTGGGAAAAGGAACACTCTGCATTGCCTACAGGCTCTTTCGTTTCGGAAGATACCTCGAAGACAATGCCGAACCCTTACGCCTCGCTCCCAAGAATGGTGCTGATGACCTATCAGCTTCCTCCATCCATCGCATCGGTGGCAAGCGAGGGAGAGTTTGATGAGTTCGACCTGAACACTTTCTTCTTGGCGGATGGCGAGGGCGATGAGGCTGAGTTCCGCTTCCACGATGATGTGCAGAAATGGCTCGACCTGTTGCGAGGAAACTATCTGCCTGCATCAGTTGACAACCTGAAGCAGAACAACCGCAAGCCACCGCTTCCTTTCTATGATGTCCGACTCTATGGTGTGCTGGCTCATACCCTGTGGTTCTTGCCCAATGTCGCCTCTTGCTATGCGATGCGCAATCTCCTGATGGAGCCTCAGAACACGTTCTATCAAGATTACAAAGTTATCGTTTGCGCTGGTACCAAGGCTGGCATCGGACTGGATGCGCTTTATCCCGTGGAGCGGGCGATGGAGCATCCCGACCCATTACATTGCAAGACCATCACCCTCTCTTGTGGCAAACTCACCACTGGCGTGACCGTGAAACCGTGGACGGGTATCTTTATGCTCCGAGACACCTCCAGCCCCGAAACTTACTTCCAGGCGGCATTCCGTGTGCAGTCGCCTTGGACCATCGCCAATCCCGATGGCTTGCATCCCAACCAAGTGGAGATACTGAAAAAGGAATGTTACGTCTTTGACTTCTCGCCAAACCGTGCCTTGCGCAAACTCGCCGAGTACAGCAGTCAGTTGAACGTAGATGCCGACAAGACCCCAGAGGAGAAAGTGGACGACTTGATTCATTTCCTGCCTGTCATCTGCTATCAAGACGGAGCGATGAAATCGCTGAATGCCGCAGAGGTGCTCGACATGGCGACAAGCAACACCTCAGCCACCTTGTTGGCTAGGAGATGGGAGAGTGCCACACTGGTGAACGTGACGAACGGAGTGCTAGAGAAGCTATTGCACAATGAGCAGGCGATGAACGCCCTCATGAGCATCGAGGGCTTCCGAAGTCTGAATGAGGACATACAGACCATCATCAACAAGACCGACCACATCAAGAAAACGAAGAAGGAAGCTGCCGACTCTCCCGATGGACTCTCGAAAAAGGAAAAGAAGGAGCTGTCTGACGAGGAGAAGGAAATCAAGGGCAAGCGCAAGATGATACAGGAGAAACTCATCAAGTTTGCCACTCGCATCCCTATCTTCATGTATCTTACCGACTATCGTGAGCGCAGTCTAAGGGATGTCATCATGCAGTTGGAGCCAGGTCTTTTCTCGAAGGTGACGGGATTGACGAAGAAGGATTTTGAATTATTGGTGAACCTTGGTGTCTTCAACGAGGCACTGATGAACGATGCCGTCTTCAAGTTTAAGCGATATGAGGACAGTAGTCTCACCTACGCAGGTGTCAATAGGCACGAGGAAGATGAGAAGGTGGGTCTTTGGAGCACCACCATCT
>CAVKXW010000248.1:0-4131 GCA_963660215.1 Bacteroidaceae bacterium | reverse complement strand
CCTCGATTTATCTCGTTACTAGTAGGTTATTACGGTTGCAAAGATAGATAAAAATCAGACATCAATTAGGTTTATTTGGTTAATATGGTATGTATAATATGTTATTAAATCCACTATTTTTAATAATAGAAGCACTAAAATGCTGTATTTTTTACATTTTAGTGCTAATTTTTACTAAACATGATATTTTATCAATCCTTCCATCGGTGATGGCAAAATTTGAGTTATGGAAAGATGGTATTCATCCTCTATAATATTACGCAGAGGATTCTCAAAATAATGCGCAATACTTCCCACAAAGCCAATCGTCGGAGAACTTATCTTTTCGGATTCCACATAAGCTAGTATATTGTTCTCATAAAACTGATTGAAGCTACCTAGTACCATCCTATAGAGCGCCATTGCCTCTTTAAACTCCTCAGAGCCATTTTCATGTTTTTCTCCCTCTACAATCTGCTGAGAGATAAAAGGACAGATGGATGCCAAGAAACGATTTGCCAATGGTTGCCGATACACCATATTAATAATAGTGGGATAGTCGATACGTGCCCAAGCAAAATATTTTTCTTTTAAGGAAGGTGGCAATGTGCCCTTTAAGATGCCATTGAGAAAAAGTTTTCCCAAGACCGCTCCACTTCCCTCGTCTCCCAGGATATAACCGAGCGGAGGCGTATTCATCACAATCTTCTCTCCATCATATAGGCAGCTATTAGCCCCCGTACCTAATATACAAGCAATACCAGGCTGATTCCCCAGCAAAGCACGAGCAGCCCCAAGCATATCTCCTTCTACTTCGATGAGCGCCTCAGGAAACGACTGTTGGAGCAGTCCCTTCATTCTAGACCTCATCGCCTCGGTGACCCCACTGCCATAAAAGAATACTTTCTGAGGTTGCTCAGACAACATCAACTCCTTACAAAGTGTATGCAAAACTTTGGTATCGCTCTGATGAACAGGATTGATGCCCTGCGTCTGGATAGCAATCTTTATCTCCCCTTTCTCATTGACCATTGACCAATCAGTCTTGGTACTTCCACTATCAGCTATAAGAATGTTCATTTCCTAATGCATTAAAAATAATTGATTTCGACCACAAAATTAATCAAATTTGCTGAAAAACGCAAACGAAAAAGATTATTATTTCAAAAAAGACAACTTTCTCTTTGCTTTTTCTTGATTTTTTAATAACTTTGCACGCAAATAGACACGTTATGAAAAAGAAACTATACATCATTGTCTTACTGATGGTGGCATTCGTGCTACCTAGCAACGCCGTACTGAAGGAGGCCAACCTCGACACCACGCTCTATATGCTGCGTACCGAGTTGACCAACTATCACATCAACCTGGAGAAACAGAACAAGGTGGCCAAGGCACAGCAACAGGCTGTCATCAAGGAACTGATCAGCATCGTGACACAAGCTGACCAGAACTCCATCATGCTCTATTCCCAGAAGAACGGCTATATCTTCGACATGACATACGCTTGCCATGAGGCGACAGAGCTTTTCAAGAACTTTAAGTCGAAGGCGATTCCTTTCCGTGACATGATCAAGAAGACCGATGCGGAGGTGGCACGATTCGACTCGCTCATCAATTACCTCTATGGCATGAACACAATGTTCCTGAGCAATGAGGCACAGATGAACCGTAACGTAGACCTCACGCTTGCCGTCAACATCCGTAGGCAGTTGGTGGAAAAGCAACAGCAGCTCAACCAGTATGTGATGGCTTACGACCGTACCGACAAAAAGCTGAAGGCACTCAACGACTATGCCAACCGCCGCTACGATGACATACAGAACAGCATCTTCAACAATGGTGGCGACAACTATCTCAAGATACTTCGTAACTTCGGAATGAACTATCGGGAGGCGAAGACATCTGTATCAGAGAAATACAAGCCTGCGCCGAGGATGATGTCGCAATGGGACGTGCGCATCATCGGTATCCTCTTCGGTATCATCGTATTCTATGGTCTCATCTCGGTGTTCCTCAACCTCTTCATCATCCGAGTGGTTATCACCCAGCTGGTGAAGCGTGGCATCTTCGAGAGCATCAAGGAGGCTTTCCTTGCCAAGCGCACCTGCATCATCATGGCGATGACCATCGTTACCTTCGCTGCCATCCTGGGCATTGTTCGCTTGATTGCCAAGCAGAACTTCGTCATCATGGCAAGTCAGTTGCTCGTGGAGTTCGCCTGGTTGATAGGTGTCATTTTGGTGTCTATCCTGCTGCGTGTGGACAACGACAAGATCAAGAATACATTCCGCATCTACTCGCCATTGATGTTGGTGGGATTCATCGTCATCGTATTCCGTATCATCTTGATACCTAACGACCTCGTCAATCTCATCTTCCCTCCTATCCTGTTGGCTTGCGCCTTCTGGCAGTGGAACGTCATCGGCAGAAAGCACAACCAGGTATTGCGCACCGACAAGACATACGCTTATCTCTCGCTCTGCGTGTTTGCCGTCAGCTGCATCTGCTCTTGGATAGGCTTTACCTTGCTCTCCGTACAGATTATCATCTGGTGGACGATGCAGCTTACCTGCATCCTCACCATCACCTGTATCGAGGGATGGCTCAGCGTATATGCCAAGCGCAAGAAACTAGCCGAGAAGAACATTACAGAGAAATGGGGTTATCGCTTCGTATACAAGGTATTGTTGCCTGTTTCGGGTGTGCTCTCGTTCATCGTCTCCATCTACTGGGCTGCCGATGTGTTCAACATGAGCGACACCACCTGGATGATATTCAACAAGGATTACATCAAGACCAGCAACTTCACCGCCTCGCTCTACAGCGTGACTTGGGTGGCTTGCCTCTACTTCCTCTTCAATTATATCAACATCACTACCAACGACTTTATGCGTCATCACTTCGAGAAGACCGACCCAGCGTCGGCTGCCTCCAAGATTGTGATGTTCAAGAACGTGTTGCAGGTAATAATCTGGGGTATCTGGCTGATGATTGCCCTGAATGTTTTCCAGGTAGGTAAGTCTTGGTTGCTCGCCATCTTCGCTGGTTTGTCCACTGGTCTCGGTTTTGCATCCAAGGACATACTGGAAAACATCTACTATGGCATCTCTCTGATGATGGGACGTGTCAAGGTGGGCGATTACATCATCTGTGACGGTACTCGTGGTAAGGTGAGCAGCATCAGCTATACCTCTACGATGCTGGAGGCTACCGATGGTTCGGTCATCGCCTTCCAGAACTCGCAGCTCTTCAGCAAGAACTACAAGAACATGACCAAGAACCATGGTTATGAGCTTGACATCCTAGAGGTAGGTGTAGCCTACGGCAGCAATGTGAAGGAAGTAAAGCAGTTGCTCATCGACAATCTATCCAAGCTCGACTGCATCTATCAGGAGAAGGGAGTGAAGATTGTATTGAAGAGTTTCGACGACAGTTGCATCACCCTCAAGATATTGGTTTGGGTCAACGTGCTCACCCAGTATGCCGACGATGGCAAGATCATGGAGTGCATCTACGATACGCTCAATGAGCATGGTGTGGAAATACCATTCCCACAGCGTGAGATTACCATCAAGAATGTAACACCAGAAATCCCTGCAAAGGAATAATTTAACACTTAACATTTAACACTCAACATTAAGGCAATGGCAACATTCATAGCAGGTCCTTGCGTCATCGAGTCGATGGAACTACTGGAGACAGTAGCCCAAGAGCTCGTGCGCATCAACAAGAACCTAGGCACAGACATCATATTCAAGGCTTCTTTCGACAAAGCCAACCGCACCAGCATTCGTTCATTCCGTGGACCAGGACTGGAAAAAGGCCTCCAGATGCTCGCTGACATCAAGAGCAAGTATGGACTACGCATCACCACCGACATCCATGAGAGTCATCAGGCTGAGGCTGCCGGCAAGGTATGCGACATCTTGCAGATACCAGCATTCCTTTGCCGCCAGACCGACCTCTTGGTATCGGCAGCCAAGACTGGCAAGATAGTAAACATCAAGAAAGCACAGTTCTTGAGCGGACGAGACATGAAGTATCCTGTGGAGAAGGCATTGGAAAGCGGTGCAAAGGAGGTATGGCTCACCGAGCGTGGCAACTGCTTCGGCTACAACAACCTCGTGGTAGACTTCCGTAACATCCCAG
>CAVKXW010000247.1:0-4162 GCA_963660215.1 Bacteroidaceae bacterium | reverse complement strand
CCATAAATAAAATCATACGTTTTTGCTAGTAAATATCTCCCCGCGGGAGATATGACATGAGCATAGAAGGAATTTGAAGTTTAATATTAAATAAATTTTTAATTAATTTTTGACGTATGAAAAGAAAGTATTTAAGCGCGCTGCTTATGGGTACACTTGCCGTGGCATCCACAAGCACATTTACTTCTTGTAAGGACTACGATGATGACATCAGTAACTTGCAGGAGCAAATCGACAAGTTGGCTACTTCTGAACAGTTAGCTGCGAAAGTCAGTGAGCTCCAGAGCTTGATCTCAACAAACTCTTCAGACATCAACTCTCTTAAGAGCGATCTTGCTAAGAAGACTACCCTCGACGAGGTGAAGACTCTCTTGGCTGACTACGCTACTAAGAAGTATGTTGATGATGCTGATGCTACCTTGGAAGCTGCCATCAAGGCTGTTCACGACAAGGATGTCACAGAGTTGAAAGATCTCATTGAGAAGGCACAGGTTGCTGCCAGTGAGGCTGCTGACAAGGCAAAGGCTGATGCTGTAGCAGAAATCACCAAGACTTTGGAGGATTATGCTAAGAACACAGACCTTGACGAGGCTAAGGATGCTGCCGACAAGGCTATCAAGGCTCTCAAGGCTGACAATGCACAGGCTTTGGCAGACGCAAAGGCTGAGCTTAACAAGGCTATCGAGGCTGCTAGTGATGCTGCTAAGAAAGCAGACTCTCTCGCTGTAGATAACAAGGCTGCCATCGCAGCTCTTGACGCAACGGTAACAAAGGCTGCTCATGCAGACTCTCTCGCTGCTGCTAACAAGACTGCTCTTGAGAATGCAGTTAATTTGCTCGGCGCTGGCTTTACAGAGGAGAACACTGTTAAGGCAGCAATCGACGCTATCACAGGTCAGCTCGGTGCTAAGAATACAGGCCTTGTTGCTCTCGATTCTCGTTTGAGCGCTATCGAAGCTACATTGGATGGTGTAAAGGATGATGATACGAAACTTGGTCTCTCTACCAAGGTTACTAACATTGAGACTCAATTGCAAGACATTATTGGTGAGTACACCACTATGGTTACTGCTGTAGACCTCTATAAGACTGACGCAAATCGTTGGTCAAATGGATTGCCAGACAATGATTTGACATTCATTTGGGTTCCTAGCGAGTATACTACCAAATTCCCTGCTAGCAAGGATGTTACTGACGCTCAGATTGAGTTCTCTGCTGACCACAAGAATATCACAATTACCGACTCACTCGTAATTCGTGTATCTCCTACAAATGCAGAGTTGACTCCAGCTAACGTTACTTTGATCAACTCTCAGGGCAAGGAGCTTTCTGAGTTCGTTGATGTGCAGAGCGTAAAGCCATACAAGAAGCTTATCACTGGCGCAACACGTGCTGCTAATGCTACAGAGGGCAATGGTCTTTGGACTGTTACTTTCAAGTTGAAGGATGGTGTAGACATCGAGAAGTTTGAGGAAGCAACTCTCAGCCAGAACAACTATGTACAGTTCGCAGTTGCTGTAAAGAACACAACTAGCGAGGCAAAGGAAAGCCCTCGTCGTGTTATCTCTGCTTATGATGTTGATGTTAAGGGTTCTTCTTATGAGCCTGCTAACAATAACATCCTCGTTCAGGGTAACGATGATGTTTGGAAGGACATCCGTAACATCCGTAACCGTTTCTCTGTTGTCTGGAATAATGGTGAACTTTCAGGTATAGCATATAGCCCTGAGACTGGTGAGCGCAAGTATGGTGTGAACGAGTTGGAGTGGTCTGGCAGCACACCTTATACTGCAGAGAATGCTGCTAACCATACACAGTTGGCTACGAATAATGATCAGCGTATACGGTACAACCCACTCCCTGTAACTGTTGGTAAGAAGATTAACATCTGCTTGGGCGCTATGCTCAAGAACGGTAATCCATATTATTACAATACAGAGACTGGTCGTGGCTATGCAGTCAAGGGCTTCTATGTTACTCTTGATAAGGACTTTGCTATTGAGTCTGCTCCATCTGAGTTGAATGCTTGGGCTAAGTACAGCTATGAGAACGTAGGTATCACCAACAGCAAGGGTACTATCACCAAGGCTGCCCACATGTTCTATGGCAACGAGGGTTATATCACAATCAACTCTTTGGAGGATACAGATGTTAAGGGAGACATCATCGGTTTCCGTGTTTATGCTGTTAACTTCGATGGTACATTGGTAGACCCAGACGGTCGTGCTTTCTATGTAAAGGTTGGCGACGCTAAGGATCAGACTACTGTTGAGGAGGCTAATGCTACTCTTGATGCAACTCAGGCTTCTCAGTATTTCAGGAGCAATGGCGACGAGTCTAACTTCTTTGCAAACATCAAGACTGATGCCTTCCAGGTAGATGCAACAAGTATTACAGATTGGGCTGTAGACTATACAGAAAATCCTGGTGACAAGGGTAATAATCCTATCAAGAATTTGACATATGGTCAGGACTTTAACGTTAAGTTCTATGATAAGGATGGCAACCTGACAACAATAGCAAACAATCCTGTTTCTGCAAAGGTATTCTTGTTGAAGCCACAGCGCTTCGTTGATGGTGGTACATATACTATCAAGGCTACTTTGAGCGATGCAACTCATGAGCTTCGTGAGGTAACATTGAAGTTCACCAAGGTTATGCCAACAGCTAAGGACATCAAGGCTCTCAGCTATGTTAACGCCGACTTGGTTGCTAACAACTTGTTCTCTAACGTAGATTGGACAAGTAGCGATATCTATAAGTTCGGTCAGAACCCAGCTAATGACGATGCTAATTACGAGAAGGTAGTATCTCGTGAGATGAAGGATTACTTGAGCGGTCTTGTGGATAGCCATTACACTTTGTGGTTTGAGAATTTGAATGTTGCTCAGGATCCAATTGTTTATGACTACTCTTATGAGGTAAATCGTAAGAACGTCGATGGTAATGAACACGCTATCAGCTACTCTTATGACTTCGGTCCTATCAGCTGCACACATAATTATGTAACAGGTGCATGGAATTGTCCTAATACATATGTTATCAATGCCGAAAGCAGCTTGAAGATGTTGTTCAATACATGGCTCAACAAGGAGACATTTGCATGGGCTGACAAGTTCACTCCAACACTTACATGGAATGCAGGTTCTCCAGTTACAGGTCAGAAAATCTCTGCTTCTAAGATTGCTGGTAAGAACTCTTTGTTAAGCCGTTTCACAAGCGACTTGGAGAGTTTGTTTGCAGCAGGTTATACACAGATTGCAGCAAATGCAGATGGTACCCCTATGGTTTCATTCTCTAATGCAGCATTCAAGGTAACTCCTGTTGTATCTGTCACTAATGGCACAATTGATTTCGAGTTCGACCAGACTACTCAGACAACTGTTCCTACAACATCAGGCACTTTGACTGTAGGTTTGGAGGACTGCTTCGGTCAGGTTAAGGTTATCACACTTAATGGTTTCAAGATCGAGAGAAAGTAATTTTTCGATTTGACAATCAATATCTTGGGGCGCGCGCATTTTGCGTGCGCCCTTTTTCTTAAATAGAACGAAAATGAGAAAAACATTATTTGCATTTTTAATTACCACCTTACTCATCGCTTTTGTAAGCTGTGGCAAGAACATGAAAACTTGCACGGGCAAAATCAAAAGTATGACAGATACAACGATTGTTGCAAGCATGGGTGACTACAACATCACTTTCGACATCAAGAAAGCAGAGGTGACAAATGGAGCTGTTATGCCAGGCGACTCGGTAGTTGTTCACTATTTGGGAGAATTATCCGACAAGGAAGCTACGGCATTGGTTATCAATTTGATTCCACGTAAGGGAAAAGTTGTGGAAGCCATTTATGACCCAAATAAAAAATTGGAAACAAAACCCATGACAAAAGAGGAAGTAAAGGAGAATGAAGATTTTGTTAAAGCTGCAAAGCGTGGACGCTAATTCTTTTTTTCTTCTATCCATTGACTAAAAATAGTCTATTATTCACCGTAAAATAAGATTATCATGATATCAATGAAATCAATTTTCGCAGCTTCTCTGCTCGCCATCGCTTCCACAAGCACCATGGCACAGGCTACTTACACCGCTTCAAACGGTGACGAGTATACATTTAAGAAGCATTTCTTCCTGGATCTCCAGGCAGGTGGTCAGTATA
>CAVKXW010000246.1:0-4167 GCA_963660215.1 Bacteroidaceae bacterium | reverse complement strand
ACCATCAATGCCTTTGATGCGCATTGCTCACAGAGCTATCCGATGGCTGAGAGCCTGGAGATAGATGGCGAGGCAAGTCTCATCAAGGGTGTGTATAACCGTGTGGTGAAGGACTTTGGCGTGGGCGCCAAGTCGTTCAAGATTACCACCTACAATGACGCTCCTGCTGGCTCTGGTCTTGGGACATCCTCTACGATGGTGGTTTGTATCTTGAAATGCTTTGTGGAGTGGCTTGGTTTGCCATTGGGCGATTACGAGATTTCCCGATTGGCTTACGAGATAGAGCGCAAGGACTTGGGGCTGTCGGGTGGTAAGCAAGACCAGTATGCCGCTGCATTCGGTGGATTCAACTATATGGAGTTCTTGCAGAACGACATTGTAATCGTGAACCCTCTGAAAATCAAGCGATGGATTATCGACGAGTTGGAGGCGAGTATGCTTCTTTACTTCACTGGTAAGAGCCGTAGCAGTGCTGCTATCATCGAGGAGCAGAAGGCGAATACATCGAAGGGTGAGAATGACGCAGTGGAGGCGATGCACAAGATTAAGCAGAGTGCCAAGGACATGAAACTCGCCATCCTGAAGGGTGATATTGATGGGTTCGCCAATATCCTGCGTGAAGGTTGGGAGAACAAGAAGAAAATGGCAAACAATATCACCAATCCGATGATACAGGAGGCGATGGATGTGGCTATGGCTGCTGGCGCCAAGGCAGGAAAGGTAAGTGGTGCTGGCGGTGGCGGCTTCATCATGTTCGTGGTGGAACCTACTCGCAAGAAGGAAGTGGAAGAGGCGTTGAAGAAACTCAACGGCTTCGTGATGCCATTCCAATTCTCGGATGGTGGCGCACATGGCTGGAAGATTTATCCAACGGACGATGTGAGAATGTTGAGTGTTAAATGTTGAATGTTGAATTGAAAAACTCAAATATGAACAAACATATCGAAACATTGGTGCAGCGTTATCCGCAGTTGGAGAGCTGCCAAGAGGATATACTGAAGGCTTACCAGATACTAGAGGAGGCTTATTCGGCAGGTCGCAAGTTGCTGGTTGCTGGTAATGGCGGCTCGGCTTCCGACTCAGAGCATATCGTGGGTGAGCTGATGAAGGAGTTTAAGTTGAAACGCAAGATTTATGCGGCGCAGATAGATAGGTTGATGAAGATAGACGCAGAGATGGGTACGGTGCTTGCCGACCATCTGCAAGGCACGCTCCCTGCCATCTCTTTGGTGGGCGAGCCATCCTTGACCACGGCGTTTATGAACGATGCAGTGCCTGTACTCATCTTCGCCCAACAGGTAAATGGACTGGGTAGGGCTGGCGATGTGTTCCTCGGCATCTCTACATCGGGCAATAGCAAGAATGTGCTTTACGCTGCTGTGGCTGCCAAGTCGAAGGGCTTGAAGGTCATCGGCTTGACAGGACAGAACGAGAACAAGCTGGAGGCTTTCGCAGACGTCTGCATCCATGTGCCTGAGATGGAGACTTACAAGATTCAGGAGCTTCATCTTCCTGTGTATCATTGCTTGTGCTTGATGTTGGAAGAAAAATTCTTTGGTAATTAATCCTTGAACACGAATTTCTCGAATCTAACGAATTTTATTCTTCTTCGTGTAATCCGTGAGAATCGTGTTCAGAAAATATATTTCGTATGAAAGTAGTAATTATGGCTGGAGGCAAGGGCACTCGAATCGCTTCTGTGAGAAGTGATGTGCCTAAGCCTATGATTGAGATATGTGGCAAGCCCATCTTGGAACATCAGATCGAGAACTTGAAGGCTTGTGGTTTGACGGACATAATCCTTGTCATCGGATACCTTGGCGACAAAATCAAGGAATATTTCGGGGATGGAAGTAAATTTGGGGTAAACATCGAGTACTTCGTGGAAGACCATCCTCTAGGTACGGCTGGAGCATTGTTTAAGATGAATCTTACGGAGGACTTCTTGTTGCTCTGTGGCGACGTCATCATAGATGTTGACTTCAATCGCTTTATCGCATTCCACAAGGAGCATAAGGCATGGGCTAGTTTGGTGGCTCATCCTAATGGGCATCCATACGACAGCTCTTTGCTCGTAACGGAGATTGATGCGCCAAAGACCGTTGGCGGTATGCCAGAGGATACTCATCGAGTTATTCGATGGATGGCTAAGGAAGATGAGCGTATTTATTACAAGAACCGTGTGAACGCAGGTATCGAGTTGATTTCGCCAGAGCTTTTGAAAGAGACGATGAAGAACTTCGTGCCTCGTCATCCTGAGACTCCTGACAAGATAGACCTCGATCGTGATGTGTTGAAGCCAAACATTCCAAGCGGTAAGATTTTCGCATACGATACACCTGAGTATATCAAGGACATGGGCACGCCCGATAGATACTATGAGACGGAAAAGGATATTGTAAGCGGTAAGGTACATGCCCGAAACCTGAAGAACAAGCAGAAGGCAATCTTCTTAGATAGGGATGGTACCATCAACAAGATGGTTGGTTTCGTGACCAAGCCTGAGCAGTTCGAGTTGATAGAGGGGGCTGCCGAGGCTATCAAGGCAATCAACAAGAGTGGTTATCTCGCCATTGTCGTGACCAATCAGCCTGTCATCGCTCGTGGCGACTGTACCTTTGAGGAGTTGCAGACCATCCACGACAAGATGGAGACGGAACTGGGCAAGGAAGGTGCCTTTGTGGATGCCATCTATGTTTGTCCTCATCATACGGACAAGGGATTTGAGGGAGAGCGTCCTGAATATAAGTGTAATTGCGATTGCAGAAAGCCAAAGCCTGGACTGTTGCTGCAAGCTGCCAAGGAGTTCAACATCGACCTATCGGAATCCTATATGATAGGCGATAGCCATCGGGATGTGGAAGCTGGCGAGAATGCAGGAGTGAAGAAGAGCATCAAGGTGGATGAGAATGTGGCTGGTGCATTGTTGGCAGCAGTGAAAAGTATCATAGAATAAGATAAACAGTATGGAATCTATACATTTGCTAAATGTAAGGATAGATAATCTTACATCGAAAGAGTTGTTGGAACAGCTGACCCATGGAGTGTTGGTTACTCCAAACATAGATGACATCATGAAACATCAGCACGACAGGGAGTTTCACGAGTGTGCCTCGAAGGCAGAATTTTCAATTTGTGACAGTAAGGTTGTCAAATTGATGTCTGCCATTGCTGGCAAACCTTTGAAGGAAGCTATTCCTGGTTCTAGTTTTTTCCCTATGTATTGCGACTATCATGCCAAGGATGATAATGTGAAGGTCTTTTTGCTAGGGGCAAAGGAGGGCGTGGCTGATGTTGCAAAGGAGAAAATCAACAAACGCATCGGTAGGAAAATCATCGTTGGCACTTACTCGCCTCCTTTCGGATTTGAGAAGGATGAGAAAGAGTGTCAGCATATAGTCGATATGCTTAGCAACTCAACTGCCAACGTTGTGTTGGTGGGACTTGGAAATCCAAAGCAAACGAAATGGATATATGAGTATAAAGACCTGCTACCTAATATAGATGTGTTTATGGCCTTGGGAGCCACCATCGACTTTGAGGCTGGTAATATTAAGCGTGCTCCTAAGATTTTCCAAAAGTTGGCTCTCGAATGGTTCTATCGCTTCTGCATGGAACCGAAGCGATTGTTCAAGCGTTACTTCGTGGATGATATGCAGTTTTTCTATTACTTCGCCCTGCAGTTGCTTGGGATATACAAGAATCCTTTCCGCAAGAAGTAAGCATCAACTTTGGGGGATGTTTACTTTCTGCGAAAGAGCTTGCTTAGCAGGGCTATCGGTAGGAGGATGATAGCAGTGATGTAAGATAATATGAGGCGTAAGATTTCTTTTATAGGTGCAAAGGTACAAAAGTTATTGGATTTATCCCAGACAAAGGGTATGTCGTTGTTTGTTGCTCAATCTTAAAAGAACCGTATATCAGACAGTATGGAAAACTGAATGATGTATATGGACTATCTCTATCATATATCATGGAAAGAGTGGTGTTCCTGTAACAAGACATGTACTGAATCCTAATGGGGTGAATCTGGCATATGATGTACTGAAAAAGAATATATTCCAGTTGAATGGAAAAGTATTTGGTATGAAGATTTTTCCAAAGGAACAAAATAAATGACACAAAAAAAGAGTCACTGTGAAGTAACCCTTTCCCGACCGGGGACAC
>CAVKXW010000245.1:0-4172 GCA_963660215.1 Bacteroidaceae bacterium | reverse complement strand
ACCATTGACCGATTGTCGGGTGCAAAGTAAGTGTACTGAGTGCAACCATGCAACTAATTGGGTGTAACGTGGCAATTTAGTTGCGACTTGCTTGTTGGTACATTGGATTAGCAGTGATAACTACTGCATATTTCCCAACTCTTAGTTGCTAGCATATTCGAAGTATTCATTGTAGTCGTGCAAGTTTTTCATGTCGCTTTTGTCGCTGAACTCGGCAAACCACTGCAACTATAGGACAAAGGCTGCCACAGAAATTGAAAACGCTTGTTTTTAGGTAGCTATGCCTTATCTTTGCATTCGAAAACGTGGAGTCCTACATGAGTAGGCTTTGCGACAGATAACATGGTATTAACTTATAAAAGAAAGAACAGTATGGCATTTATTGTATTTGAGGAAGAGGCATTCAACTATCTTGATGCCCAGTTGGAAAACTTCGTGAAGCGCATGGACAGAATCTGTGAGCGCAGTGAGGACAAGACCATGAAAAAGTGGCTTGACACGCAGGACGTGTGTCAGATGCTCAACATCTGCCCTCGAACCGTGCAGACGCTTCGAGACAACGGAACGTTGGCTTACACGCATATAAACCGCAAGACTTACTACAAGCCAGAGGACGTGATGACTATCGTAGCCAAGGTGGAGGACAAGAAGAAGGATATGCTTTATCGCAAGCGCACAGGATAAGCGGTCAATATACAACAGTCACTTTATCCAATGCAGTAAGTAAACCGAGTATAACAAACATCATCTTTAAAACGAGACAACTATGAGCAATGAAGTAATGACAAGAAACAGCGAGTGGATGAACCATATCGTGAGCTATCTCAACCGCTTGGTTGACAATTTTGAACGTGTCGTGACGAACTATCGCCCAATGCTTGGCGGTGAGCGTTTCATGACGGACAAGGAACTATGTGCCAAGCTACAACTGAGCCGCAGAACCTTGCAGGATTATCGCAACAACGGTGTCATTCCTTATATTCAACTTGGCGGAAAGATACTCTACCGAGAGTCCGACATTCAGAAGATACTGATGGCTAACTATCGTGAGGCGTACCGAGTGAAGGGTGTGTAGGAGAAAAACAAGTTCTTGATGAGTGTGAAATGAACAAGGCGACAACGGATAACTTACCGAGTGTGGTGGTTATATGTTGTCGCCTTGTTTTATTAGCTATATTGAGTTGGTAGTGTTTGCCGAGTGTATTCTGTATAATCAGCATGTAAATCTAATACCATGCTAAAACACACTGCGGTGGTTCGCCCAAGTGGCTGGAGGCGCAAAGCCTCCAAGGAACGTTGCTCTCTGGCAGTTCTATGCCATAGTGTTCTTAGTCCACAAACATACAAACTTTGGGCGGTTTGTCTTCTTTTTGATGATGGCTTGCATGATGAACTCACGGAATGCTCGGCTCTCAATGCCGTCTATCCTAAAGGCTACGGCAATGACAAGTTCAAGGTTGAATACATCATAGCTGATGCCTTTGTCCTCTTTTATATGACGGCGCACATCACATTCTCTTAGTACACCCTCCTTGAATATCGCCTTAACTGCCTTTCGTACATAGCAGCCAAACACATTAAGCATATCGGCAATCTCCTGCATACTCATCCATATCGGAGCGGTCGGCATGGTTACCGTACCGCTCTCGCTGATAGTTATAATTCCTCTGTTCATTTCTCAATATTTTTATCGTTTGACAATCTGTTTCTTTCTCGCTTGGCGATGAGCTTATCCATGTCACTTGAAATCTTCTGCTCCGTTACTTGCGCATAGACCTGTGTGCTTGTGATGTCTGCGTGTCCCATCATCTTGGCTATGCTGCCGATGGGGATGTCCTCGTTGAGCATCAAGACTCCGAAAGTGTGGCGACTGGAGTGAAATCCCAACTTATGGCTGATACCAAGCACCATTCCAAGGGTATGTATGTCGATGTAGATGTCTTTCTTCTCACCCAATGGAAAAACAGGCTTGCTATCGTCCGTGGTATTGTAGAGCGAAAGAATCTTCTCGGCTATCGGATGGAGTGGCACGAAGAACTCCACGCCTGTCTTCTCTCTTTCCTTGCGGATAAACTTCCTGCCCTCTGTATTCTCACCGATATGGTGAGGGTACAGCTTCTTCACATCTATATAAGACAAGGAGGTGAGCGAGGCAAAGATGAAGCATCTGCGTGCAAGCTCCGTTCGCTCGTCAGCCATCGGGGTGGAGAGCATCTTGATGAAATCCGCCTTGCTGATGTGTGTCATTTTCGGGGCAGGCTTCTTCTCGTAACCTATCTTGGCTATGGGGTTGAAGCGGATGATGCATCTATCCACTGCCTTGTACATCAACATGTTCAGCCAGAGCAAGCAATGGTTCACGTAGCTGTCGATGCGTCCTTGGTCTCGTTTCAAGAACAGTTTGTATTCCTCCCCGAAATTCTCATCAATGTCCTCGAAGGCAATGTCTTCCTTATCCAATGTATGGACAAAATCCCTTAGGTTCTTCTGCCACGTTCGCTTGTGAAGGAAGGTTTGTCTGGCTCTTGTGGTTCGATACCATTCCACGATGGTATCGCCAAAACTCAGCAAGAACTTTCCTGTCGTGTCCTTGTCCTTCAACGCTGCCTTCAGCATTTCCACGGTGATGATGCCATTGGCGGTAAGAAGTGCGTTGTACTTGTCCTTGACCTCGGCGATGAAGCTTGCCAATCGTCCGTTGTCCCTTGCGTTTCTTATCTCTCCCTTCTGGGCGTTCCACTCCTGTGGGGCGCAAGATATACCTGTGGAAATGGCTGCACTCTTGCCGTCAATGGTGATGCGACAAAGTATGTTGGTGGTTCCGTCTGCCTTCACCTTCTTTCTGTTGATGTAAGGCAATATTGAAAATGTACTTCTGCTCATGATAGTTGTCCTTATATTATATAATAATGATGTTGAACTGTGAAAAGAAAAGTTGAAAGCCTTGTTCATAATGCAAGAACAAAGTCCTTCTCGGTTGCAGCGATGAACTTGTCCATGTCCTCGAAGAGCTTCTTTTGGGTCACCCTCGCATATCGTTGCGTCATCTTCACATCCTTGTGACCGAGCATCTTGCAGATGGTCTCCATCGGCACACCTGCCTCAAGCGTAATGAGGCTTGCGAACGAATGTCGCCCCGAATGGTAGGAATAAGTCTTGCTCGTTCCTGCCAACTTGCAGATGGTGATGAGGTCGATGCGAACACGATTCGAGTTCAGCAATGGGAAAAGGGTGTCTCTTGCCTCATCCTCATATTTCGCCATCAGCTCCAACGCCTCGGGCAACAATTTCACCCTTGCAAGTGTTCCTGTCTTCTTGCGGTTATAGACAAGCCACTTGTCGCCATCCTCCAACACCTTGACATTGGCTTTCGTGATGGAGACGGTGTCTATGAAGGCAGTTCCTGCATAGCAGGCGAAGAGAAACAAGTCACGGCTTACGGACAGTCTCGGCTTGTCTTCGGGTAGTTCCACATCACGGATTTTTATGAAATCAGACATGCTGAGTGCCTTGGGTGTCGTAACCTTTGGAGTGCCAACTCGATAATGGGCGAACAGCAGGTTCTTGCACAAGCCTCGCTCAAAGGCGATGCGGCACATCTTCTTGAAGAGCGACACATAGATGGTGATGGTTCCTGAGGAGAAGCCCTTCTCGTCAAGTAGGTAATGGTGAAAGTCACTGATGAACGGCTCGGTCAACTGTCCGAAAGCCAAGTCAGCCAACTTATATTTCTCACTGATGAACTCGGCGAGGTTCTTGCGAATCTTTCGGTAAGTCCAGATACTGCTCTTTGACATGTCAACGCCCTCATGGGTGCTGAGTTCACTGATATGCTCGTCCACAAAGGCGAGAAGGGTGGTCTGGGTCTTGACGCTTCCTTGCAAAGCCTCCTTGACATCCCTTGCCTCGAAGTCCATTCTCTTTTCCACAAGCACATCGAAAGCCTTTTGTATGGAGAGCAGCAACAGGTCGATGTCCTTGTTGGTCTCCACGGCTTCCTTGCTCTTGCCCTCCAATCGGCTGGCACGAGGACTCCAAAGCGAAGGAGTACAAGACAACTTGCAGGAAAACTGCGCCATTGTCCTGTTCACCGTGATGCGTCCCATGATGGGAGCCTTTCCGTTCTTGTCCAATCCGCTCTTTTTGAGGTAGAGCAACACCTTGAATTTTTC
>CAVKXW010000244.1:0-4183 GCA_963660215.1 Bacteroidaceae bacterium | reverse complement strand
GACATAGCTTTTATACATTGGTCTCGTGTACCTCTTATATATTGGAGGAATAAAAGGAATGCAAGCTATCAGCAGAACAATTATCAATAATGCAATGTATTTCTTCTTCATACTTTTTTCTCCACCAAACGACAAATACAATAATTCCACAAAAGGTCAGCCAGAAAACCTATCACAAAGATTACAATATTCACCTTTATATAGGTTGTACCTGCACAAACTGCCAACTGATTCAACTCCCTAAAACACAAGTTAAAGCCTCGTTCCAAAGGCATCCAATAATGAATGGCAACAACTATAAACAGCACTGAATGACATAGCAAATTGACAAGAACAAGCCAAAATCTATTATCAAAAATATGCTTTCTGACACACAATAGCAATGGTGCAAAAGATGCGAACAAACAAATCAATGCTTGCAAATAGATATTTCCTAACACACAAAACTCCTTATAAGTCAAGCCCAACATGACAGCATAATATGCCATCAATCCGCAACAACTCAGAAAGAATCCTGTTATAGGTAACATTCCATCCACAAAATATAAGCCACAGCCAACAAATGCCAAAATAGCAGTTACCAGTGCAATGCTATAAACTATCGGGTGAGCTGTTTTCTTGACTATGAGACCTATAGCTATATTGACAAATCCCGCCAACAAAGCAGCTGCCCCCTCCGCTACATATATCACCGAAGAGTCATATCCCATATCCAGAGCTTGCCTTACAGCCTGCCTTTCCGCATAGCTATCATGTCCTCCGAAAATACTTATCACCAGCCCCACTAAATACACAGAAGCATACACCATCATAGCAAGAAGCATAAACAACCTGCCTTCCGTGAACGCTACTCTCATTTTCTTATATGCCTCACAACAAGCAAAGACTGCCGTAACGAAACAAAATGTCAACAACATCCAATGCATATCTTACATTTCCATATAACTATAAAAGAGATTTCCCTTATCATCTACCCAAAGGTGCTCATAAAATTCAAGCTGTTCACCTCCGACCTTCATATCTCCCAATTCTTTTATAGTGTCAATAATATTCTTCTTGGATGGCGAATCTTCCAATACTAATTTAACCGTAACTTGATAATCAGGATAGTTGTCTTGGAATCGAACCTCCTTTACTTCAAACAAAGGGAAATCAAGTCCTGTTGATTCTCTAAGAACCCATCTATTTATCTGCTTACCAACAACTGGCACATCATTCATCAGCTTCATTTTCCATGGAGTTTCTACTAACCAAACGGACAACAGTAACAATCCAGAGAAGACCGCTGCTGGTGAAAACAAAACTACAATAGCAGTTTTTACCTTATGACCACATTCTCTGAATAATAACAAAGAAACGGTCATCCAATATAGAAATCGGTTAGCCCATCCAACATTATCTTTTCTACAACGCTGAATCACATACCATACCAATCCTATTCCTCCTAAAACAAGCCAAGATACCATGAAAAAAAACAGCAAAATCATCCAAACATAAAATCCCATATCACTCTATTTTAATAATGTCTCAACTCATTCTTCCCGAAATGGAAGACTGATACCCAGAGGGTATTCTCGTCTCCATCGAAAAAGAACCACGGATTCTCTATAGGGTTCAAGTTGCGAACGATATGCGCTTCTCTTGCTGGCGTATTGCCCTCGACACACATGATTGCCACCTTCTTTCCCTTTCGAGCCACATCCACCACAATCAGCGCATGTCCCATTCCCTCCAACTTACGAGCAGGATAAACAAGTACATCACCAGGCTGCACCTCGCTAATCTTACGAGGTTCCGTTTCCCTACTCACAGAGAAAGTACTGCAACACTCGTATGCCTTGCGAAGAAACTTCTCCAAAGCTTTGCGAGATCCACCGCCCTGATATTGCAATCGCTTGCCATTCACATCCGTAAATCGAATCTCCGAATATCGACCTTGACTAAAGAGATATTCACTTCTGATTCGCATGGTCATGTCGGCACACTGTTCGGCATTGCTCAACATCGGCAAATCTATTACACCTGTGGATAGCCACTGAAAGCGAGCATCACCACCAGTATACAACTTCACCTTGCTCCCTTTCTTCTTCAAGGGGAGTTCTCGTAGCCATGCCGCATAGCTACCCTTTGGAGCCTCCACCCTCGAATACCCCAACGGAGCAGAAATATCCCCGATACACTTGGCATTCCAAGGATTGCTCGTTCGTGAATACCACCACAGGCCACCAGCCACGACGATTCCCAAGAGGAACAAGCAGCCTAACACTTTCAATACTTTCTTCATCATAATCTTCTTTGCTTTTTTATTTCTGGTACAAAGGTAACGGATTATTTTGATACGGCAATGATGGCAAGGGGTTACTTGTACGAAATGGTAGGGAGGATGTATGAAACTATTTCACCCCATCCTTACACTTATCTATAAATTCCGCAATCTCCCTAAATATTGCTCCAGCCATTCTGCCACCAGCCGCAGGGAGTTCCTTGCGATGCACAGACACGAGAATCGTATATCTTGGCTTATCGGCAAGGAAGTAGCCACAGAAATCAGCAGTCAAGGTACTATCCTCGTTAGATATGGTGCCATTCATACCTGCCACCTCTACCTTATCAGACATTGCACCTTTGCCTAATCCCTTCTTAACTACATCTTCCAACATCCCACGAATATCAGCGATACTTGATGGTGATGCAATCTTATCCTTATTAGCAATCGCATTATAGAACACCAACATTTGAATCGGAGCAACCTTTTGGTATCCCATCACATAATAGCACCAAGGCATATCAGCATCTTGCGAGCTAGAATCCACTTTCAAGCCTTCCACTTCCAAAGATTGCCCAAACGACATTTTCCTTACACTTGCGAAGAAGTCCTTCTTATCAGGAAAAGCCTCATCAACTGCACGAGTGATGCCTATATCCGAGCTATAGGCGAGAGCTTGGCGCAAGGTCAGCTCGCCATATCCACCCTTTCGCCAGTTATGGTCGAAGACGGTATCATTGCCAAAGGCATAGATACCAGCACCCGAATCAAACTTATCATCAGGATTCACCTTGCCAGTATTCAAAGCCGCCAACACCGAGACCGTCCTCATCAAAGCAGAGCTATGTTTACTGCCAGCCAAGCTATCCGCCCTCTCGTAAGTAGAATCGCCCTTAGCCTCCAATCCCACCATGGCACGAATCTTCCCCGATTTCGTTTCCATAACGATAGCCACTCCATCCATGGCATCATACTCCACCAAGCGTTTCTCCAAGATAGCCTCAACGCTGTCTTGGAGAACACCATCAATATCACTCACCCTCTCCTCCACCTGGGGAGAATACTTGCAGCTTGCCAAAGCCAATAGAGCGATGGCAAGCATCAATAAAGACATTTTCTTCATCATAAAGACATTATCGTTTCTTCCCGAAGATGGCATTCAACACCATCTTCCCCACTTTTCTTTCCAATCCTGCCTTAGAGGTTGGAATACCTGTTTCACGAGCAAACTTCTGTTTGGCTTGCGTGATACCGAATGCTCGGTTTAAGGAGAATGAAACTCCAGGAATTTTCATTTTCGACATAAGCATTAAGTATTAATGTTTTACATTCATAAAAGCAACATATCCATACCATATATGATACGAATATGTTGCTCTCTAAAGATTAGTTTGCTATTTTAGCTGCTATTTCACACATACCTGCTGATTGTATATAATAGACGCCCCAATCATATTCTTTAATGATTGTACCTATTGCCATACATATACAATAAATTGTCTCATCCGTCTTATCCGAACTTGCATAATGTCTTTTCCCTAATAAGACTAACTTTCTTACTACTTCTGGGTTAAATCGGCAATCTCTAATATCACAGGTCTCCGAATATGTCAACAAAGGAAGTATTTCGCTTTGAATACTAGACTTATATCTTATCATATAAGGCATATATGACATTAACTGACTAGAGACCTTACTTTTTACAGATTCAATATTCAATTTATTCAACATATTTACTTATCCTCAAAATATTTAATAAAGCACTCTTTAAACAATGTACTATAATTAGTATCAGCAAATGACATTGAAGCTATATATGACTTACAATAAAGTCCTATAAACCAAGCCACTCCATCTTCATCACATAAGCTCCATCCATTCTCTCTCACGGCTTGTTCTGTCCACTTAACTATAGCC
>CAVKXW010000243.1:0-4219 GCA_963660215.1 Bacteroidaceae bacterium | reverse complement strand
TTCTCTATGTTGTCAAGCGAGGTGTTGATGCTTTCCAACACCACAAGCAGGTCTGCCGTGGAACACGCCGCCGCTCCTGTGGCATACAGCACCAAGTCGCTCACGCTCTTGTATAGGTATTCACCTTCCTTGACAATGTTCTCAATGGCTCGTCGGTTGATGCCTATCAGTATGGTGTCGGCAACAGAGAAACGTTTTTGCTTGATGACTTTCTCGTTGTAGTCATCAAGCAGTTTCTTGTAGTCCGATATTCTGTCGCTCACACTCTCATAGGTAGAGTACACGTTCAGACTGGTTCGTAAACTCTGATACAACACATCTATCACATCAAACGCCCTTGTGTATTTGTCAAGGTCAATGTTCAGTTCCTTGTATGCCTTGGTCTCGTCTTTGCTGTAATTGTGCAACAGTTTGTTGCTGTATTCCAAGGTGCTTCTGGCAAGCAACAGGCTTCGCTGTTTCTTGTGGTCATTGATGTAGGCTTCCACACTGCTCACGTCAAATCCCCATTGGGCGAATGTTTTAGAGGGGAGGGCGAGTAGCATAACGGCTATCAGCAATGTCCTCACCATGCTCATTCTTCGTTTCTTGCTCACTGACCCTGCAACCCTCTCCGCTGCATCAGCCTTGTATTCGTTTCTATCTTTCATATTCATAGTCTTACCTCAGTTTCTTCTTTTCTCCACCAAACTTTCACACTAACATGTTAGTGTTTTTCTTCTCTTCCCTAAACTCGACATATTCTATTTGTCGGGGACGTTATCATCTTCATCATCATCGAATTTGCCGTGATAATCATCCGAGTGTTTGGTGTCGGCAGCTTTCCTTAGCCAACGCTTCTTGCATTTCTCCACCAGTGTCAGCCGTCTGCCTTCGTCGGCATTGATATGTGGGGCAATGTCCATCAGCACGTCGATGATGTTGCGCTTGTAGTGCATCATTTTTTCTAGTGATACCAGGTCAGCGTATATCTTGGTGATTCTGCTGTCCACCTCTCTGGCTATCTCCAGTCTGTCACTTGACCATAGCAGGTGATAGGTGTCGTCTGTATTGTTGTCATCGGCAGGTGCGCTCTTGGCATATTCGGTGGTTATCTTGCACGACGGATATTCCTGTGCGATTTCCGAGATGCGCTTGTTCACCTCGTCCGCCTTCTCCTGCTCCGTCTTGCTTGCATCAAGCGTTATCACATCCACAACCGATGTGTTGGTGTATTCCGATGTCAGTTCCCAACTGATTTGCAGAATGGCTCTGTGTATCTTGATACCAAGGAAGTATTTCGGCTTTCGGGCAATCTTCAATGTTGCCTTGAAGGTTATGATGCCGTTAATGTTGGGCATGGTGGCTTTTCGGATGTAGGTGTAGCCGCTCCATGTTCCTTCTTCTTGCCAAGTCAGGTTATAGGCACTCTTGCAGTCGTTCATGATGGCAGGTATGCGATAGTAATCATCCGTTGCCACATCATTGTCCTTTCCTGCCTCTGCCTTGGCTTCCTCTATTTCCCTTTGCTTCTGTTGCCATGTGGCAAGTTCCTTATTCAGTTGGTCGATGGTCGCCTTGTTCTTGTTGTATTGCTCCCGATACTTGGCTGCATCTTCCACGCTTGCATTGGCGATTTGCTTCACCAATGTCTTGTTCTCCGCCTCCAACTGACTGATTTGTGATTGCAGGGAGGCTACCTTGGCATTGGCTTCCTGCTCTTGCTTATACAAGTCCGAGAGGTCGAGGTTGTTCTCTGTTACCGAGGTTGTCATGGCGCATTTCTTGCTGTGGTCATTCAGCGAACCGCCACAACTCTTGCACTTGTATTGGGTGGTGCCTTGCCCCAACTGCACTCCGTCACTGCATGTCACACTGATGGTCACGCTCTCGCATCCCTTCAGCTTGGCGGCATCGGTAGCCTGATAATAGTTGCGTGCGTCACTGCCTATATAGTAGGTATAGCCTTCCTCGTTGTCATTCCATTCGCTCAGTCGGGCTTGCAGTTGCGCCTTGAAGGTGTTCAAGTCCATAGAATAGGAGTCGAATACAGCCTCATATACTTCTTCAGTCCTGTTCCAACTCTTATACACCTGTATCTCGTAGGCGTATGCCTTCTGCTTCTGTCCTTTCTTCTTGCTACTGATGATGTAGCTGTTCAACCAATAGCTGATGCTATAAGTAAAACCGTCATTCTGATTGTTGAGTTGTTGCACCCTTGCCCTCGACCATCCTGCATGGTTCTCCGAGTTTTGCAGAATGGCTTCCTTCTGGCTGCTGTTGGGATAGAAGTTGGCATCCGTGGTGTTGATTCTGTACCAGTGGTCGCCTTTCAGGATGCTGTTGTCATCGGTGGGCGGCACATAGTCGCACAATTTTTCTTGCCCTTGGTCTCTTCTGGCGATATACCATCTCTGGGTATAATAGTTTCCTGCCGTCTCATCCAGATAGTCGGTCATCCACGAGGTCAGGTTGTAGTTGGCAAGAGAAAAGAGTCCTGCCACGTTGTCCTTGCCTCCAATCATGCCCAACAGCGTGTTGCCCACGCTCTTGTCGAGACTCTTGAACAGCGAGGAATAGTTGTCCACAATGTCAATGGCAGCACCGAGCTTGCCTTGGAATAGGTCGTTGAACTGGCTGCTCTGCAACAGGGCATTGCCGATGTTGTTCATACCTGCTCCTGCAAGATTGGCTCCTGTCTTATACAGATTGTCGATGTCTGCTTTCAGATTATCTACCGTGAAGTTGCCTGGCATCTTCGATAAATCATCCAACATTTTCTTCCAGTCCACATTGCCAATCTCCGAGAGTTTCAAGACGGCAGCTATCTCTTGGTTGATTTGCAGAAAGGCAATGTCCGAGAAGGTGAGGGTGCTGTTGGTCACAACACTCTCAAACTGCATACACAGGTTCTTGGTGTCATCGCATATTTTCACGAGATAACTTCCCCAATACAAGGCGGTCTGCGGACTTCTCAACATCATTCCTGCCACCGTCCATATCTTCGGCATAATTTTGCCCGACACCATGTTGTAGATACGGCGGTAATAGTAGTTCTCCGTGTTGCTGTTCCAAATGCCAAGTTCCGTCATCGCCTTGCGCTCCAAGAACTTGGATGCGAAGATTCCTGCACTCGCCACTTCCGCAGCATTGTAGTGTTTCAAGATGTTCTGTACCTGCTCGTTGTAATAAACCTCTGCCACGGCTTCCGTTCCGTAGGCAGCAGCCATAGCAGCCACCGTCTGCTTGTCATAGTTTACACTGTAGTACTGTGCGTCAGCCTTTGCCAACGCACAGACTATCAGCATTATGATGGATAGAAGTCGTTTCATTTCTTTTTCCTTTTAAAATTCTTGTTATGTTTTAACTAACATGTTTTTGTCATTGCAGCAAGGCGGTTTATACCGCACAAACAATCTGACGAGGCCCATGATGCGCCAGCCGACAAACAATCGCAATTCTATTGCGTAGGAAATCATCGGCAGCCCCTTGTGGGCAAAGGCTCCGCTGACGATACAAAAACTCTGGCAGAGCTATAGCGTCGCCAGCTACATCCCCTGTCCCCTGAGGGGAAAGGGGCTTGGGGATAGAGGTGGAGCCCTCTTTAAGGGTAAAGAGGGACGGGGTGATTTTCGAAAATCCTTATGGCGGAGGGATGGGGCGTTGGAAATATTTAGGGGGCTTGGAGAAATATAATGTTTCCCCAAAACATACCCTGCTTGATTAACCTTTTGGGCGAAAGCCAAACTCTTGCCTATGCCACTTGCATCCCAATCCCTGCAATAGGCTTCGATGGCTTGTTGATGATTGCATTTCAACGCTCGCTTGTATAGCTTCAACGCTTCCTTCTCCGCTCGTTCCGTGGTGTAGGTCATATAGCACTCATGCGGTTCCTCCACGCCATACACATTGCTGGTCTGTCCTCGTCTGATGAAGACTTCACGGAAGAAACTGCGTCCTTCCTTGTTCTCCAAGCGGTTGATAGTGAAGATTTTCTTGCAGTCCACATCGGTCAAACCGAGTATCGCCTTGATGGTATCAAAACGTTCCTTGAACTTGCTTTGGTCGAGCAGCATCACCACATCCGAGTTATTGATGATGGCTTCCTTCACAATCTCGCTACCGATGATGTCCTGTATCTCCTGTGTCACCACACCCACGCTTGCCCAGAACTTTCTGGCGGTCTTGTATAAATATTTTATGTATTCCGCCATCATGGGAGAGGCGATGGCTTTCCATG
>CAVKXW010000242.1:0-4232 GCA_963660215.1 Bacteroidaceae bacterium | reverse complement strand
GACATAGCCTTATCCACGGTATTTAGATAGATAATGCCATTGCCTTTATCAATACAAGCATCAACAAGATAGTCTAGTTCATCAACAGACTCATAAACTGCAATCTCACATACCTCAAACCGGTCTCTCTTATTGTCGATATTGCTTTCATCCTCTAATATCTTTTTTACATTGTATCCTATACGACGATACATAGGCAAAGACGATTCTGGCAGCGATGCGCTCATTATAAGTACAGGAACCTTCCACATCCGCAAGATTTCCAAAAGAATCATTATGTTGGCTAGCGTGAATTCATTGTAAAAGTCAGCCTCATGTATAACAACACATGCATTCGCCAGATTGAAATCAATAAGATGATGGTCTTCACGTGTCAGTGTGAGCGACATCAACAAGTGGTCTATCGTGCAAACGGTTACTGGGGTTGCCAACAATCTCGCCATTTTATGTTGAGACAACGCTTCCGACCGTGAGACATCGCCATTATCAATGTTCTTCTTTTTTGAGAACCATGCACTTGAATGGTAAATGCCAGTTGAAGACAACGTTTCTGTCACATTCACAGCAAGCGCATTTGCCGTAAAACGAGTAGGCATGGCTATCACAAGGCGGTCTGCCTTATGGGCAGAAATTTGATGTGAAGCCCAAAGTAACGATGCGTCTGTCTTGCCCGCTCCAGTTGGCGCACGCACAAGCAGAATGTCATTGTCCCAATTTTGTTCTATCAACTGTTGTATGCCACGTTTCTTTGCAAAAGGAAATTGATAAGAAAACGTTGTTATATCGGCAACGTATTCATTTTCTTCCCTTGCACTAGCACGGTGGTCGGCAAATTGGAGCAATCCCCTCACTGCTCCATACTCACAACTTTTGTTGCAGACGGTTTGAAGGCTTCCCTCTTCAACAATATCATTAGAAGTACGAACAAAACGTTTCCAACATTCAGCAAAAAGCTTGTCTGTTTGCCATTTCTCTTCAAAGCCATATCCCAACTTTGAGTGATGTGCCGCTATTGCCCCAAGCAAAGGCAAAGGCAACCGTTTGTCTAATGCTGGCTTTAGTGAGTACATCTCATGTCTCACGCCAGTCTTACGCAAATTAGCACCAGCTTCGCCTGGCTTGTCATGGCTATATTCGTTAAATGTTCCCGATGGATTCTCCTCTTTCCACAATAAATAATTGCGATAGTCTTTTCTACAAGCCTCCTGCCAGCATGCCGACAACCGTTTGCCCTCATCATGCAAAGATGCAGACACACTAAGGCGCTTTGCCAAATCCTTGCCTGTCAGCTTGGAGTAATAGTCCAGACTGGCAGGAAGATTCCGGCATATATCCATAGCTTCAGCCACGACACCGGCTTCATGTTCAGCCAATGTAGTGCCTGAAGGCTTTGCTAATATGGTGTCCATTCTTTGAAGCATAACCGATTCTATGATTTAGTCTCCAAATAAAGAAGGTGACTTCTTCTTTTCATCTTGTTTGGCAGCTTTCTTGGCTTTTACTTTTGCAGCATCACCATTGCCTTTCACATATACATCGGCGAAACTCCTGACATCACGATCATCCTTGTCGCAAGTGTATAGGCTGTTTTGCTCTATAAATGCCAAAGCATCATTGTAAGCCTTCAATACGCTGTTCTCCGTCCGATCGTCACCTATAAAATAAGCAGCAGCTCTTGCATCCAACTCATGCAGAATGTTTTCACGTTCTGTTTCTCCTGCCTCAAAATAGCGTGCTGCCTTACGACTCAATGTATTGTCTAAGACAATGAGAACCTGTTGAGGCTCACCGCACACAGCATTACGTGCTTGGTTGGCATAGTCATTCATCAACCTTGTAGCGTTCAAGAACAATAAAGCTCTTCTTTTTCTTTCTGCCTCTTTGGCATGCTTGTAGAACAGAGTGCGCACGTTAAAGCTATCCTCATACTCGTATGCCTTTGATATGCTTAGCTCCGTTATGTCAAGAAAGAAATTCATACGCATAAGGTCGTACTGGCTGAATTCCCTTGTGGCTATTGCCTGTTCGTTAGAATTTGCGCCATCTGAATTCACTTTAAGACGCATGAGCAGGTCACGTCCCACTTCACTTTCTTTCATAGCCACAGCTGGCGTGACAGATAAAGGAGCAGTTCTACGACCTGAGTAATCGCCTTTTGACGGATGCATGAAACCACCCATATCAGCACGCAAATCATTCTCTATCTGATCTGTAATGCCATCACCATTCGACACAAAGGTGTTACCTCTGTCTTTGTCTGCCATATTCAAGCGGTCAATGGCAGAAAACAGCACATGACGCTGCATCTGGCCAGACACATATACTCTACCGTCTGGACGCCTCTTTATGGAAGAAGCGTTACCTAAGAGTTTCTCGCCACCATTGGCGATATGGTCCTCAAAAGGAGCCAATACTGAAACCAAAATTCCTTTTATTTCCATAGCAATAAATCTTATGTCTTGTTATTATTTTATATGTCACTCAAATCTTCTGTAAGCTCTTGTTCCACATCTTCCTGTAACTTGTCTGTTGACGCAACATTATCAGCCTCCTTATTGAAACGCAGTCTTGAGAAAGCAATCAGAAGATTCTTTGCCTGTTCCAAAGGAAGTAGTCCACTCGCCGCTTTTTCCAGAAACAGTGTTGCTTCTTCAGGGGC
Organism: Bacteroidaceae bacterium; assembly: GCA_963660215.1. GTDB lineage: Bacteria > Bacteroidota > Bacteroidia > Bacteroidales > Bacteroidaceae > Prevotella. The sequence goes on along the minus strand of CAVKXW010000242.1, from coordinate 1,573 downwards.
ATCCAAGCCAGAAAGTCGACCGGCTCTTGCTATTGTATGCGCAATAAGGGCATCACCCGATTTTGCCGAGAAAATAGAGCTTTCTAGTTCTACCAATACTTTGGCTTTCGCTTTTCTTATATCCTCCCAGTTGTTACTGTCGGCAATATCCTTTGCCGAGAAATAAGCTACCTTGTTAAGCCACCGACCTAATTCCTTGGCCGACCTTACAATGTCTTCATTTATCTTTTCCATACTGTTAAAATATACGCTAAATAATAATTCTATTTCACTTGGATATTCTGCTCTAAATGACAGAAAATCCTTAAATGCCGGACGATTGAACATCTGCATGAAACGACTTGCAAACAAGTCGAACTTTTGATAATCAAACGAGTTGCCCGCTGCTCTCTTGCCTTGGTTATGCAAAACTACATAATACATGCTGTCAACAATTTGTCTTAACTTTCCTTTGGCTGCTATGTCTATCACATAATTATTGTATGAGAACACTTTTGCATCTCCATACTTAAACATATAGAAGTTTGCATTCTTCAAGCTTTCAAGCACTTTATGCGCCAATACTGATGTATCCTCTTCCTTTGTCATTTCCCCTATGGCACCAAGCAACGCTATTATTCCCAATGCACTACTACGAGGAGCATTCGGAAAGTTGCCATTGAAGATGTTAGGGCGTTTAGGCTCATACTTCACAACCTTACCCTCAACCGCTTTCACTTTGCCTGTCATCAAGGAAGAAACCAACTTCTGAATTCTTATTCTCTTGAACAGTTTTATGAAATTCACCAAATCAGACAATTCAACATCTGGTATAAGGCAAATATTGTCGGTCATCACTTTTCCTGCTACCGAACGATATTGCAAACATGGTTTCAAAGGTGTCGTTGAAGTAATAAGGGCAAGACATTGATGCAAAACTGTAGATGAAGCCTTGCCACGTCCTATGTTTCCTTTATCCGAGAAAGCATTGAATTCTCCTGCTGTTGGCATATCCGATTGCGAAACCTTGTATGGCTTTGATAAATCAATATCATTTTCTTCGCATATTTTTTTCACTGATGAATAAAGATTGCTGGCCTTCATTTCGGATGTTATGCAGTTCGGTGACAAGAATACATACGACTTTGCATTGTTCTTGTCAGAAGTAAATCCGAATGTCACCATCGTTTTTCCTGCATAATCTTCAATTGGTTTCACGCTAAATGCATTCATCCCCTTAGCCAGTTCATCCTTTATCTCAGAAAAAGAAATTGACCGCTCGTTTTCAAAGCCATACTCTTCCATTAGAAGCCCGACTGCATATTTTATGTAAGCATGTGTATTCATTGTCTTTCCAATTTTATGTTTACCCATCCTTCACTGTTGCCTAGATAGCCTAAATTCGATTCCATAATTCTATTGCAAAGCATGTCAAACAGCCGAGAATCCATAAGCAATGGCATTGACATCACGGCATCTAATGCAACATACTCTCTGTTTGTAGGTGACGTATAGAAACACGGTACCTTACCTATGTTTTCCTTAAACCAACTGTCCTTCTTTGCTTCTGCTTCCTTGCTACTCAACCTTTGCC
>CAVKXW010000241.1:0-4315 GCA_963660215.1 Bacteroidaceae bacterium | reverse complement strand
ACACTGTAACGCCCGATACTGTAGGACATTATCTCAATGTTACAGTTCTGTGCGAGGATACCCAAGCAAACGAAACAGAAAATCAACGCCCTTTCACCTTGAAAATGCCTGTATGGGCACCGGGATATTATCTTATCGTAGATTTCCCAAAGTATCTCACTGATTTCTCTGCCAAAAATTCTAACAACCAAAACTTAAATTGGAAAAAAGAAGGTAAAAACGCTTGGATTATATACCCACAAGGGCGACAAATAGTCGTGAACTACCGCATTTTTGCCAACGAAAGGTCTGTTGCCGAATGCCGTGTTGAAGACCAAATGGCATTCATTGCTCCTAATGGAGTTTTCATGTATGTTGATGGTGAAAAGGATAGTCCTATAGAAGTAACATACCAACTTCCTAACAATTGGAAAAACATATCGACAGGACTGAAACACCTTAATGACAACACATTTGTAGCTTCAGATGCAGATGTACTCTACGACTCACCAGTATTGCTTGGAAATCATTTCGTCAAGCATTTCAAACATGAAGGACATGATTATGAATTTGCATTAGAAACACCAGATGGATTCGAACAAACTTCATTTGAAGAAGACTTCAAGAAAATGATAACAGCCACCACCCAACTCATGAAAGACGTACCTTACGACAACTACTGTTTGATTCATCTAGGGAAAGGACAAGGTGGATTGGAGCATCATAACTCACAAGCTTGCTATACTGATGGTACATTCCACTTCAAGGATGAGAACGCCTACAAAGGTTATATGGGCTTTACTACTCATGAATACTTTCACCTCTACAATGTCAAGTCCATTCGACCAATAGAGCTAGGCCCTTTCGATTATGACCATGAGGTTTTCACCCCTTTGTTATGGGTTAGCGAAGGATTTACCGTTTATTACGAAACGAGGCTGATGCTTACAGCAGGCATTATTGACAGCAATTATTTACTGAACGACCTGTCACAATTTATCAAAACCATAGAAAGTCGCGAAGGCCACCGCCACATGAGTCTGCGCCAAAGTAGCTACGACATTTGGCTTAACTTCTTCAATAGAGCAGCCAATGGCCGTGATGTACGTATCTCCTATTATGATAAAGGTCCCATCTTAGGATTGCTCTTCGATATCGAGATTCGCCATCTCACAAATGGTAAAAAATCACTCGATGACTTGATGCGCTTACTCTCTGTGTGGTGATAAAAGGACTAAGAAATGTTAACACCATTGATTGCATCTTCATAGTCCCTCCACTTTATATCAGAAGTATATGTTGCAGCAATCTTTATCAGATGGTCAAACAAATCATATCTCGGTTCATTACTATCACGGAAATATCGACGATTGAACTTCCAGCAGTATTCATTGAGGTAAAACTGAAGAAATCGCTCGTCTATATTTCTATGGATTGCTTCTATACCACTTCTACACTCTCCAGTAACTATATGCACCCAAGGTAACAGATTCGTGACTGTAGCTTCTACACCTTCTATAGTTTCTTCATGTATATCATGTTCTTTGAGGAGTTCTTTCAGCCTAAGAAAGCCCTTTCCACCATCGGTTATAGCCTTCGATTCTTTATCAACCATACTTTGTATATAAGGTTTTACCGTTTGGAATTGTTGGTTTGGAACAGCAAACATTTTTATATAATGCACTACTTTCTTTACTGATTGATGCTGAGCTTTCTTCAACAACTTTGACGCTTTGTTAATAGATTCATTATCAGTGACATTTGACATATATGCAGATAACACTTCGTCTACAGGTTTGCTCTCTGCCATGACAAGAACTGTAGTTTTTTGTAAAACTATAGTTTTGCCCTCATCTGTCTGTACAAGTTTTGAAGTCGGGAAGTAAGCAACATCCATCTCTAGCTGTTTGGACAGTTTGTATGTTGCGTCTCTTTTTCCCATGATGTCTCGATACTTCATCATCATGAGCCATACAGGAGGATAGCTCTTCATGTTTAATTGGTGTTGCATCTCTTTTGCGGAAAGAACTTGCTTGATAGATGTCATAAGATGTGCTGTAAAGAACCAATCATACATAGATAATCGGCTGTGATCCATAACAGTCCCACTAGTCAAGGAAGTCCTACACCCACATTTCTTGCATTGAAAGCATTTACGGCCATTTAGCCAAGTGTGCTCAGTGTTACCACATTTAGAACATATGATGCCTATGGACATACGGATGTCCTTGAAATAAGATATACAACTATCCTCATCTGGAAAACGAGTAAAGAAATCTTTGAGCAGCATATTTTGATTTTTTACTGCAAAAGTAGTTGAATCACAGAACATAAGCAAGTCTTGCTTTAAATATTAACATTTCTTAGTCCTTTTATCACCACACAGAGAAAGAAAATCATACGACAATGGATAAAATAAAGCATTTCTTGAAGGACTGGGGAATCATTTCCCTCACGGCTTTCGTACTTGATTTCTCGCTGTGGTGGCTCACCGCCGACAGCGAGGAAATGGAGCAGTGCCAGTATCATTTTATCGACTACGTGGCGGATTTCCTGTACTGCGCCCTATTCGTGCTGGTGTCGCTCTCCGTCTCCAATCTCATCCGCAAGCTTTTGCTCGACCGTCCCTTGCGCTGCAAACGATCGTCGCACAGGTGGCTGAGAGAGAACGAAGGACAAAGCGGAATGCAACCATCCTATACCCAGTTCTTCCTGCATAGTGGGGCGATGCTCGTCACCAACGTGCTCATCGCCATCGGCTTCGAGAGCATGATGAACGCTGTCTATCAGGGAGGCGACGACATCTTCTGGGACCGTCTCTATGTGTTCACCACCATCGCCACTTTGCTCACCATCGTCTATCTCTGCCTCTACTACAGCCGAGTCATCATCCGACAGAGCCATTGCAACGTGGAGATGCAGAAGGAACTCTTGAAGCTCCAACTCGACCCACATTTCGTGTTCAACAGCCTCAGCACGCTCACCGAACTCATCAGCGAAGACCCTGAGCTTGCCGAGACCTTCACACTGAAGTTCTCCACCATCTACCGCTATATCGTGAACCAACTCAACAAGGAGACCGTCGCCATCGCCGAGGAAATCCGATTCATCCGAGAGTACTGCGACCTGCTCGACATCCGACATCCTCGCCATTTCGTATTCCAAATAGAGGAAGAATTGCAGCACGACGGCAATCTCATCCTCCCGATGGCGATACAGATACTCGTGGAGAATGCGGTGAAGCATAATGCACATTCCGTTCGCCAGCCCCTCCACATCTTCATCTACCGAGAGGACGACTACATCGTGGTGAAGAACCATCGCATTCCGCTGAAGGGCACGTTGCCTTCCACCACCAAGCTCGGACTGAAGAACCTCGATGAGCGATACAGCTTGCTCGGCTTGCATCCTGTGGTGAACGAGACAGAGAAAGAGTTTGAAGTGAAGATTCCAATCATCAAGAAGTAGAAACTCTACTTTCGGAAGTTGAGTGAAATACGGGCTGAAAGCTTTTTACCTTTACAGGGTGTAAGGTAGCTTTCTAAACTTAAATAAAAATAGAAATCAATATGAAAATCCTGATAATAGAAGACGAAGAGCGCAGTTTCATGCGACTGAGACGGTTGCTCTTGCAGATAGACGAGACCTTCGAGATAAGTGGTCCTATAACGAGCGTGAGCGAGGCGGCTGAGGCTTTGAGAGAAACTAGCAAGGGCTACGACATCATCTTTGCCGACATCCGCCTGGAAGACGGCGAGGTATTCGATGCCTTCCTGCAAGCCATGCCCAAAGTTCCCGTCATTTTCACCACCGCTTACAACGAGTATGCCCTTGATGCCTTTCGAAGCAACGGCATCGCTTATCTCTTAAAGCCGATAGTGCCAAGCGACTTGGCTGAGGCTGTGGAGAAAGCAAAACTGTTATTGGAGGGAATCAAGCGAAATGAAGAGGTAAAGAATGGTAGTCATTCAAATGTTGGGGTAGAGAACGGCAATGGTCAGAATACCAATGGGGATGACGCTCTGAATTCGCCAATCCTGCAAGGTATGTCGATGGACTATGCGAGCCTCTTGAAGTCTCTCGGCTTGCATCCCAAGAAGCAAGATTATCGTGAGCATTTCCTCGTGCAAAACAACGATGGCTATACCGTGCTCAACGTGCAGGACATCAATCACGTATCTACAGAGAATGGCATTACTAGAGCTTTCCTCCATAATGGCAGGTCGATGGCTCTCAGCTATTCTCTCAATGACATAGAAGCCCAGCTCGACCCTGCAAAGTTCTTCCGTGCCAACCGCCAGTACATCATCGGCATCGACAGCATCGAGCGTATAAA
>CAVKXW010000240.1:0-4330 GCA_963660215.1 Bacteroidaceae bacterium | reverse complement strand
ATTCCATGGCGTTCATATAGTTTAGAGCAAAAGCTTTGAGTGCGTTCTTGATGTTTTCGATCATAGTTTTCATAATTGTTATCCTTTCTTTTTACTTTAAAAATTAATACTGGGGCAGCTTTCTTTACTTGCCCATTTCCATGTTGTTGTTCACGTTTACAGCCTTGGCTATCATGACAGCCACTACTGCGAGAATCATTACTGTTGTCATCATAATTTGTTCCTTTCTTTACATTAGTGGAGTCTCTGTGTGAGTCTCCTGTTTTTACTTATCCTTTTACAATCTCATTGTTTTCGAGTGCAAAGTTAATGCCTATTTTTTGATTTTCGGTCACAATGACATGACAAAATGATGAATTTGTTATGTTTTTTGATACATATCAAGGAAACGCAAGTGGCGGCTTGATGTGTGTCAAGCCGCCACTCTGTCGTTGTGTCGATTTTTGCTTTGTTATAGCAAGTCTAGTATCTTGTCGATGATTTTTTCTACTGTTGATGAGTCGGTTGCCTCGTTGAGCTTTTGGTTGATTTTGTCTTCCACCTTTTTGCTCACCTTGTCGGCAGCCTTGTCTATCGCCTCGTTGGCCTTGTCTTGCAGTTTCTGCTGGATGCTGGAGCTGGCATCATCCGAGTTGTCGGAGCCAGGGCTCTCGTCTACGCTGGCATTGTCGTCGGTGGATGAGGAGCTCGATTCCTCTATCTGTAGATTGCCGCCCGCCTCGAGAGCCTTTATCATGTCATCGGCGTTCATGGTGTATACCTTGCCCAAGATGCCAAAGCTGATGGTATGTTGCTTGCCGTCGAAGTTTACCGCTCCCTTTGAGCACACTATGTAGTTGTGGTATTCGAAGAGTTGGTCCATGGCTTCGTCCATGAAGTTGCCTGCCATCATCTTGGCTACGGAGCGCATTGCTTGTGAGAAGAAGTTGTTGTCGGTGGTGGCTGTGGCCTTTTCGATGGCTTTGCCTACCTCGATGCGAACTTTCTCTTTGTGGGCATCCTCGCTCGGGTTGGTGAAGGCGAAAATCAAGACGATGAATAGGATGAGCCCGAGGATAATCTTCCATAAGTTTTTGCTTGATTTCTTCTTGGGTTGCTCAGCTTGCTGCTGGTTCATGGCTGCCCCGTGTTGGAATCCTTGCTGGTAGGCTGCCTGTTGGGCTTGCTGGAAATCTTGCGCCTGTTGAGCTTGTTGGAAATCTTGCGCCTGTTTTTGCTCTGCGTTAGCCTTGATGGCTTCGGCGGCTTCGAGAACCGTTTTTAGCTCTGCTATTTTCCAGGCTGGTGTCCAGTCTTCCATGCCCTGTGCCCAAACGAGCGTTTCTGGGGTGATGGCTTTCTGGGCGAGCTGGTCGAGGCTGAAAGGTCCTGCTTGCTGCCCATTGTTGTCTATGATAAAATATTCCATGTCGTATTCTTTTAATAACTTCTAACTTCTAATGGGTTGCTTTCCACCATCCTGTCTTCTCCCTGCCCTTGGTGGCAACGCTGTGCTGGCTAGGGTCGGAGATGGAGAGCCCGCTGTAGTTCTTGATAGCTATCTCCTTGCCTGCGCTGCTCAATGCGGTATACACCTTGTCGGTGCTCTGCGCTGCCTTGATGGTCTTCTTGAGCTGCGAGGTGAACTGTTCCTTCAGGTAGCCGCTCGGGTGCAGACTGTCCACGTAGGTGGCTAGGTCGTAGAACAGGTTGGGTGAGAAGCCGTCGAGTGGCTGTATGCTGTCGAGTTCGACGGCTGGGTCGAGCGTATACTTGCTGTTGATGTCCTTCATCACGCTGGCGAGATTGTCTAGCTCTCGGCAGTCGATGGCTGCCAGGTTCAGATAGGGTACGGATGTGCCCTGGTAGAAGCTCACCGACGTAGACACGATGCTCGAATAGCTTGGGGCCGTGGAGTTGAGATAGCTCCATATCGACTTGTATGGCAATCCGTAAGACATAATCTCGCTACTCGATGCAATGAGGAAATTGGTGACGTCCTTCAGTTCGTAGGCTGTCTCGACATTGCCCATGTAGCAAGCGTCGAAGAGGATGTACTGCATCTTGATGCCGCTCTGCTTGATGCCTTCGGCGAGGGTGGAGAGGTCGATGGCGCAGTCGTTTAGGCTTACGCTTCCGAAGAATCGGGTAAGGGGCTTGTTGGGGTTGTCGCCAAACTGTATGCCGCTGAAGTTATCGCCTGCATTTGTTTTTCCCTGGCTGGTGGATGGCGTATTGCCGCCCATGCTAGGTCGGGCTAGATAAGGATAGTTTACCCAGTCTGTAGCATAAGTCCAGCCGCATCCATGACCGCCGACGATGAGGGCGTAGTTGAGAGCCTCGGCCTGGCGTTTCACCTCGTTGAGGATGTCGGCGAAGCCTTCGGCAGAGTTGTAGGTGTGCCCCTCGTAGGTTTTGAGCAAGGTCTGGTTTACCTCATTGGTCGCTTCGTCGTATTTCAGTTCGCTGAGGGTGCTCTCGTTGCTGCTCTTGCTCATGAATAGCAATACACGGCTGTTGGTGAGCCCTTTCTTGGCGATGATGCCTTGGCAGATGCTGTCTACGTTGTTGTTGAGGTCGTCTAGCAGACCCGTGGAGTTGGTGCCGCCCGTCCATGGGAAGAACACCAGGATGGTCTGTTTGTTGACACTGTCTACATCCACGGCCTCGTCGCTGCAACTGCCCAAGCTGCAAATTGCCAGTATACCTATTAATAAAAGGGTGAAAAGTTTTCTTGTCATAAAATTTAAATGTTAAATGTTAAATGTTAAATGTTAAGTTGAGGGCTTCGCCTTATCGAATAGTTTATTGCAAACTGTAAGAGCAAAAGCTTCATTTAACACTTAACATTCAACATTTAACATTGAAAATATCTGTTATTTCTTGCGAAGTTCCTCGATGGTTGCCTTGAGGGCTGCGATCTTCTCTACGGAGTCGCTTTCCTTCTTGCGTTCGAGGGCTACTACCTTCTCAGGGGCGTGAGCCACGAAGTTCTCGTTGCCGAGCTTCTTACGTACGCCTGCGAGGAAACCTTCGAGGTGCTTGAGCTGAGCCTCTGCCTTCTCGATTTCGGCTGCCACGTCGATGAGGTCGCCAAGAGGTACGGCAAACTCGTCGGTGCCCACCATGAAGCTGGAAGCGTCTGCGCTCTTCTCGGCGATGACCTCAATCTTGTCGAGGTTGCCCATCTTGAGGGTTACATCGTTGTATGCCTCGAAGTCGTTCTTGCCAACCACCTGGAGGGTCAACTGCTCCTTCTGGGCGATGTTCTTCTGGTTGCGAACGGTACGCACGCCAGCGATAATCTGCTTCACATTTTCGATGTCGGCTGCCAGCTTTTGCTCCTCGGCTGTAGGGGCAGGAATCTCCAACTTCTCACGCATGATGCTCTCGCCATCCTTGCGGTCGTAGATGTGCTGCCACAACTCCTCGGTGATGAATGGCATGAATGGGTGCAACATCTTCAAGAGGGCATCGAAGAACTTCAATGTAGCGTCGTAGCTCTTCTGGTCGATAGGCTGACCGTAGGCTGGCTTCACCATCTCCAGGTACCAAGACGAGAACTCATCCCAGAATAACTTGTAGACGGTCATCAGTGCCTCGGAGATACGATACTCCTTGAACTGCTTCTCCATCTCGGCGTTCACCTCCTTCAGCTTGGCGTCGAACCATTTTACTGCAATCTCTGCGCTCTTAGGCTGCTCGATGTCGGCGGTCTCCCAACCCTTCACGAGGCGGAAGGCGTTCCAAATCTTGTTGTTGAAGTTGCGTCCCTGCTCGCAAAGGCTCTCGTCGAAGAGGATGTCGTTGCCTGCTGGGGCTGAGAGCATCATACCCATGCGCACGCCGTCGGCGCCAAACTTGTCTATCAAGTCGATAGGGTCTGGTGAGTTACCGAGGCTCTTGCTCATCTTTCTGCCGAGCTTGTCGCGAACGATACCTGTGAAATATACGTGCTTGAATGGCATCTTGCCACGATACTCATAGCCAGCCATAATCATACGCGCCACCCAGAAGAAGATGATGTCTGGACCTGTTACGAGGTCGCTTGTTGGATAATAGTAGTTGATCTCCTCGTTGTCAGGATGCTCGATGCCGTCGAACAAAGAGATAGGCCACAACCATGAAGAGAACCAAGTGTCGAGGCAGTCGCTCTCTTGCTCCAGGTCTTCTGCCTTGATGTCGGCTTTCTTAGCCTGGGCGAGCTTCAGAGCCTCCTCGGCGGTTTCGGCTACTACGAAATCATTCTTGCCATTGTTGTCGAAGTAGTAGGCAGGGATGCGATGACCCCACCAGAGCTGGCGGCTGATGCACCAGTCCTTGATGTTTTCGAGCCAGTGGCGGTAGGTGT
>CAVKXW010000239.1:0-4342 GCA_963660215.1 Bacteroidaceae bacterium | reverse complement strand
TGTGCAATCTTGGTAGAATTGAATAAAGATTTAGCTATTATACTGAATATCAACTTTATTTTACTCAACAGAAACAACAATTGTTCCCAAAATGAGGAAATGAAAGCTCAAATACCAGACAAATATAAAGAAGCTTGTCTGTATTGCCATTCAAGTCATTGTGGGAAAATGTCTCTACAATCACAAAAAAACATCCTTGTTGATGCAATATTCTGTATACTTTTGTATTTATAGAATAGATAAACAAAAATAAAAGGTCAATGAAAAAGAAGTTATTATTACTCATTTTAATGGTTCTTCCGCTTTTCATATCATCTTGCAGTGATGATGATGGAAAGGTAGATCCAATGAAGTGGAAAACCGAAGTAAAAAAATCAAGCGATGGATATTTCCATATATCTCCTGAGGGAGGGACATTTGTGCTTCAATGTACAAATTACAGTGACTTTTGGATAACTGGTATCACCGAACAAGAAGCTAAAGGGGAAGAAAAGAAGTTTACACCCGCCATTGATGACCAAAAACACTTTACCATTACGTCAGATTGGGCAACAGCTACCCAAAATGGGAATATGTTGACTGTTACAATTTTGCCGACAACAGCGAATGCCAATCGCTTCATAAAGGTATCTGTACAAAATGGTGACGCTTTTGATGAATTCAAATTCAAGCAACGAGGATTGAAAGTCGGTCTATAATATACGGTGTTACATTATCGTGAAATAGATGACTTGAATGATGCTCCATCTATGAGGGTAGGCATTTCGCTATCTATCTTATGCAACTCATATTTGTTGAGCAAATGGATAACATCAATCACAATTCGTTGGGCAGCAATGCGTCTGCCCAATAGAATTGTTTCCTTGCTGTTGCCACAAGACCGATTGGCACCTGTGGCTTCAAAATATTTCTCCAAGGCATCTTTCATCATGAAATATCCTTTATCAGTCTTAGCCCAATGAATAAGTGCATCCTTTGCTTCTTTTCTCAATTGTTCGATAATTTTATTATCCATAGTTCCTTTATTTCTTGATGTAATACTGTTGCCATAACTGGCTTATTTCTTTAGAATGGGCTGCTTCATCAGCATATACCATATCCACATAGTTTACAAATTCAGCAGTTTTTGGTTGTGAAATGGCTAATTTGCGTATAAGCATATTCTTCTTTTTGTCTTTTTGCAAGTCAGCATTGTCCTTTGCCAAGAATAGAGTCAATCCAATAGACAAAGCCCAAGAACACAACATGAGTATAAGGGCAAATTGTCTGACATGGCGAGAATACCAAATGCGCCTTATCCAATACCAAGGAATGGTGCACAACAAAAATGACGGCACTTCCTTTAAAGTCTTGGGCATTGATGGCTGCGTTATACCTACATTTGCTTGTACATCCAGCTTTTTACAGATAGAGTCCAATGTCTTGCCAATAATCTTGATACATTCATCGGATTTCTTATACCTGTCATTCAAAGAAAAAGCCAAAGCTCGTTCTTTTTCTATGATGTTTAGAAGTCCCTCACATCTGGAAAGGACAATATCATACCTTTCAGATAGAGTCCCCATGTACTCATCTTGGGTTATTCCAAATTTCTCTTTGTCATTTTTATCCTTTTCCTCACGTTGCTTCTGTCTGCCATCCAACAAGTCTTCGACAGCCGATTTTGCAGCGGATGCCACATCAGCCTTGAACTTTTCCACATCTATGTTGTCTGTTGGTTGCGAGCCGATTTTGCTTGACAACGAATTGAGTGCATTTATGCAAGTCTGCAATTTGTCTTGCAATTCATCAAGAGTGTCTATCGCTTCGTCCTTCAAAGGAACAGGTTTCTTGTTTGCCATAATCATCTGCGTCTTGGTTTGTACTTTTTCTTGTCTTTGTCATCATCGTCAGAACGTGACGAACCACCTCCTCCGCCAACAGATGGAACAACATGAGGTTGGAGAACCAACTCTGCAACCGCTCCTAAAACATCTGATATACCAGTAGAAGTGTCGCCTGCTTCATTAGTTGTAGAAGTGCTTTCGTTGTCTGCAATAGATACACTTCCCCAATTGTCGAAATTTAGGGAAGAAAAAGATGTGGAATAGAATGAGGATTTTGTATTATCCATGCCGTCTGTCACCTCATTTGCCGTGTAGCCTTCATTTCCGATATTCTCCACTGAACCGACAGCTTGCTGTTCACCTATCAGCATATTCTGAACATTCCTCAAAGTCAGACTTCTATCAATCCTGCCACCAGAGAAAGTGACATTGCCATCCGAGAAGGATATGCCCTTGACACTTCCGTCCGCCCTGCGTATAAAGTCCATGACTATGCCTTTCTTGAAAAGAGCCTGTCTAAGACTATTCCAAGTGCGGCAGTCTTTCAATGCTGCGGTAATGAGGTCATACATTCTGTACTTGGCAGCGTCCTTGCCTTTCAACCTGTCACGGTTCACGTTCTTCTTGCCCTTGCCAAATGTCAAACCATACTCCCTCGTGAGTGCTTTGGTGATGGCTGCTGACTTCTTGAAGTTGCTGTCACCAGTGATTGCCTTTCCGTCATTATCCACTCGGTTGTACACAATGTGAACATGGTCGTGTGCCTTGTCGTGGTGGCGAAAGATGACAAACTGGGTGTTCACTATCCCCATTCTTTGGAGATACTTCCTTGATATTTCCGCTATCAGTTCGTCACTCATTCGCCTGTAATCCTCTGGTGAAAAGCTCAGAGAAATATGCCCGACATACGCTTTGAGTGTCGGGCGAGCTTTGGCTTGAATGTTGAAACTGGCGACAATCGACTTGTTGGTAGAAAGGTCAATACCTTCTGATGCGATGATGTTCGTGTCCTTGTTCTTGATGTCATTGGCGTATGAGACCAATCCACCAAAGCCCTTGCCCTGCTTAATCTTTGCTATCATAGACTATAACTGTTCGTTGATTTTGATGATGATGTCACTGATGGACTGTGCCAGCCGTTTGTTCTCGTCTGCCACAGACAAGCCACCATGAATGTGTCCGAGGTGTGCCAGTTGGTTCAAGTTGTTTGCCATGCCCGAAAGGTCACGGATGTACTTTGTGAATTCTCTTGAAATCGGCTCTTTTACATAGCCGTTTACCGCAAGATTATATACCAAGGTGGACAGCGGAGTGTTGTCTCTCCTCTGTATGCGGAGCAACTTTCGGTAGTTGGCATCGTCAAAATACACCTTCACTGGGTGGGTGCGTTGTGTACCTTTCGGCTGTTTCGGGCGACCGCCTTTCCTCTTCTGTTCTGTTGATGTTGGGGATGTCATTGTTCAATTGTGTCTGAAGCACCTGTGCGGACACTCTCGGCTTGTGAGCCGTGGTTTTGTGGAACACTAAACCTATACTTGCTCCCCAACATCCCCAATAATCAAAGACACGCTTGGCGGTTCGGTTGACCTATAAGAGTTTGATTTGCCAACAGCCTTGCTGTAAAGTGTGGCTATGGCGAACTTAGGGAAGAAAAGAAGCAAGGCTCTCGGAGAGTGTCTTGCTTGGTGCTGTGGTGTTACAAATGTTACTTCTTGGCTCTGTCATTGAGTATCTTCTGAATGTCCGACAAGGCGAACAGACGCTGCCGCCCCATCTTGGCAGGGACGAGATAGCCAGACTTTGCCCACGACCATAGAGTGGTGGCGCATACACGGCACATCTTGGCTGCTTCTTCTGCGGTCAGCCACTTCTCCTCATCGGGGTGGTTTGCCAGTTCCATCGCCTTCATCTCCTGCGACTTTGTGATAAGTCGGTCGGCAAAGGTGACCAGATCCTCGGAGGTCACTTCCACCTTGAAGTGCGCTCCGTTCTGTATCATTGAGTATAAATCCATATTGTTCCTTTCTTTTGATTGTTGTGTGAAGATGCGGACTGTCAACCTATAAGGTCAACAAGTCCACGCTTGATGTCATCGTCTATTGTTCGGTATCGGGCAAACGCTCGGCTTCCGTTGGCATGACCGGACATTGAAGAAATCAAGTTCGGGTCTTGCACTTGCTTGTAGAGATTTCCGATGAAAGTTCTTCGGGCGGCATGGGAAGTGGCAACTTCGTATATCGGTCGCATCTCGTTCTGTCGGGTCTGAGGGTTGAGTATCGGCACTTTTCTGTCAAGATGTGCCAGTTCCATGACCGAACGGACACCCTTATTGAAGTCCGCTACATTGTAACGGGGGAACAACGAAAGCGTAGGTCTGTCCTTGTATTTCTCGTATATGGCAAGAGCCTTCTCTGTAAGAGGTACACGGACGGTTCTTCCGTCATGGTTCTTGGTTTTCTGCGGAAGATACTCCACCACACCGTCAATGACATTCTCCTTTTTGAGATTGAGCAAGT
>CAVKXW010000238.1:0-4387 GCA_963660215.1 Bacteroidaceae bacterium | reverse complement strand
ATTGTGAGCAGCGCAGAAGATGGGAATGGGAGGACACGCAAGCAGATCTTTTTGGTGTACAGATGAAGTCGCTTAAACTCCAACAGACACAGGAAGCTGGAAGTATCTTCATCAACGAGGTGAAGAACATCATCATTACAGTAGTTGCAGCAACCGCCGTGATTCATGGGGAAATGACACTCGGCATGATGCTTGCCGTGCAATACATCATCGGACAGCTCAACTCACCTGTGGAGCAACTGATGAACTTCTTCTATTCCTTGCAAGATGTAAAAATTAGCTTGGAGCGTATCAACGAGATTCACCAAATGGATGATGAGAACGGAAAGGAAGGTTTGCTAACCTCTATCGAGAACAAGAATGAGGGTATTGACATCAAGAATATCATGTTCAAGTATGACCCACATGCCTTACGCAAGACCATAGACGATGTGAACATTCACATTCCACAAGGCAAGGTGACAGCTATTGTTGGCGCATCTGGCAGTGGAAAGACCACCCTCATCCGTTTGATGCTTGGTTATTATCCTGTCTTGGAGGGACAAATCAACATTGGCAATACCGACATCAACAAGCTCAACAAGAAATGGTGGCGCAGAAAATGTGGCGTTGTCATGCAGGATGGTGTTATCTTCTCGGAAAGTATCGCACGAAACATAGCCGTTGATGATGGTGACATAGACAAGGAACGATTGTTGAAAGCAGCCGAGATAGCTTGCATCAAGGACTACGTGATGGCTTTGCCTCTGAAGTTCAACACCAAGATTGGGCGTGATGGCGTGGGACTGAGCCAAGGGCAAAAACAACGTATTTTGATTGCAAGGGCTGTTTATAAGAATCCCGACTATATCTTCCTTGACGAGGCGACCAACTCGCTCGATGCCAACAACGAGAGAAGCATCGTGGAGAACTTGGATAAGTTCTACAAGGGAAAGACGGTTGTGATTGTGGCTCATCGTCTAAGCACTGTGAAGAATGCCGACCAAATTGTGGTCATCGACCATGGAAAGGTCGTAGAGGTTGGCAACCATGAGTCTTTGACTGCCAGGCGAGGGGCATATTATAATCTTGTGAAGAATCAGTTGGAATTGGGAAACTAAAATGCTTTTGAGATGGAACAGAAAGAAAGAGAATCAGATAACATCGAGTTGAGAAGCGAGAAGGTGAGGAACGTGATAGGCAAAGTTCCTCCATGCCTCGTTAGCTTGGGGACAGTTGTCATTACGATAATAATCCTTGCCCTCGCAGTTGCTTTCTACAAGATACCTTATCCTATATCCATAGAGGCTAATGGTGAGGTTGTCAATCAAAAAACGGTACAAGTATTTGTGCCATACAAGTATTTGCATCTTTTCGATGAGCCAAGGACTGCTCATGTATCTTTCGAGGGCAACGGCAATGTAACTTATAACTGCGACATCATAAGCCATAAAGTTAAGCTCATACATAGAGAAGATGGCAACTATTTTGTGGCTATAGCCACAATGAGTACACAAGGACAAAATACCCCTGTGCTACAAAAGTACATGAAAGCCGATGTTAGAATTCTCGTCAGCAATAAAACATTATGGCAGCAGGTATTCGGGTAAGCTATGTCCGAATACCTGTTGCCTACAGTCTCCATAAAGGTTCGTTTTCCCAACCTTGCGGAAATCCCATGGCATGTAAATCTACATTGGGGTATTCTGCAAATAATTTGAACAGAGAACTTTTCAAGTCCATACAAGGTGTGATTGTTTGCTCCAAATATAATAAAGTGCATAGCTGATGGTACAGTTTAATGGGCTTTTGACTTGGAGTAATCCAATGAAGAGGAAGTCGATTCGGTAATTGAGGCTTCAAGGCAAAACGCCTGTTCCATATACGTGCATGGTGAGCACAGCAATTACGAAGTACGGTGATGCACCTTATCCAACTCTCCAAATATGTGTATTGAGGAAGTCCAAACTCTCTTGCCACTTGCTTCTTTAGCCGATTATCCTTAAACAGGCAAAACAACTTGGAAAGCGTACCAAAAGAAACAACCTCCAAGGTTTTCCATACGGGAGGAAGAGCTGGATAAGTATATTTCTCGGAATGCTCCTTGATGAAATCTTCATTTGAACGAGATACCTCTTTCTTGATATTGTCAAGACAACCTTGGTAAAACTCTTCATTCTTGAACAAGGATGAATCCATAAACCAAAATGCACCGTGTTCCATTGAGAACACTTGAATCATCTTAGTTCGAAGAGAAATCTCTATATCTTGGATTGCCTTGAATATTAGTTGGCGGAGTTCTTTATCAAAGAGATAAAGGTTGATGGCTTGCTCGAATGTACTGCCCGACTTGTAAAGATGATGCTGTTGGTCTTCTTCCATATACCTGAGATAACTAGCTATACGGAAATAGCTGATATTGCGAAGCTGTAATTTAGCTGTTGCAACATCTTCTATCATTAGTCCTCTGTTTTGGAGCAAGGCTAATTGTTCATCTATATTTATCGGTTGTTTGTCGTAGTTCATATACCCATATAAAAAGCGAAGTCCCACCGTGGTACGCATCGTTGAGAGGCGTGGTGGGATTTGTTGCTGCAAAGATATGCTTTTTTGTCGGAATCTCCAAACTTTTTCTTGGAAATCTGCTTATAAGATTGGGATTTTAACGCAAAAAGTTCTAATTTCCATAAAATTCTCATTGTTAATCATTGGATATTTAGAAAATTGTCGTATCTTTGCCCCCGAATTAAGGCGTTCTTTGTATATTGCAAAATACAGAAACGAGCAGAAGTCCGCTCGTTTCCATATTGTTACCTATATTATGTAGGCAAACGCCCAACTTCTTGATATTCAATCAAAGCCCAATTTTGAGCGAGTTATCCTTTTTAATATGACGGAATAGATTAGTTTTCCGTCAAATCTTTTAATAATCCCTGGCAGGCATCCTCCAGCAGTTCGATGACCAGCTCGAAGTCGCTGTAGTCGCCATAGTAAGGGTCGGGAACAGTAGTGTATTCCCTATGGGTGGTCAGGAAGTCGGCGATGCGCACCACCTTGTCCTTCTCTGCTTGCGAGGAAACCTGCGAGGTGATGGCACGGTAGTTTTCGTTGTCCATCACCACGATGGTGTCGAAGCGGTCGAAGTCTGATTTCTGGAACTGGCGAGCATGACTGTCGAAGCGATAGCCATGCTCCGCCCCGCACTTCCTCATGCGGCTGTCGGGCAACTGTCCGATATGCCAACTGCCGATGGCGGCAGAGTCGATGTAAAACTCATCGCTCAGTCCTTCCTTTTCCACTAAGCTCTTCATGATTCCCTCGGCGGCTGGAGAGCGACAGATATTGCCGAGACAAATAAATAATACGGTATGTTTACCTGATTTCATCATAATATTTCTTTTTCGTTTATAAAATTATTGTTTAGCAATGATTATCCAACGTCCTGCTCTTGCTGAACCTTCACGTCGAATGATATGCTCTTCCTGCATTTTCTTTAAATGTTTGGATATGGCACTTCTGTTGATGTTTAAGATGTTAGCCATATCTCTTGAAGTAATACTCTCATCGTTCTCAATGAGTTGCAATATAGCTTCTCTTGTCTTTGGTCCACCTTTTTGGTCCACCTTTTGGACTTTTGGTCCACCTTTTTGACCCATCTTGACATCTTCATCTATGGATTTCTTATATTCACGAATCTCATTGCGTAAATTTTTGACATGTTCTTGCAGCATGAACTCTTGGAAAGGATCTCCATCGTTTCGTCTTCTCTTGACTTGTTGAGAGCTTCAATGTATGCCGCTTTGTCGTCTTTTACAACCTTTGAAGGAACCAGTCCAAACTCAAATTGCAGATAGTTCATGATGAGGCGTGACATTCTTCCGTTTCCATCTACCCAAGGGTGAATGGTGACTAGGATATTGTGGGCATCAAAACTCTCTATCTCTGTTACGGTTGAGCCTTCAATGGCAGTGGAATGGGTAATGATAGAGTAGAGATAGAACTTTTGGTAGTCTATCTGCTCTGAGATGCCCAACTGCTTGTATTCTTTTAGAACTGCTATGAGCTCGTTGATATATTGTTGCATACCTAATCCTATATTTATTTGTCAAACTTTCAAATAGCCGAGTCGTAAATCTTATGCAAAGGTACAACAAAAAGTTGAATATCTATAAGAAATGGAGTAAAAACATAGAGAAAGATTCTTTTGGTGGTGATTAAAAGTACATTCACTTATTTGCTAAAATATCATAAGTTTTAGATGTAAACTTACGATATTCGAAATAAAAAGTATATCTTTGTATATTGAAAAAAATAAATATGGCAAGGTCTTGGGCATCCATGGCTAAACTATAAAAAATCGAAGATTATGGCAAGAAAATTATATCCTTTGGGAATACAGACATTCGAG
>CAVKXW010000237.1:0-4435 GCA_963660215.1 Bacteroidaceae bacterium | reverse complement strand
GCCTTCTTTTATCAAGAGCCTCAGATTTCGAAAGATTTCTGAGGCTTTTTCGTTTGGGCTTGAAGACTAAAAATTAGAATCTAAAGGCTTGAAAGCAACCTTTCTGGAGAATAATTGCTTAATAATGAGAGATTTTAGTGATTTTTACATAAAAAATTATTTTATCTCAAAAATTATTTGTAACTTTGCAGCCCGAAACAATATAGTATATATTGAATATGTGTAATATAGATAGTTTTAAGATTGATTTGAAAGCATTGCCCCAAGGTGTAACAAACTTGGAGTTGAAGCTCGATGATGAATACTTTAAGGCAATCGATGCTCCTGACATTCAGAGAGGAGAGCTGATGAGCCATCTGTCTATCAGTAGGACGGATGATTTCTTTGAGCTCAACTTTCATACTGAGGGAGTGGTACACATACCCTGTGACATCTGTCTCGATGACATGGATCAGCAGATTATGAGTGATGATAGAATTGTCGCAAAATTCGGAGAAGACTACTCGGAAGATGATGACCTCGTGACTGTGGCCGAGAACGAAGGAATACTCGATGTCGCTTGGTTCATCTATGAATTTATGGTTCTCAACATTCCCATCAAGCATGTGCATGCACCTGGAAAATGCAACCCTGCTATGATAGAAATGCTTAATGAGCATTCTGCCGCCCGAAGCGGTGAGGAAGAAGAGGAAACTGTGGATCCACGCTGGGCAGCACTCTTAAAATTGAAAAAGTAAAAAAGTAAAATTTAAAAAACATTTAAAAATTATGGCACATCCTAAAAGAAGACAGTCAAAGACACGTACACTTAAGAGAAGAACTCATGATAAGGCAGTAGCTCCTACATTGGCAGTTTGCCCTAACTGTGGCGCATACTATGTATACCACACAGTTTGCCCTACTTGCGGTTACTATCGTGGTAAGGTTGCAATCGTTAAGGAAGCAGCTGAATAATGGGTAAAATCAATGCTGTAATCACAGGTGTCGGTGGATACGTGCCAGACTATATCCTCAACAACGAGGAATTGTCGCGCATGGTGGATACCAACGACGAGTGGATTACTACCCGTGTAGGTATCAAGGAGCGCCGCATCCTCACTGAGGAAGGTCTCGGAACCAGCTACTTGGCACGCAAGGCTGCCAAGCAGCTCATCCAGAAGACTGGCGTTGACCCTGATACAATCGATGCACTGATTGTAACAACCACGACACCTGACTACAAGTTCCCTTCTACAGCATCTATCGTCCTCGGTAAGCTCGGATTGAAGAATGCTTTCGCTTTCGATTTCTCTGCGGCTTGCTGTGGATTCTTGTATACGCTTGATGTTGCTGCTAGCATGATTCAGAGCGGCAGATACAAGAAAATCATCGTTATCGGTGCTGATAAGATGTCTTCACTCGTAGACTATACAGACCGTGCTACCTGTGTACTCTTCGGAGATGGTGCTGGTGCTGTGCTCGTGGAGGCAACGGAAGAGGAGAACGTAGGTGTTCAGAACTCTTACCTTCGCACGGATGGACAAGGCTTGCCTTTCCTCCACATGAAGGCTGGTGGTTCTGTTTGCCCTCCATCACATTTCACGGTAGACCATCGTCTGCATTACTTGTATCAGGAAGGTCGCACAGTGTTCCGTTACGCTGTAACCGATATGAGTAACGACGTGCTGAAAATATTGGAGATGAACAATCTCACTGCCGATGATGTGAACTGGGTAATACCTCATGAGGCAAATCTACGCATTATAGAGGCTGTTACCAAGCGTGCTGGCATTCCATTGGACAAGGTTGTCGTAAATATCGACCATTATGGTAACACAAGTGCTGCTACCATTCCATTGGCACTCTGGGACGCAGAAAGTAAGTTGAAGAAGGGCGACAATGTCATCTTCACGGCATTCGGTGCAGGATTTGTGCATGGTGCTTCTTTCTATAAGTGGGCGTATGATGGCGCTGCTTATGGTAAGTAATTCGTAAGATAAGGATAGTAAGTATCTATATAAAGGAAACGCATCTTTCTTATTCTGAATAAGCAAGGTGCGTTTCTTTAGGTTTCATATAAAAGGTTTCGCTAAAATTCAAATTTCTTGTTATGCATAAAGCTGGTTTCGTAAATATCGTGGGCAACCCGAACGTGGGAAAGAGTACGCTGATGAACCAATTGGTGGGGGAGCGTATCAGTATCGCAACCTTTAAGGCGCAGACCACTCGACATCGTATCATGGGTATCGTTAATACCGATGATATGCAGATTGTGTTCTCTGATACCCCAGGTGTGTTGAAGCCTAACTATAAGATGCAGGAGATGATGCTCGCTTTCTCGGAGAGTGCGCTCGCTGATGCGGATGTGTTGCTTTATGTGACGGATGTCGTGGAGAACCCTGAGAAAAACATGGACTTCCTCGAAAAGGTGAAGAAGATGACGATTCCTGTTCTCCTCTTGATCAACAAGATAGATGAGAGCGACCAAAAGAAACTGGGCGACATCGTGGAAAAATGGCATTCGTTGTTGCCTAATGCAGAGATTCTTCCGATTTCTGCAAAAAATAAGTTCGGAACGGATATGCTCTTGAAACGTATCAAGGAGTTGTTGCCTGAGTCGCCTGCGTTCTTTGACAAGGACCAGTTGACCGACAAACCAGCTCGCTTCTTCGTATCGGAGATTATCCGCGAGAAAATACTCCTCTATTACGACAAGGAAATCCCTTACTCGGTAGAGGTGAGGGTGGAGCGATTCAAGGAAGACGAGAATCGCATCCATATCAATGCCATCATTTATGTAGAGCGTGACTCGCAGAAGGGAATCATCATCGGTCATCAAGGTGTGGCATTGAAGAAGGTGAATACTGAGAGTCGCAAGGCTTTGGAAAAATTCTTCGGAAAGAAAATATTCCTGGAAACCTTTGTAAAGGTTGACAAGGACTGGCGCAGTTCACAGCGTGAACTTGATGCTTTCGGATATAATCCGGAATAAGTGATAATTAAGAATTAATAATTGAGTTAATTCGCAACCTCCCTGAATGTAATCGAGGGAGTGACTCTCGCTGGTTGGCGAGGGCCGGAGCATGGTCAGCTTCGGCAAATTATTAACTGGGGTGCAGAGACCACATCCCACGAAGCCTCCTATGAAGGAAGGAGGATAAATGACTAGAATTATGGCAAGTTTAGTAGCAATCGTAGGACGCCCGAATGTGGGTAAGTCTACTTTATTCAATCGTTTGACCCAGTCTCGTCGTGCTATCGTGAGCGATACCGCTGGTACCACTCGTGACCGCCAGTATGGTAAGTGTAGTTGGAATGGCAGAGAATTCTCTGTGGTAGACACTGGTGGTTGGGTTGTAAAATCTGATGATATTTTTGAGGATGCTATCCGCAAGCAGGTGTTGGTGGCTACGGAAGAGGCTGACTTGGTGCTCTTCTTGGTAGACGTGAACACTGGTTTGACAGACTGGGATGAGGATGTGGCGCTGATTCTGCGTCGTGCCAAGTTGCCTGTTATCCTGGTAGCAAACAAGGTGGACAATAGTGCCAATTACTATGAGGCAGCCGAGTTCTATAAGTTGGGCTTGGGCGACCCTCAGTGTATCAGTGCCGCTACTGGTGGTGGTACGGGCGACTTGCTTGATATGATATTGGATAAGTTGCCAGACAATCCTGAGGAAGGCATTGAGGAGGAGATACCTCGTTTCGCAGTGGTAGGTCGTCCAAACGCAGGTAAGAGCAGCATCATCAATGCCTTTATCGGCGAGGACCGTAATATCGTAACCGAGATAGCAGGTACTACCCGTGATAGTATCTATACTAGATATGACAAGTTTGGCTTCGACTTTTATCTTGTAGATACCGCAGGTATCCGTCGTAAGAACAAGGTAAGCGAGGATTTGGAGTTCTATTCTGTGATGCGCTCCATCCGTGCCATCGAGAATAGTGACGTATGTATCTTGATGCTGGATGCCACTCGTGGTATCGAAACTCAGGATATGAACATCTTCCAGTTGATTCAGAAGAATAACAAGAGTCTTGTGGTAGTAGTGAACAAGTGGGACTTGGTGGAGAACAAGGATCAAAAGGTAATCGACACCTTCGAAACTGCCATCCGCAAGCGCATGGCTCCGTTCGTTGATTTCCCTATCATCTTTGCTTCGGCACTGACCAAGCAGCGCATCTTCAAGGTGTTGGAGACAGCCAAGCTAGTTTACCAGAACCGCAAGGCTCACATCGGTACTTCCAAGCTCAACGAGGTGATGCTGCCTATCATCGAGGCTTATCCACCACAGAGCGTAAAGGGTAAGTACATTAAGATCAAGTACTGTACGCAGTTGCCTAACACCACGATACCATCGTTTGTGTTCTATGCCAACTTGCCACAGTATGTAAAGGAGAACTATCGTCGATTCTTGGAGAACAAGATTCGTGAGAACTGGTCGCTCCATGGATG
>CAVKXW010000236.1:0-4457 GCA_963660215.1 Bacteroidaceae bacterium | reverse complement strand
GGTGATGAGTGTAAAGAGCTGGCTCGCAACACCTTGGTTTACAAGTCGGGTATCGCTACAGCTTATTGCAAAATGATTCGTGCTGACTATGCAAAGAAATACGGCATTAAGCATGATGATAGATTGAAGCAAGGAGCTGAAGGATTGGAGTTCTCGCTTCGTGCTTTCTATCATGCCAAGAAAGCTCTGTATGTCAACAATTATTCTTATCACTATCTGTTCAATCCTAATTCTATTTCTAAGAAGGTGGATGAGAAAAACACCAAGTATCTACTTGACTGTTTGAATGTCATTCAAGAGGATATTGATAATTTTGAGAATAAGGAAGCTTTCACACAAACACTTTATCAGCGTGTGGCATATATTGTTATTGCCATTGCAATGAGTACGTATTTCCATCCTTCAAACAATGATTCTTTGTGGAAGAAGATTTCGAAATATAGTGCTGTCATCAAGAATAATCCACTTTTGCGTGATTCCATCCATAAGTGTAATACTGAAGGAATGGATAAGCAGCGAAAGTTAACATTGATGTTTATCCGCAAGAGATTGTACTTTATGCTTGCTTTTGTGGCTTGGGCAAAACAGTTTATGCTGAAACGTGGTAAATATAACTATTAAATGACGAATGATGCCAAACAAAAAAATAGCACTCGTAACCTGCTACTTCCAACCAAACTATGGAAGCCAGCTTCAGGCTTTTGCCACTCAGAAGTTCTTTGATGGTATCCATATGCCAAATGAGACCATTATGATTGATGGCTTGAAGCCTGAAATCAACAAGGCTAAGTATAAGTACTTTCTGAGCAAGATTTTCGATGCCAATACCATCAAGGACAAGTGGGCAACCGTAAAGAAAGTGATTGCCAAGAAGAGCAACCATATTTATGCCCAACATCTGTCAGAAAGATATAACATGTTTGATAGCTTTGCGCAACATGAGTTTCATCTTTCCCAGAGATACAACTCCTTTGCGGAATTGAGCAGTGCAGCTTATGGATATGACATGTTTGTGGTGGGTAGCGACCAACTTTGGTTGCCGTCCAATATCGCTGCCAACTATTATACCTTGAACTTCGTGCCAACAGATGTGCCAAAGATGGCTCTTGCCACAAGCTTTGGTATCTCCCAGTTGCCTTCGGCTCAGGCTAAGCTGGCAAAGGAATTCTTGCCAAGAATAGAGTATTGCTCGGTTCGTGAGGTGAGTGGTCAGAAGCTCATCAAGAATCTTATAGGGCGTGATGTTCCTGTGGTATGCGACCCTACCATTTTGTTTACTGCCGAGGAATGGGCTGAAGGTATCAGCAAAGAACGTTTCGTTAAGGAGAAATATTTACTTTGCTATTTCTTGGGAAACAATCCTATCCAGCGTGAGTTTGTGAAGAAGGTCAAGGCATTGACAGGTTATAAGATTGTGCAGTTGCAACATTGTGATGAGTTTATCGCCAGTGATGAAAACTTCCCAGACGAGGCTCCTTATAATGTAGGACCGAAGGAATTTATTCGCTTGATACGTGATGCGGAATATGTATTCACGGACTCTTTCCATTGCTCCGTGTTCTCCATGCTTCATGCCAAGAAGTTCTTTACTTTCCGCAGATATAATAACGATAGCATTGTTTCTACCAATGGACGTATCTATTCGTTGTTGTCATTGGTTGGTGAAGAGAACCGCCTATTGAAGGGGGATGAGGATCCAAAGGCAATGTTGGCTATGGATATAGATTATAACAAGGTTCATGAGAAGTTGGCGGAGTTGCGCCAGTTCACCAAGAACTTTGTGTTTGATGCACTCGACAAATCTGGTATCAAGTATGATAGAGATTAAGGATAGAAAAGAATGTTGTGGCTGTTGGGCTTGTGAGAATGCTTGCCCTAAGGCATGTATCACGATGGTGGAGGACGAGGAAGGTTTTCGTAATCCAAAGGTGGATAAGGAAACTTGCATCGACTGCCATCTTTGCGAGAAAGTATGCCCTGTCATCAATGCCAAGGCGGATGAACCGAAAGGGCAAAAGGCTTTCTTGTTGCAACATAAGGATGACAAGGTGTTGCATGAAAGTGCCTCTGGCGGTGCTTTCACTGCCATTGCTTCCTACGTGATTGAGCGTGGAGGTGTGGTGTTTGGTGCGGCATACGACAAGGATTTTCAAGTTACGCATCGGTATGTGGAGAAATATGAGGACTTGGGAATTTTCAGAAACAGCAAGTATGTGCAGAGCTTGATGGGTGATGCCTATCAACAAGCCAAGGAGTTCTTGAAGCAAGGACGAATGGTTTGCTTTAGTGGTACGCCGTGCCAGTTGGAGGGCTTGCTGAACTATCTTCGCAAGCCATACGACAATCTCGTTACGGTGGATGTGATGTGCCATTCCATCACTTCGCCTAAGGTGTTCCGTATGTACGTGGAGATGCAAAAGGCGAAGTATGGCGATGATATAGAAAACATCATGTTCCGTGACAAGCAACCATACGGCTACAAGTATTCCTCGATGAGTGTGTATCGTGGAGGTAAGCAAGTATATAAGGAGGGCGTGGAGACGGATGTGTATCTCCGCTCTTTCTTCTGCGATGTGAATGTGCGGCCAAGTTGCTACGCTTGCAAGTTTAAGAAGCAGCACCATCTGACGGATTTCACCATCTGGGACTGCTTCGATGTGCGCAAGTTCAGCAAGGAGTTGGATAATGACAAGGGCGTAACTCGTATGTTAGCCAATACAGACAAGGCTTTAACTATTTTGGATGATATGAAAGATAGAGCAAGAATCTTGGAGATTCCTGTAGGCGAAGCTGTGTCTGGAGTGAAGGAAATGTTGCATTCTGTAAACATGAATCCACGAAGAGCGTCATTCTTTAAGGAATGCGCCGGACAATTCGGGGGGGTAAAATTCTGCAAATATATTTCCCTGTATCTACAAGGGCCATATTGGAGAAAAACATCCGTGTGGCTTTGTGCAGGTTAGGTATTTATACATTAATCAAGCGGTTTGCAAAATCCATCATTAAAGACTTGAAACGTTCTTAAAAAATAGCTTTTTCTTTCATCTTAATTAGGGCTTTGCAGACTGCAAACGCAAAGTTAAGATGATAGAGATTAAAGATAAAAAGGATTGTTGTGGCTGCTGGGCATGTGAAAATGCTTGCCCTAATCAGTGCATAACGATGGTGGAGGATGAGGAAGGTTTCCGTTATCCCAAGGTAGATAAAGCTGCGTGTATAGATTGCCATCTATGCGAGAAGGTATGCCCTATTATTAATGTCAAGCCAGAAGTAGAAAAACTACAAAAGGGGTATCTCTTACAGAACAAAGACCCAAAGGTGCTTGCTGAGAGTACTTCTGGCGGTGCCTTTACTGCCATTGCCAAATATGTGCTAAGGCAAGGTGGCGTGGTCTTTGGGGCTGCGCTTAATGAGCAGAATGAGGCAAGACATATCTATGTGGAGAAGGAGGATGAGTTATGGCGATTCAGAAACAGTAAGTATGTACAGAGCTTGATAGGCGAAACGTTTAAGCAAGCCAAGGACTTCTTGAAACAAGGGCGCTTGGTATTGTTTAGCGGTACTCCTTGTCAGATGGAAGGTCTTGTTGCCTATTTACACAAGCCATACAATAATTTGATAATAGTTGATGTGGTATGCCGAGCGGTTCCATCACCAAAAGTCCTTCGAAAATATTTGGAATACCAGTCGCTTGAATATGGTAAAGACATACAGCATTTGAAGTTCAGGGACAAGAAGTTTTATGGGTATAAGTATTCCAACATGAGCTTTGACTCAGCCAAGGGCGCTTATCATGCAGGTATAGATACAGATTCTTGGCTCCGCTCGTTCTTCTCTGGTATCAATGTTCGTCCGAGTTGCTTTGCTTGTAGATTCAAAAAGCAATATCGTGTAACTGATTTCACAATCTGGGATTGCTTTGAGGTTTATCAATATGATAAGAAAATGGACAATGACAAAGGTGTAACCAAGGTCTTGGCTCATTCTGCTAAGGCAGTGGAAATCATGAAGGCTATTGAGGCAGATGCTTATATCAAAGAAGTAGGTGTGGATAAGTTGATAGCTGGAGTGCATGAGTTAACAGCTCAGCCAAAGAATAACCCTAGGCGTGAGGCTTTCTTCAAGGATTTGGACAAACTATCCCCGAAGAATTGCTTCGAGAAGTATTTTCCGGTCACTTTCAGAACCAAGATGGAAAAGCATATCAGAATTCTGATGCTTCAACTCGGATTGTATAAGCAATTCAGAATGTTGGTGAAGAAGATGGTGGGGGAAGTGAAAAGATAATTGTATGATTGAACGTCTGATACATTTTCTTTTTGACAAAGGCTTAACTTCTTATTATGCAGCAATGGAAGAACAAGTGTCCATAATTGTATCTGTTATAACGGCTTTATTGACAGGCGGTTTCATTATTCTGTTTTTAGAAAACCAACACGTTGGAGCTAATGTAATAG
>CAVKXW010000235.1:0-4543 GCA_963660215.1 Bacteroidaceae bacterium | reverse complement strand
GCAAGAGAAACGGAACGACCCGAAATACAAGGATGTGCCGCTGATAGTGGCACCCGGAAAGGAAGATGCCTATCTGGAAGAAAAAGCCAAGCAAGATGCCGCCAAGGTTGCGGAAGCAGAGCGCATCATCCAAGAGAAAAAGGAAGCTGAAGAACAACGGACGGAGATTGAACAACAGCTATCTGAGAATGAACAGCAGGAACAACCAAAGAATGACAACAGCAATGGTTGGGAAGGACTGTTGAAGAACTTCGGACTGGACGGTTTCAGCGACATCGGAAATGACCTCGGCTATGTGATTGCCATGCTGCCCGACATCCTCGTGGGACTGTTCACTGGCAAGACGCAATCATTGGGCTTGAAGGACAACATGATGCCGATAGCCGCCATCCTTGCAGGAATGTTCGTGAAAAATCCACTATTGAAGATGACACTTATCGGCATGGGTGGTGCCAACCTGCTGAACAAGGCAGGACATGAAGCCTTGGCAAACAAACGAGAAGAAAATGAGGGGAATGCTGCATCATACACAAACACAGCGGTGCAATACAAGTCCTATCCAGACGAGCCGTTGAACTCACGAATAGTCAATCCTGTTCTGCAAGGCAATTGCTTGGTGGCAAACATTGACAGAGTTCCATGCACCATCCAACTACCAGAGCATGTGGTGGGAGCATACCAGTCAGGAGCCTTGCCACTCAACACCCTCGCCAATGCCGTGCTTGCCAAGAGCGACCAGATGCGACAGATGGCAGAACGCAATTATGGCGAGCATGAGGTGAGAAGAGTGAGGAACGAGGCGATGGAGAATGCGGAGCAACGAGAAGTCATCCAACGTTCAAGATAAGAAAAACGTAAAACAATCATACAATGAAAGAGAAAAGTCCACAAGAGAAGAATGCGGCAGAGCGTCAGGTGTCACTCATCACCGAAGCCCTGTCGAAAGCAGTCGACAACAAGGGTGTCTGGCTGAATGAGCAAGGAAAGCAATATCCACGGTTCTATCCCAAGGGAGCGGCTGTGAGTCCGTTCAATGCCCTCGTGATGGGATTGAACTCCGACAAGAACGGATATTCCACCAATCTTTACACATTGTTCAGCGAAGCCAAAAAGCGAGACGAACCTGTGATGGCACATGAGAGAGGTGTGCCGTTCAACTGGTATGCGTGGAACAAGTATGTGAACCGACATAATCCTGAGGACATCATCAGTAGAAAAGGCTATCAGGAACTGTCGGCTACAGACCAAACGCAGTACAAGGGCATCCACAATCGGGAGATACGAGTGCTGTTCAACATCGACCAAACCATGCTGCCGTTAAAAGACAAGGAGAAGTATGACGAGGTGGTGAAAGAGAATGTCGGTGCGAACGAAGAAAAGGCATTGCGTAGCCAAGTGAATGATTTCATCCAGAAGATGAAGGACAATCTGATGGCAGTGCGCAAGGACGGAAGCGGAGTGGCACACTATGACACTGAGAAGGATGCCGTATATATGCCCAAGCAGGAGAACTTTGAGCAGTACTGCGACTATGTGCAGGAGATGCTGCGCCAAGTGGTGAGTGCCACAGGACACCAGCAGCGACTGGCAAGGGAAGGCATGGTGATGAAAAACGGCATTGCGCCATCGGAAGATGCCGTGAAGCAAGAAAAGTTAGTCGTGGAACTGGCTTCGGGTATCAAGATGTTGGAAATGGGCATGCCAGCCAAGATTTCCAAGGAGAACATGGGACTGGTGGACTATTGGAACCGTGAGCTGAAGGAAAATCCATGCCTGATAGATGCCATTGAGAGCGATGTGAACAACGCACTGGATGTTATCCGCAAGGCAGAGCGTGGCGAGAAAATAGAATATTCATCTTTGAAGAACGAGCAGCAGACCACGGAGATGCAAGCGCAGATGCCCAAGCATTACTTTGTGGCAGACGAGATAGCCAAGCATCCCGACAGTGAGCAGAAGTTTGTAGTAATAGTAAGGGATAAGGAAAACAAAAACGCCGATGTGGTATTGCCAGCAGGAGCATCGCTGGAAGTGAACAACGAGGTGTCGGGCATGAGCAAGCAGCGCATCGAGCACGCCTTGCAGAAGGAAGGTTTTCAAGCTGTCAAGTTCTACAATCCAGATGGCGCATTGGGCTACCACCCTGATGACAGCTATTTCGCAGGAAAGGACATCACCGTGGCAAGATTGAAAAACTGGAAGTTGGAGGACATATCAAAGATAGACGTAAGCGATGCCGTGAGCCAGAGCAAGCAAATGGGCTTCGACCGCATACAGATGGTGCAGGATGACAACAAGCGTTGGGCGATGTATATCAAGCCCGAAGGACAGAAGGCTTTTTCCATCTATCCAGACAAAGCGGACTTGAACCGCTTCTTCACCACATTGAAACAGGCGCAGGACACGATGGACAGTCTGAGGGTGGAACTGGCGCAAAAATACTATGCGATGGCGGAGACAAAACCCGACCTGAAGGTGGACTTGTTCGGTAGCGGTCAGCATAACGAGATGGACATGAACCGCATACAGAAAGTGAACGTGTTCAAGGCAAAGAACGATGTTATTCTATGTGCTGCTACTATTGAGGGTGAAGAAAAACTGCCGCCTCGTGTGGTATCGCCAAGCCAATGGCAACGGATGTGGATAGCCGAAGACAAGAACGAGTACAAGAAGCATCTTGCAGCTACTCTGTTTGCCGACATCCTGCAAAAGGGACAGACACAAGAGCAGACCACATCAGAAAAACAAGGTGAGGAAAATGATGTGAAACAGGAGGTGCAAGTCTCTACCGACAAGCATGATGAGGAACATCGTGAGTATCATGAGGAAGAGAATAAGCAAGCATCTTCTGAAGAAAAGGAGATTAGGGAAGAAAAGAACGCTAGTACTCAAAAAGAGAATGCTTCGACTGAGGAAAAGAAAGAAGAAACAAAGGGCAAGCAGAAAGAGGAAACGAAGGATTCTCCCATGATGAAATATTGGAAGGAGTTGAAAGCGAAACATCCCGATGCCCTCCTATTATTCCGTGTGGGAGACTTCTATGAGATGTACGAGCAGGATGCAAAGCGAGGTTCAGAGGTGTTGGGGATTACCTTGACAAAAAGGAACGGAATGAAAGACTCCTATCTTGCAGGTTTTCCTCATCATGCCTTGGACACCTATCTGCCAAAACTTATCCGAGCAGGAGAACGAGTGGCCATCTGTGACCAGTTGGAGACACCCAAACAGAAACAGCAGGAACAACATACCGAGGAACAGCAGCGTTCTGGCGGTATGAAACGATAACAATGACGAGATAAATGACATGAGCAAGAATCAGCAATATGCAGAAAGATACGCTACCGAGGCGATGGAACAGATGAAGCGATATGGCATCCCTGCTTCCGTCACCTTGGCGCAAGGCATCTTGGAAAGCAGCAACGGACAGAGTGAACTGTCGCAGTTGGGCAACAATCACTTTGGCGTGAAGGCATCGGGCAGTTGGTTGAAGAACGGCGGCGACTATCTTGTCTATACCGATGACAAGCCAAATGAGAAGTTCTGCAAGTATGCCACGGTGGGTGACTCATACGAGCACCATTCCAAGATATTGAAGAACAGCAGCCGATACAGCCAATGCTTCAAACTGTCTCCCGATGATTACAAGGGATGGACAAAGGGCATTGAACGAGGTGGTTATGCCACCAATGGGGGCTACGCTGCCAGTCTGCAAAAAATCATCGAGACCAATGGATTGCAGAAGTATGACCAACAAGTGATGCAAGAGATGAGGGCTGAGGGTAAGCAGTTCGGTGTAGAGCAAAATGCAAGAAGTACAACTTCGGCTTCTGCATCTTCGGAAAATACAGCAACAAAGAGGGCAGGAAATACATCGCTTTCATCTTTTGAAAAAGAGGGAAAGAGCCAAACGGCATCGCAAAAGCCCAATGGAGAATATTCATTTCCTGTGAAAAGAGACGAGTTCCTGTTTATCACCTCGCCATTCGGTATTCGCCAAGACCCTATGGACAAAAGCAAGCAGCAGATGCACAAGGGCATTGACATCAGAGCCAAGCATGATGACGTGTTGGCAACCGAGAATGGCGGCAAGGTGGTAGCCGTGAACCACAATACCAATACTAGTGGAGGCAAGTCTGTGACTGTGGAATATGCAAAAGCAGACGGAAGCAAGGTGCAAACTACATACATGCACTTGGACAGCATCACCGTGAAAGTGGGTGATGAGGTGAAGGCTGGGCAGAAGTTGGGTGTGTCGGGCAATACTGGCACACGAACCACTGGCGAACACCTGCATTTCGGAGTGAAGAACATATCGGCAGACGGCAAGGTAAGGGATGTTGATCCTGCCTCGTATCTGGCAGAGATAGCGCAGAAAGGCAACCTAAAACAACAAGCATTATATAATGGCAATGACCTGTTGGCAAAATACAAGGGCAATAGTTCTGGAGTGGACACCAGTCTGTCACCAGAGGATTGGATGAAGAAACTGTTGTCTTCAGAGGATGCAAGCACAGGACTGTCGAGTGCAGACCCAATCATGGGA
>CAVKXW010000234.1:2938-4546 GCA_963660215.1 Bacteroidaceae bacterium | reverse complement strand
CATTTAGAGTATTAATATAACAATAGGAGAGATTAGCATGAAAAAGATTGAAGCAATCATCCGTAAGACAAAGTTTGAGGATGTAAAGGAAGCATTGCTTGCCGCCGACATCGAGTGGTTCAGCTACTATGATGTGAGAGGCGAGGGCAAGATGAGACAGGCTCGTATCTACCGTGGTGTGATGTACGATACCAGTAGTATCGAGCGAGTACTTTTGAACATTGTCGTTCGCGACAAGAACGTGGAGAAAACTATCAATGCCATCCAGCAGGCAGCCCGCACAGGCGAGATTGGTGATGGTCGTATCTTTGTAATCCCTGTGGAGGATACCGTGAGAATCCGTACAGGTGAAAGAGGCGACATCGCACTCTATAATGCCGAGCAGGAGAAGTAATGGTTAATTAATAATTTATAATTAAGAATTAATAATTGCTAATTGATGGGGGAGGAATTATAGTTTTCAAGATTAAAGAACACTTAAAAGTAGAAAGATTATGAGTGTACAGGATTTAGGATTATCAGTAGATACCGTATGGATGCTCTTGGCAGCCATGTTGGTCTTTTTCATGCAGCCGGGATTCGCCCTCTGCGAGGCGGGCTTCACCCGTAGTAAGAACACTGCGAACATCTTGTTCAAGAACTTCGTCGACTTCATGGTCGGCTCCGTTCTCTTCTGGTTCGTGGGTTTCGGATTTATGTTTGGCAGCGATGGTGCTGGCTTTATAGGTATGCCTAACTTTGGCGACCTCTCTTTCTATCACGGCGACCTCCCTACGGAGGGCTTCCTGATGTTTGAGACCGTGTTCTGCGCCACCAGTGCCACTATCGTATCTGGTGCCATGGCAGAGCGTACCAAGTTCTCCATGTATTGCATCTATTCATTCTTTATTTCATTGATTATCTACCCTGTCGAGGGACATTGGACATGGGGTGGTGGTTGGCTCTGCAACGCAGAGGAAGGTTCGTTTATGATGAACACCTTCGGTGCTGCCTTCCATGACTTCGCAGGTTCTGCCATCGTTCACTCCGTAGGTGGTGTGTTGGCATTGGTAGGTGCCATCTGCCTGGGCCCTCGTCTCGGCAAGTATCGCAACGGCAAGAGCAACGCTATTCCTGGTCACAACTTGATGGCTGCTGCCCTCGGTGTGTTCATCCTTTGGTTCGGATGGTTCGGATTCAACCCAGGTTCTCAGCTCGCTGCTTCTGGTGAGGTAAACCGTGTGGCTATCAGCCATGTGTTCTTGACAACCAACTTGGCAGCTGTGGCAGGTGGTCTCGGTACGATGTTCACTTCTTGGATTAAGTACGGCAAACCTTCATTCTCATTGACATTGAATGGTGTCTTGGCTGGTCTCGTGGCAATCACCGCAGGTTGCGACTTGGTAAGTCCACTCGGTGCTTTCATCATCGGTCTCTTGGCAGGTATCATCCTCGTGTTCTCTATCGAGTTCATCGACGTGAAGCTACATATCGACGACCCTGTAGGTGCTAGTTCCGTACACGGTGTATGCGGTATCTTCGGTACCTTGATGACAGGTCTCTTCGCCCTCGACGGTGGTGCCCTCTACGGTGGCGGCTTCGGTTTCTTCGGAGCAGAGCTCTTCGGTA
>CAVKXW010000234.1:0-2591 GCA_963660215.1 Bacteroidaceae bacterium | reverse complement strand
CATTTATTAGATATGAAGAAGATGGGTGCGTTGGCACTCGGTTTGATGGCTTTCGCTCCTGCTGCCATGGCACAGGATAAGGTAGAGACAACCATTGCCGCCGATGTGGTGAGCCAGTACTATTGGCGTGGCCAGGACTTGGGAAGCATTTCCCTGCAGCCTACTCTCGGTATCGGATACAAGGGTTTCTCTTTGACAGCTTGGGGAAGCGTAGGTATCTCCGAGCCTTCAGATACCAAGGAGTTTGACCTTACGGCAGCTTATGAGAATGGTGGATTCCATATCGGTGTTACCGACTATTGGTTTAATTCTCCTAATGAGAAATATTTTGCTTACAAAGCACACGAGACCTCTCATGTCTTCGAAGCTAACGTAGGTTATGATTTCGGGCCTGTTGCCTTGAACTGGTACACCAACTTCGCGGGCAATGATGGCTTGAACAAGGATGGCGACCGTGCTTACTCATCGTATGTTGAGGCTACCGCTCCGTTCAAACTTGGTGGCTGTGATTGGGAGGCAAGCATTGGTGCAGTACCATACGCAACGGATTTCTATGCTGATGCCAATGGCTTTGCGGTTACTCATGTAGGGGTGAAGGCTACCAAGGACTTGAAGATTACTGATAGCTTCAGCGTGCCAGTGTTCGCACAGGTGGCTGCCAATCCTGGCACCGAGAAGGCTTACTTCGTAGTAGGCTTCACCTTGCAGCCATAAATTCAGATTTTGGGTTTAAGTTTTTTACATAATGGCGACCGATAGCTCTATGTTTTGGGGCTATCGGTCGCCTCGTTTTTGTTTAGTCGCTACGGACTTTCGTCTTGCTCTCCTCATACAAATAATTATAAAATATCCTCTGGTTGCTTGCTTTTCTGATTTCTTTTTCTTACTTTTGCATGGTAAAACGAAGTTAGACAATCGCTTAGCTAGAGAAATCGTCAATAACCAGCCAGCTCCTTGCCGTCGTCTCCATGCCGAGTGGTGTGTTCAAGCCATACGCTGGTGTAGGTACGATACTGGATAGGCTCGACAAGTCGGAGACGGAGTATGTCAAGGGATATGGCAAACTGGTGAGAATGCTGGGGGAGGAATGAAAGCAAACTGGTCACAATTTGTGACTGGTTTGAATAGGCTAACCACCGATTGGCTAATTCTGAATAATCGACAATGATGATTGGGCAAACAGTGTCTGCCCAATTCAAAAACAATATATTATGGAGAAGATAAATCCAAACAATCAGGCGCAAGCCAACAACTTTGATGGTCTTGTAGCCCATATCCAGCAAACGCAGGATGTGTTGCAGAGCAGTGCTCGCTTAGTAATCAACCGCCATGTTACAGCCAAGGCTTGGCTCACGGGCTATTATATCGTGGAGTATGAGCAGAATGGTGCTGATAGAGCCAAGTATGGCGAACGCCTCCTTGAGAATCTTGCGGAAAGACTGAAGGATAAGAAGGCGTTTAGCTATAGAACATTGAATCTTTATCGCAAGTTCTATTTGGTTTATGGTAACTTGTATTATCAAGTTTCTAATTTTGTGACATCATTGCCTCCAATTGTGCAATCAGTGACTGCACAATTGCAAAGCTTTGATAATCAAAATAATATAATTCTGCAATCAGTGATTGCAGAATTGCCTGTGATGTCTCAACAAGGCGGTTCGATACAAACTAAGCCAGAATTGTTGTTCAATAAGTTGTCTTTCACACATTTGTCAGTTATATTAAATTTGAAGGACCCATTGGAGCGAGCTTTCTACGAAACGATGGCTATCCGTGGCACTTGGAGTGTGCGAGAACTACAGCGACAGATAGACTCCAACTACTATTATCGCAGTGGCTGGAGCCAGAAACCTGAGGCTTTAGCTAAATTGGTGAATGGCAAGGCAGAGACAGATAGCTTGGCTCTCGACATCAAGTCGCCTTTCACTTTCGAGTTCTTGGGGTTGCAAGCCAAGGATGTGGTGGAGGAGTCAGACTTGGAGACGGCTCTCCTCGACCACTTGCAAGAGTTTATCTTGGAACTTGGCATGGGCTTCTGCTTTGAGGAACGCCAGAAGAAGATGCTCATAGACGACCGCTACTTCAAGGCAGACTTGGTGTTCTACCACAGAATCTTGAAGCGGCACGTCATTCTGGAATTGAAATCTTCTCGCCTCAACTATGCCGATGCAGCCCAGCTCCACATGTACCTTGCTTATTATCGCAAGAACATCATGCAGCCAGATGACAATCCGCCTATCGGTATCTTGCTTTGTTCGGAAGTGGGGCAGGAAATGGCGGAATACACCTTGCTCGACCTCGACGAGAATGTCTTTGTCTCCAAGTATCAGCTCAATGTTCCTTCCAAGGAACGTATGGAGGAGTTCTTGCGAAAGGAGAATGAAGGGCTTGAAAGGCGGTAGATTTTCAAACCGAGACAATTTGTCACGGTTTGAAAATGGTAAGGAAAATAACATTCGGAAGTTATGGACGATAGAAGGGGCAATAAGCTCTAAGCCCAGGGCATCGCCTTGGGAAAATATAGCATAAACGAAGTCGCCCTGAAAGGGCAAAAGCATTGGATTAGAGATGCTTTTGCCCTTTCAGGGCGT
>CAVKXW010000233.1:0-4563 GCA_963660215.1 Bacteroidaceae bacterium | reverse complement strand
CATTCTCATAGCCAGACACCACTTTCTTGCCGAAAGCCGTTTCAAGTGCCTTGTCATGCTGCTCGTCGGTAATGTCGGCTATAGTCATCTTCGGTTGCTTGGCAGTGGCAGAGTCAACCACATAGTCCTTGGCAATCTCCGGCAGTCCCTCCTTGTTTATCTGGAACGCAAAGGGCGCAAAGTCCTTGTCTCGGATATTGAGCGGTTTCACCTCACTCACATTCGCCATCGAACTGCTCTTGCTTATCACTAGAACCGTCTCTGCCTTGTTGCTGAGCTCCGTACCTATGTGACCTCTCACATTGTCGTCGCCCTTGTTTAGATGCAGGACGCAATGGATGTGCAGGTCATAGCGACTTGACCATTGCATCAGCTTGTTGATGACATGGACGGACTCGCTTGGATTGTTGATGTCGAGCATCAAGTCCCTTATGCCGTCAATGATGACCAAGCCAAATCCCTTTTGAGTCTGCAAGGCGTATTCTATCAGCCGCAGTCTGAGGTTGGGACTGTACTCTCGCAGTCCGAAGAACACAAGGTTCTCGCTGTTCATGTTGTCGGGCAGTCCTGCAAGTCGCAGGATGCGCTGCATCACGCTGTGACAGTGGAAACGGCTCTGCTCCGTATCAACGTAGAGTATCTTGCGCTTGTCATCGGGCAGTTTCGCCGTGTATTGCAGCACCTTGCCGTTGGCGAGCGAGGCTGCCACCAATGCCGATACGTTGAATGTCTTTCGGCTCTTCGCCTTGCCTGTGGAGGCACTGAAGTTGCCAAGTGTGGCGATGGTCGAGTTGTCCACCCATATAATCTGCGGCGGTGTC
The DNA here is from genome assembly GCA_963660215.1 of Bacteroidaceae bacterium. Taxonomy (GTDB): domain Bacteria; phylum Bacteroidota; class Bacteroidia; order Bacteroidales; family Bacteroidaceae; genus Prevotella. Next base: position 3,742 of record CAVKXW010000233.1, on the reverse strand, counting down.
TGGTAGGTCTCGTCCGCATGGATAAGCGATGCTTTCAGCAGCTTCTCCAACAAGTCGGCATTGTCCGTTGCGCCTTCAAAGAGGCTCATGTCGTTCATGTTCTCTTCCATCGTCATCTGCTCTTCAAGGGTTTGTTCATCACATAGCGTATGGCATCCTGCTCATACACCTCCTTTGTCTTTATAGGGTGCTTCTTGATCCATTCCACCAGTTCCTCCTTACTGAAGTAGATGGTCTTGCCGTTTGGCTTGTAGTGCGGAATGGCAAAGGTGCGTGTCAGTTTGTATAGCTGGCTCTTGGAAGCGTCAAGGAACACGCTTGCCTCGTCAAGGGTGAGCACGTCCTTTCCTGCAAAGAGCCATTCCTCCAAGCACTTGATGCGGTTCAACACATCCTCCACAGGTCCAAGCAACTTGAATGCTTCCTCCATCTGTTGGATGCGCTCGGCAAGTCTCATGGGTGTCATGTCTGCCAGTTCCTGCTCTGTCAACTCACGTTCTGCCGTCTCTTCTGTTGGCGGTAGGATAGCACCTTCCTTTGGTGGATAGTTTGTCTGATTTGTTGTCTGTCCAATCATTGTCGTTATTTTATTTGTCGTTACACATAACGAGGTCGCCCTCCATAACCAGGTTCCTGATTACGGAGGGCAAAGGTAAGGGCATTTCTGCCCAATCGGATGGAAGTGCGCTTGACTGTCAACCGACTATCAAGCCAACTGTCAAGGTTTTCGTCTGTCAGATGGTGTCCTTGCTGTCATTTTTACCGCAATCTGCGATTTCTTGCACTTTCTTGCGGATGCGCTCATAGATGCTTGCGCTGGCACTCTTGGCATCACTGGTTGCCGAGGACAGTTTGGTTGTCGTCAATGGCTTGTCCGTCGATGACGACAGTATGAGCTTGTGCTTGGCAATGACGGATTGCCATTGCTTGCAAATCAAGTCCTTGCTGCAGAGCATGTCAAAGAAGAATGCCACACGTCTGTTGCTTCTCGCCTTCAACTGCTTGCACACTTGGCACGAGAAGAGTTTTCGCATATCCTCTTCCGACACGTCGGCAGAGAACAAATGAACCTCATTGGCATGGCGCGCAATGAGGTTCAACTGAGTAGAATCAAAGTAACATTGAAAGTCCTGTTTCGGTCTGTTGTCTTGTGCTGTTTGCGATGCTGACGGCGGTTTGCCGTGGAGATACTGGCAGTTTGGAGGCGGCTCCGTGGTGTTGAACTTGTGGTGCAGAGCCTCGTAGTCGTGGTACTCGAAATCCACCTTGGTAAAGAATACGACCACCAAGTCCTCACGCTCTTCAAGAAACTCCTCCATGATGTAGAAGTTCTTCTTGTGCTCGTTCTTTCCTGCCGCATACTGGCAGTCCGTATAGGAATGGCTGTTGAGAAAGTCCTTCTTGTAGCGGTGATACAGCTTGCCGCAGCCGATGACTTCCGCTTGGTAGCACTCGTGGGCTTCCTTGAAGAAAAGCCACAGTTTGTTGGTGCCGCAGATGCCGCCTTCACGGTTTGCGAAGGCGCACTCACTGCATTGGGGCAAAAAGAGAGAACGAGGAATTTGCTCGTCCTTGGTTGTTTGATGTGTTGTTATTTTCCATTTTTAGTCTTCGAACGCACTGTCCAGCAGAGAGACAGCCTCGTCCTTTTTCTTGTTAATGATTTTAGCGTAAATTTGTGTCGTGCGCACTTCCGTATGACCGAGAAGTTTGCTCGTTGTGTAGAGGTCTGCCCCCATAGTCAGCTCCATCGTGGCGAACGTGTGCCTTGACACATGGTAGGTCACGTGCTTGCTGATACCTGCCGCACGGCTCCATTCCGGGATGCAGTCGTAGTTCTTGCTTGGCAGTGTCGGGAACACCTTGTCCTCGTCACTTGCCGTGCCACGCTCAGGCATCCAACGGAGGGCTTGCTTGTTGAGAGGGAGATAGAGGGGCTGCTTGGTCTTGTACTGCAATATCTCCACTCGTGTCTTGCCACCCTCGGTGATGATGTTCTTCCACTTCAATCCTTTCACGTCGCTGATACGTAGTCCGCAGAAGCAGGAGAACAGGAAGGCAGCCTTGATGTCCTCTCGCTTGCAAGGTGTGTCAATCAGTCTCTTCACCTCGTCAACGGTCAGATACTCTCGCTTGGTGCCGCCACCTTTCAGAACATCCATGCGAAGGCGCAACACAGGGTTGTCGTCCATTATCTCTTCCTCGATAGCCATGTTGAAGGCGGCTTTGAGGCATTTGAGATAGTTCATCACCGTGGACTTGGACGGATGGGTGTGCTTGTAGGTGATGTAGTCGTTCAGCAGGAACACCATGAAGCCGTTGCAGTATTCCTTGGTCATCTCTGCGAGTGTCACGTTTGGCGAGTGTTCTCTCACCGCATTCAGCACGCTGTTCACCCAGTTTCGGGCAGACTGCCTTCCTCGCTCCACCTGTGCGTCACGGAATATCTCCAGCCAGTCAACGAGTCTCATCTTGATTCTCGACTTGTCTTTGAGTCCTGCGATGCCGTTGGTGATGCTCATGATGCGTTGCGCCTTGATGGCATAGACCGCTTGCATCGTCTGCTTGTTCTGCTCCTTGGCCGCAGCGTCAACCTCTGGAATGAGATAGAGGCGCAGGTAGTCATAGGTACGACGGCCGTTGACATTGATGGAGAGATAGACCGACTTGTTGCCGTTGGCAAGTTCCTTGAAGCGGATTCTCACAGGCTCCTTGGTCTTGGAATTTCTCTTGCGCTCAGTCTCGGCAACGGCAATCTCCGTCTTCACCTTCTTGGTGGCAAGATACTCCTTGTATTTGTCCACGTTGGCATCGGGGTTGTCTCCATGCGGCTTGTAGCCTCTTCTGCCGACACGCTTTTCAAAGGTTCCGTCCTTCAAAGCCTTCATGCGCTCCTTGGCCTTCTTCTCGGCTTCCTTCCAGATTTCCTTGTGTTTCTCCTCGCTGTCATCCTTACGGAGATAAAGCCCGACTGACTCGTAGGCACGTTGTCCCTTACCATAATATATGTCAAGGAAGAGCGAACGGTCGCCATTGCGCATCTTGCGACTGCGAACAATTACGGAACTGGTGTATTCCTCAACCTTCTCCACTTGGCTCAGCTCGTCAGAAGGGTCAGTGAAGGTCTCTCCGTTGACAACCTCTCGCATCTTGCGTTCTTTCAGACGCTCTGCTGTCTCCATGACCAAGGCGTTGTTCTGTTTGTCTGCCTCGGTAATCTCCGGGTTGATGTAGAGCTTCAGAAACTCATACTTGCGCTCACCATTATAATAGATGTCGAAGTAGAGTGACTTGCTGCCGTTGGCAAGGTTCTTGAAACGGAGGGTGACTGCCTCACGCTTGTTGGGTCTGCCTCGATGTTTTCTGATAGTCCCCTCTATGGTTCTGTCCTCACCGTCGTCGTCAATAAACTTCCATTGGTGTCCTTCTCTGCCAGACACAGCTCCGACGGCTTTGTTTTCCTCATTTTCCTTTCCCTTGGCACTTTTGCCAGTTTTAGCAGTGCTGACATTCTTCTTGCTTACTCGTGCTGCTTTCTTACTTGCAGTCGTTGTGGAAGAAGGATGCTCCAAGGAAGCCTTCACTGTTTCCAACTTTCCCGACAGGATTTCTTGTACTCTTTGGTTCTTGATAGCTTCTGCCTTTTGCAAGGTCTCGGCATTGACAGCCTTCACCTTGTCATCATCTTCAGGGAGCAGATAGAGCTTCAAGAACTCATACGACCTCTTCCCACTTTTGTAAG
>CAVKXW010000232.1:0-4569 GCA_963660215.1 Bacteroidaceae bacterium | reverse complement strand
GTGGCAAGAACCCTCGTCTTCATACCGATGAGGTGCTTGTGGCTCTCTCCGTCCTCTCAGAGAACGACGAGAACTGCAAGAAGGCTTTGGAGCAGTTGCCTAAGCTTCGTGGTTGCCAGGTGCATTGCACGGTGATGCTGAGCGATGTTGACCAGCGAATATTCAAGAAGCTCGGAGTGGATTTGACTTGCGAGCCTGTGTTGAAGAAGTAAAGTGAATGTTCTTTGAACATATAGAATATATAATCGCCCAACAGCTGATGTGCGCTTGCACAACACCTGTTGGGCGTTTGCATATCATTTTTAGGCATTTGTAAGACGGGCAACACCTGTAACACTAGCAAGAGTGTCACGTATGAAACCATTAATCGTAGTGCCTGCTTGCATGGCCATCATAGCTATTCGGCTATGTATTTCAGGCGTAATACGAATATTCAAGTTCCCACTATATGGTGTGCGAGGTGCTTTGCCATGAGCTTTGCATAATGCCAAGTAATCATCTATAGCTCCCTCGAAGTCTTTGCGTAATTCGTTGACATCTTGTCCTTCGTAGGTAATCATGTCTTTACTCATACCGAGTACTTTTCCATAAAGGCAGTTGTCTTCCTCGCTGTAATCTACACTTCCTGTGTAGCCCTTGTATTTTAATAATCCCATAATTTATCCTCCTATTATTTCATGTATCCGTTAGCTTTTAAAAATGTTAGAACTTGGCGCATCACATATCCTTTGATGATATTTGATGGATGAGGTTTGTGCATGATGTAGCTGTTGCCATCATCATCGTTTACAAACTCGACTCTGGAACCAGAAGTGGCTCCTTTGTTTTCTTGGTGGAAGCCATAGAAAGAAAACACATTAACTATTTCGTCGAAGGTGAAATCTTTCGGCATTCCATAAAAGCGTTTTAAAAGTTTGTCTTTTTTGTTCATAAGCCTTGTTCTTTTTGTTTGCAAATGTAACTAAAAATAGTTACACTCGCAAATGTTTTTAGACTTTTAACTATCCTTTGGATATGATTACATCTGTTTGTGAGGCATACTTTTCGTTTTTGCCTCTAAAACGCCGAGTATAGTCTATTTCACCACAGACATTCCTTGTGCCGTCCAGTTGAGGAATCCTCCCTCCATGTCAAAGACCTTGAGCCCTAATTCTTGCATCTTTGCGCAAGCCTTGTGGCTTCGCTTGCCACTTCGGCAGTATACATAATAGGTATGGGCTTTGTCCAACTCCTTGATTCCTGCGTCGAATGCCTCGGTATTGAGGAAGTCGAGTAGGAGGGCACCTTCCAAATGACCTTCTGCGTATTCTTCAGGAGTCCTTACGTCGAGGATGATGCTCGTGCTGTCGGCTTTCGCCTGGGTGATGAAAGCCTGAGGTGACAATATGTTGATGCCGTCGGAAGGAATGGCCTTTGTGTTGGCAGGCTGCCCTCCTTGGGCTGAGCAGCTCGTCGAACCGAGTCCGATGGCTGCAAGAAGTGAGAATAGTATTTTCTTCATTGTTTTTATTCTTCGTTTTTATCCTTCTGAGGAATTGTGTAATATTTTTGGTGAGGGCTTCGTGGAGAGTTGGGATAAGTCATTGCAAGTTTTGTTCCTAATAGAGGATTGATATAATTATCTTTTATGTAGTTCCTGTCTTTAACACTAAGGTGTGATGTCAGTTCTGCCATAGTTCGTGGGGTGGTACAGAAACTTAATAGTTCGTTTATTACTTGCTCCCTCTTGCTTAGTCCCTTTTCTTCGTTACTTGCGGAGTTTTTATTTCTACTTGCGGAGTTTTCTTCCTTGCTTAGTCCCTTTTCTTCGTTACTTGCGGAGTTTTTGTCGTTACTTGCGGAATTTTCCTCCAAGCTTACTCCCTTTTTCTCTGTTTCCCTCCAAATAGTAGCGATGAACTGATTTGTGGACTCATCATTGCGAAAGTCGATTTTGGAACCATCTTTTTTCGCACGAATGATTCCTGAGCCGAGTCCACGATATACCATGGTCTTGGCACAGAAACTGGCAAGCAGTGGGTTGCGTTGATAGGTTTCTCCAAGTTGGATGCTATCCACAGTTATATTGACAGGTAAGCATCCAGGACTGATAATCTCGATTCTATTATCAAAAATCAGTAGTCGGATAGGGGCATTTTTGATATACTCGCGATGTACTTGTGCATTCTGAAGAATTTCCTCTAAGGCGATTCTTGAAACCTCCAAGACTCCAAGGCTATTGAAGTTTTGTCCTGCTTGTACGTGATGCAAGTTGTTCTCCAAGAACTTTATTCCTTGCTCGAATTGTTCAGGAATAGTGCCATCTAAGTCTCTGCTATCCTTGTATTGAGTTCCTCCAATGTCGTTGCCATAGAAAGCTACAGCCTTGATGATGAAAGCAGGACGTTTCCATTCTGGATGTTTCCCAAAGAACAGGAGACCTGCCAAGGTCAGTAAACCATCTGCTGTTGTTATCTTTAAGTTTTTTTAACGGATGTTTACAGAAAATCTTGCTTAATTCAGCCTCTTCTTCACCACCGCAGGATTGCCTGCCGCCATGCAATCGTCAGGAATGTCCTTTGCCACGACGCTTCCTGCGGCAATGATGCAGCGAGAGCCGATGGTGACACCAGGGCAGACGGTTACGTTGCCGCCGAGCCAAGTGTCATCGCCGATGGTTATCGGATGGCCTGTCTCTATCGGGTTTCTGCGCTGCATATAGTCCTTCGGATGCTGAGGGGTGTAGAAGGAACAGTTGGGACCGATGAGTACGTGATTGCCAATATGAATGAGACCTTCGTCGAGCATCGTGCAATTATAATTGATGAAGACGTGCTCGCCGATGGTGATGCTTGCGCCGTGGTCGCAATGGAAGGGAGGCATAATCTCGGATGACTGAGGGAAGCCTGGGATGAGGTCTTCCATCACTTCACGATAGTTCGCATCATGCACCGTCATGGTTTGCAGCTTGGCGCATAATGTCCTGGCGTGTAATAGGCTGGCTTCCACCTCTGGGGCGGCATAGTCGTAGAGCTGTCCGCTCCGCATTTTATCTAATTCGTTCATATTTGTATTGTTGTTGATGATGGGTTGTTTGTTGTGTGCAAAAGTACGAAAAAATATGGAAAGGCTCGCCACATATTACGGATTTCTGTATCCATATCACCGATTTTAAGGAGATTTATCCCTTTGTCGCCTCACGTTTCACGAAAAAGCAGTAACTTTGCACCCCGAAAAAGAATGTAACAATGGATAATACGAAATCAAAGAACCAAGTGGATATGCTTCATGGACCTTTGTTCATGAAGATCATTATGTTTACCTTGCCATTGGCGGCAAGCAGCATCCTGCAACAGCTCTTCAACTCGGTGGATGTCGCCGTGGTGGGGCGCTTTGCCAGCAGTCAGGCGTTGGCGGCAGTGGGAAGCAACACGCCAGTTATCAGCCTGCTCATCAACCTCTTCATGGGTGTCTCGATGGGTGCCAACGTCATCATCTCCAACCATATCGGACAGAATGACAAGCGGAGCATCCGTGATGCCGTGGGCACAGTGGGCATCACGGCATTGGCGAGCGGCATCTTCCTCATGATTCTCGGTGTGTGCGTGGCTCGACCTATCCTTACGCTCATGAATACCCCTGCCGATGTGCTCGACATGGCTGTAACCTATCTGCGCATCTATTTCCTCGGAATCCCATTCTTCATGATATTCGACTTCGGTTCGGCGATACTCCGAAGCATGGGCGATACCCGACGACCGCTTTATATCCTCGTGGTGGCAGGCATCGTGAACACCATCCTCAACCTTATCTTCGTCATCCTCTTCCACATGAGTGTGGCTGGAGTTGCCATCGCCACTTCCATCGCCAACTGTGTGAGTGCCGTGCTCATCGTCTACCTCTTGCTGCACGAGAAGGAACCGCTGAGGCTTCATCCTCGCCGTATGAGAGTGGAGTGGAGGGAGCTGAAACGTATGCTCCAGATAGGTGTGCCAGCAGGTTTGCAAGGTATGGTGTTCTCGTTCTCGAATGTGGTGGTGCAGACTGCCATCAATGGCTATGGCTATGGGGCGATAGCTGGTTCGGCGGCGGCTCTCAACTTCGAGTTTTACAGTTATTTCTTCATCGGTGCCTTCAATGGTGCCGCCATCACCTTCATCGGACAGAACTATGGTGCGGGCAAGCTCGACCGTGTGAACCGCATCTTCTGGATTTGCATGGGGATGGGAGCCTTGACCTGTGCGCTCTGCAACTGGGGCTTCACTTGGCAGGACGATTTCTTCTTGGGCCTTTTTACTGCCGACCCTCACGTGGTGGAGTTTGGCAAGATAAGGATGCACAATGCCCTCGTCTTGCAGTTTATCGCCGCCAGCTATGAGATTTCGGCTTCGGCGATGCGAGGTATGGGCAAGTCGATGGCTCCTACGCTCATCACCATCTTTGGTACCTGCGTGCTGAGAATGCTGTGGGTCTTCGCCGTGTTGCCTCATTGCAACGACTTCCTGCATCTTGTGTGGGTTTATCCGCTGTCGTGGGGAAGCACGGGCGTGTTCATGCTCATCCTCTATCGGGTGCATTGGCGGAAGGTGA
>CAVKXW010000231.1:0-4609 GCA_963660215.1 Bacteroidaceae bacterium | reverse complement strand
GCTTGCCGTCTGCGATGAGCTGGTCAACCTCCTCCTTGGAGAGAGTCAACGAGTTACGCATCTGCATACGAGTATGGGCATCGTACTGAAAGTTCTGGATTTCATTACGCTTAGCCTCCAATTCCTCAGGGGTATCGAAAGCGATGTAAGCCTTGCCGTTGTCGAGGAGCTGCTGTACATATTTCTTATAGATGTCTCTGCGCTCGCTCTGGCGATAAGGACCATGCTCACCACCGAAGCTCACACCCTCGTCAAACTTGATGCCGAGCCACTTGAAAGACTCCAAGATATATTCCTCTGCCCCAGGCACGAAGCGATGGGAGTCGGTATCCTCGATACGGAACACAAGCTCACCTCCATGCTGGCGAGCGAACAAATAATTATAGAGGGCGGTACGTACACCGCCAATGTGCAATGCACCCGTAGGACTTGGGGCAAAACGCACTCTTACTTTTCTGTCTGCCATGTCTTATTTTATAGCTATTTTTTAAATTTTCTGCAAATTTACAGTTTTTTTTGCGATTATAAGAGTTTTTTTTCGTATTTTCGCAAAGTAAAACGAAAAATAGAGCAAAATGAGCATATTCAATAACCCTGAAGAGAATTATTGGCGCAATCTTGCCACCAAGACGGTGCTTATCTTGATTACCGTCGCCATCATCGTTTGGTTCTTGCCTCGCAACGAGGGAAGACAGTATCGCTATGACGTGGGCAAGCCATGGATGTACGGCTCCGTCATCGCCAAGTTCGACTTCCCTATCTACAAGACCGACGAGGCCATCAAGCACGAGCAAGACTCGCTGATGAAGCAATTCCAGCCTTACTACACGGTGAACACGAACATCGAGGGCGAGCAAATCAAGCGATTCCTCCACGACTTCAGCCAGGGCATCCCAGGTTTGCCTAGCGAGTACGTGGGACTCATCGCCCAACAGCTACACAAGGTCTACCAAACAGGCATCGTCAACACGCCCGAATACAACCGTATCTACAAGGACTCCACCAGCATGATACGCATCATCAGCGGCAAGACGGTGAAGAGCGTGCCCATCGGCAATTTCTACTCTACCATAGCCGCCTACGAGCGCATCTTCTTCGAGGAGAAGCTGGCCGAGCAACGCCAAATCCTGTCTCGTTGCAACATCAACGACTATGTGGAGCCTAACCTCGTATACGACAAGGAACGCACGGAGGCTGAGAAGAGCGACCTTCTGAGCAGCATTCCTCTGGCGAGCGGCATGGTGATGAGCGGACAGAAAATCATCGACCGAGGCGAGGTCATCAACGACTACACCTACCGAGTGCTCAGTTCCTTCGACAAGGAGATGAAGCGACGCACTTCCACCGACGATGAGATTACCACCACCATCATCGGCCAGGCACTCTTCGTCTTCATCCTCGTGATGATGTTCACCTCCTACCTGTCGCTCTTCCGCAAGGATTACTTCGACAAGCCTCGAAGCATCACGATGCTCTATGCGATGATAACGCTCTTCCCTATCTTCGTGTCGCTGATGATGAAGCACAACTTTTTCAGCGTCTACATCATTCCGTTTGCGATGTCGGCGATATTCGTCAGGGTGTTCATGGACTCGCGAACGGCGTTCATCACCCACGTTACGATGGTGCTCATCTGTGCGGCGGCTGTAAAATATCAGTACGAGTTCATCATCGTGCAACTAGCGGCTGGTCTTGTGGCGATATATTCCCTGCGCGAACTCTCCAAGCGCTCGCAGATATTCATCACCGCCCTGCTTGTCACCGTGGCGAGTTGCGTGGTGTATACCGCCCTGCAGTTGATGCAAGACAACCAGGTCTTCAACATCGACAGCAACATGTACACCTATTTTATTATTAATGGCATCTTCCTCTTGCTGTCATATCCGATGATGTATATCATCGAGAAGATGTTCGGGTTCACCAGCAACGTGACCCTCTTCGAGCTATCGAACACCAACAAGGGCTTGCTTCGCAATCTGAGCGAGATAGCCCCAGGCACCTTCCAGCACAGCATCACGGTGGGAAACCTCGCCTCCGAGATAGCCAACCGCATCGGTGCCAATAGCTTGCTTGTACGTACAGGAGCCCTCTACCACGACATCGGCAAAATGATTAACCCTGTGTTCTTCACGGAGAACCAAGCAGGCGTGAACCCTCACGACCAACTCTCGGAACTGGAGAGTGCGCAAATCATCATCAGTCACGTAACCGAGGGCTTGAAGATGGCGGAGAAGGTGAGCCTGCCAGGCATCATCAAGGACTTCATCACCACCCACCACGGTACAGGCATCACCAAGTATTTCTACGTGAAGTACTGCAATGCCCATCCCGACGAGGTGGTAGACAAGTCGCTCTTCCAATACCCAGGACAGAACCCATTCACCCGAGAGCAAGCCATCCTGATGATGGCAGACACCGTGGAAGCCGCCTCTCGCTCGCTCAAGGAATACACCGAGGAGAGCATCAGCAACCTGGTAAACAAGCTCATCGACGGACAGGTGGCAGACGGCTTCTTCAAGGAGTGCCCTATCACCTTCCGTGACATCGCCCTAGCCAAGGTGGTGCTCATCGACCGCTTGAAGTCCATCTACCACACCAGAATCTCCTACCCTCACATGAGCTCCAAGACCAAGACGAGCAAAGAGGAAAGGAAGAAGAGATTTATGAAGTAAAAGGATTAGCTTTCTGACGCTGACACTGACAGTTAGAAATTCCGCTTGGTGACAGTGACGGTGACAGTTCAAAATCCCGCTTAGTAAACACTATATACCGCCCGATTTATTGCACATAAAATTAAAACTGTGCAACAAATCGGGCTTTTTACGTTAATATACTTTAAATAAAGACCTAAAAGAATAGAGAAATAGAACATTCTAGTTACCTTTGCGGACGTTTTTAGTAAAAATTATCAAAATGAAGAAACAATTATTAGTTTGTGCAGCCATTGCGATGGCATCAGCAACCCCTACTTTCGCAGGTGGTTTGCTCACCAACACAAATCAGAATGTAGCATTCAATAGAATGATGAGCCGTGAGGCTTCTATTGGTATCGACGGCGTATATTACAATCCAGCCGGCGTTGTATTCATGGGTGACGGTCACCATCTGTCATTGAACTGGCAGTTGGCTTATCAGACTCGTACCATCGAGAATGATTATCAGTTGTTTACCAACAACGTAAACGATCCTACCACTCCACGTGAGTTCAAGGGAAAGGCATTTGCGCCAGTCATCCCTTCTTTCCAATACGCTTACAACTTCAAGGGTAAGTGGTCACTTCAGGCAAATTTTGCCCTCACTGGTGGTGGTGGCAAGTGTACCTTCGATGACGGACTTGGTTCTTTCGAGAAAGTAGTATCCAACATCGGTATGCTAGGCAATGCACTTGCTCCATATATGAGCGGCATATTGCCTACCAATCCAAATGTTCTTAACCCAGTAACCAAGCAGATGGGGGGCTATATGTACTCATACGATAGCTATATGCACGGTCGCCAATACTACTTCGGTTTGTCTTTGGGCGCTGCCTACAAAGTAAATGAGCACTTAGCCGTAGCTGCTGCTATTCGTGGAATTTACGCAACCTGCAACTATTATGGATATGTAGAGAACATTACATTCGTTGGTAACGAAGGAAAAACTCTTCCACTCTCCAATATCGTTGACCCTAACGACCCTAAAAGTTCCGACATAGAGTTGAATACCAACCAAAGCGGCATCGGTTTCACCCCAATCATCGGCATTGACTATAAGACTGGTCGTTGGAATTTCTCTGCCAAGTATGAATTCAAAACTCGTCTTCGCTTGAAGAACCAGGGTACAGTCATCAGCCCAGTAAACAAGCTCAATGACGTAGCTCCAAACTTGATACAATATGGTGTCCCTGCACAAGCTTTAGCAGCAGTTGCTCCATCTATCGAGGAAGCCAAGAACAGCATCAACGAGTTGATTGCAGAGTATGACGAAGACCAAAACAAGAAAGTGGCAGGTGACATTCCTTCCCTCTTGACCATCGGCGCAGGCTATAGTCCAATCGACAACCTCCACATCAACGTAGGTTTCCACTGGTTCGACGACAAGAATGCAACTTCTTCTTACTCTTGGACAGACAAGGACGGCAACTCCAACCAAGTTGACCGACACAAGATGTTGAAACGTGGAACTTTGGAGTACAACGCAGGTATCGAGTGGGATATCAACAAGAAGATTACCATTAGTACAGGCTGGCAGAACACCAACTATGGTTTGAGCGATGAGTCTATGGACGACAAATCATTCGTTACAAGCTCTAACTCTGTAGCAGTAGGTGGTGCAATCAGTATTTCTAAGGCTGCCAAACTCAACGTGGCTTACTTCCATACCTTCTATCAGCACAAGAAGACATCAGAGACAGACAAGGCTACCCAGCAAATCTATACAGCCGATTACACACGTAACAACAACGTGTTTGCCGTAGGTCTCGACGTTAGCTTCTAATCGCCACATAAACATAACTACAAATATTCAAAAAAGGCTATCTCGCTCGCAAGAGTGGGATAGCCTTTACGTTTATCACTTAAAAAGTATCTTAGGATACTTGTCCAAGTATCTTAAGATAGATAGCAAAGTA
>CAVKXW010000230.1:0-4623 GCA_963660215.1 Bacteroidaceae bacterium | reverse complement strand
GATGAGCGTGCCGCAGTCTGCGTGATGCTCGTGAGCGGTGGTTATCCAGAGGCTTACAAGAAGGGCTACCCTATCGAAGGCATCGACCAGGTAGAAGGTTCTGTCGTGTTCCACTCTGGCACGGCCATGAAAGATGGTCAGGTGGTTACCAACGGCGGTCGTGTCATCGCAGTGAGCAGCTACGGCAAGGACAAGGAAGAAGCCTTGAAGAAGAGCTTCGCCGAGGCACAGAAGATTCACTTCACCGACAAGTACTTCCGTTCAGACATAGGTCAAGACCTTTAGTTTTAATGTTAAATTAGAAATGTTAAATGTTAAATTGGGCATACGCCCTTACGTTAACTGGCATTACTGCTCCTTATAAAAAGCAAGAACAATTCCTGCCAAGTTAACATTTAACATTTAACATTTAACATTGCCATAGATGTTAAGAAAGAAAACATTTCAGAATAAGGTGGCGGGCAGCCGCTACTCTCTCCCTATCACTGCAACCCTAGCCGCCTTGGTTTGGGTTGCAGTGGGTTTATTAGTATCCAATATCTGGGTGCAATTCGCCTTCACCATCATCTCTACCTTCCTCATGGTGGAGCTCAACAACCACAATTCCCTGATGCGCACCTACAGCCGCATGGTGTCGTGCAGTTTTTTGGTGCTGGTAACGATGGCGGGTCTTCCACATATTGAATTAAAAAGCAGTATTGTGACGATGTGTTTCATCGCCTTTTATCTCATCATTTGGAATGGCTACCAAGACAAGCGCTCGGCAGGCTGGACTTTTTATGCATTCTTCTGCATCGGCTTGGCATCCATGGTTTTCGTGCAGATAGGCTATTTCATGCCCTTCCTATGGGTTATGATGCTTACCTTCACGCTCTCATTCAGCATCCGCACATTTTTCGCTTCCATCATAGGTATCATCGCCCCTTACTGGTTTGCCGTTGGTTATTATTTTTACACAGACAAGATTCCAGAACTCATCACTCACTTCACCGATTTCATCAATTACAACGAGTTCTTCGACTATTCGCAGGTTACAGACCATCAGGTGATAAACCTGTCATTCATCATCATGCTCACCACCATCGGTTCCATACATTTCATCAAGAATAGCTATGCCGACAAGATACGCACACGCATGATATACGAGTCGCTCATCATGCTGTCGCTTACCAGCATCGCATTCATCATATTGCAGCCTCAGCACATCCATGAGTTGGGTAGCATACTGATAGTTTGCACCTCGCCGCTCATCGCACATTTCATCACCTACACCAAGGGGAAGTTTACCAATATCACATTCATCTTGATGCTGCTGATATTAATCGTCATCTTGGCATACAACATTTTGGTGCCAGAGACGATGCTCATCAACTATAAGTAGAAACAGAAAAGAAGACATAACTGAATATAGATACTGGACAATGAGTCATATAATAGATTTCTTAATAAGTTGGGGATACTGGGGAATGCTAGTTTCTGCATTTCTTGCTGGTAGCTTTTTCCCTTTCAGCAGCGAGGCCGTGATGGCAGGCTTGCAAGCAGCCGGCTTAGAGCCCATTCCCCTCGTCATCTATGGCAGCATCGGCAATGTCTTAGGTTCGATGTTCAACTATGGAGTCGGGCGACTGGGCAAGATGGAGTGGATAGAGAAGTATCTGCACGTAAAGAAGGAGAGCCTAGACAAGGCAGAGCGATTCATGGCAGGCAGAGGAGCCTGGATGGGGTTCTTCGCCTTCATCCCATTCCTTGGCAGTGCCATCACCATCGTCTTGGGATTGACAAGGGCGAATGTTCCCATCTCCATCCTGAGCATCACCATCGGAAAAGTACTGAGATACATCCTTCTGGTTTATGGACTCAGTTTTATCTTCTAACGCCCTGAAAGGGCAAAAAGCAAAAAAAGATGAAGAATATAATATATATATATAATAAGGTGAAGAAAGCAGCAAGCTGTTCAGTTTTCAGCTTTGCTACCATTGTATGCCTCCTGCTCCTCGCAGGTTGCAAGCAGCCATCCAATAACAAAACCGCAGAGGGCGACAAGCCAATGGTAACCGTAACCATTCCTCCTTACCAGTTCTTTGTGAACCAGATAGCAGGCGACAAGGTAGATGTAAACGTGATGGTATCGAACGGCAACAACCCAGAGACTTACGAGCCATACGCCCAGCAGATGATGGAACTATCCAAGAGTGCCTTATATTTTAAGGTGGGCAGCATCGGCTTCGAGCAAACTTGGATGAAGAAGCTCCAGCAGAATGCTCCAGACATGAAGGTCATTGATACCTCCGTGGGCATCACCCCTGCCAAGACACCAGGCGGCAACATCGACCCACACGTATGGATGAGTTGCAAGAACGCTCGCATCATCTCTAGAAACATTCTCCAGTCGCTCTGCGAATTGCAGCCTCAGCACAAGAATGAGTTCGAAAAGAACTATCAGGCTCTGCTCCACATCATCGACCAGAGAGACAGTGCCATCACGCAAGAAGCCACGAGCAATCCTGAGTTTGAGCATAAGTTCGTGATTTACCACCCCATCCTCACCTATTTCGCTCGCGACTACAAGCTCCAACAACTAGCCATCGAGGAGGAAGGCAGGGAGCCTAGTGCCGCCCAAATCAAGAGCCTCATCGAGCGAGCCAAAAGGGAGAACATCAAGTACTGTCTCATTCAGGCTGAGTTTGCCAACCGCAACACCAAGACCTTCATCAAGGAAAGCCATACCCAGCCATTCGAGATAAATCCGCTGCAAGGCAACTGGGTGGAAGCAATGAAAGAAGTAACAAGAGCACTGCAAGGCAAAGAACTGGTTGTTGCAGGACAAGAAAAGAAAAATTAGAGAAGAGTAAAAAGATATAAACAGTTTTATGCCCTGAAGGGGCAAAAGCTTTAGAAGATATGAATCCAATCATAAAAATCGAGCACCTCTCAGCAGGTTACGAGGGCAAGGAAGTGCTCCACGACATCAACCTCACCGTCCTAAGCGACGACTATCTTGGCATCATCGGTCCAAATGGTGGTGGCAAGACCACCCTCATGCGCATCATCCTCGGGCTACTGAAACCCACGGAAGGAACCATTCGTTTCTTAAAGGACGGAAAGGAAGTAAAGGAGATAACCATGGGCTATCTCCCACAATACAATGCCCTCGACCGCCAGTTCCCTATCTCAGTCTATGAGGTGGTGCTCTCTGGTCTGAGCAAGACCAAGGGTTTGTTCGCTCGCTATACCAAGGCTCACCATCAGCAAGTACTCGACACCCTCGACCGTATGCAGCTCCTCGACCTCAAAGACCGTCACATCGGGGCTTTGAGTGGCGGACAGCTCCAGCGTGTACTGCTAGCTCGTGCCATCGTATCGAAGCCCGATGTCGTTATCCTCGATGAGCCAAACACCTACATCGACCGCCGATTCCAGAAGCAGATGTACGAGATGTTGGAGCAAATCAACAAGGACTGCGCCATCATCATCGTGAGCCACGACATCGCCGAGGTCTTGAACAACGTGAAGCATATCGCCTGCGTGAACCATCACCTCCACTATCACGCCACCGCCGACATGCCAAGGGAAAAGCTAGAAGCGCATTTCCTGAACGTATAATTTTAAGATGAGGAGATTACACCATTATCCCAGTCCGCATAACATCATCATAGAGAGGGGACCATCAGCAAGGAATATGATGTTTCTTTGCCTTCATTGTTAGCCCTTATATGTGCTGATAAGTTTCTGTGTTTCCGTAAGAAAAAGAAGTGCAGGTTTAGCCATAGACTCAACATCTTCTTTAGTGACATCATATTCGCAGTTGTAGTCAGCTTTCATTCTGAGTTGTTCCATTCTGGAAAAGAATGCACCGAGTTCCTTGTCTATTTTTCCTGTCTTTACGAAGTTTTTGCCAAAGACTCCTAATGTACCAGCATGGGTATGGGCAGAAAGTCCATAGCAGACCAATAAGGCTTGTGCTGCATGGAAGCAAGCATAGTAAAAACGATTGGCAGCCATATCCCACAACTCGAATTCTATCATGCGGTTGGCTTCATCAAGGAACCTTTTAGCCTTGTCTATTCTAAGTTCTACTAAAGAAACTCTTTCGTCATTCGTTAGCCCCATAGTCCTATCCCTTCCTTTTCTACGTTCTTATAAAATGGTGTAATTTTGTACTTTTGCCATTCTTTGGCGGAATACATGACTGGATTGATTTCCTCCCCTAAGTCCCATCCCAGCAAGGTGAGCGGAAAAGTAATATTGTCATAATCTTCTGGAAGAAGTTTTTCCTTGTCCAAGATAACAAGAATGTCCCAGTCGCTATCTGCCCTTGCAGTACCTCTGGCTTGTGAGCCAAAAAGTATTGCCTTGCCGTGAGGTGGCATGTTCTTTGCCAAGCAGTTGCGGATAGCAATTAATGTAGGTTCTTGTTCCTTCTTCATAAACATTATAATTACGCTGGCAAAATTAAGGCTTTTATTTGTAACCGCCAAATGTTTTGGAAAGAAAATGTGAAATATGAGATAAAAACATTCAAAGGGTCTATACGCCCACCTATCATCGTGGCATATAGACTTCGGTGTTCGAATGGGAAGCGTTGCGGAATCTGTTGTTGAAAAGGTAGAGTTTTTCTTGGAA
>CAVKXW010000229.1:0-4634 GCA_963660215.1 Bacteroidaceae bacterium | reverse complement strand
TAGGCGAAAGCTTCACCTGCTGGTACTCCATGCAATGCGACTTCCATTGCTTGCCTTGTTGCATCCCTTGACAACAAGCATGGTGCAGCTTGCCTTCGGCTTCCTGCCCCATGCCTTTCTTCGCACAACAATCCTCCTTCGCCATTGTCTCCACGACTCCCATCTTCACCGTGTCATAGCGAAGACAGTGCATGAAGGTAGTACCCACACTCAGGAACACCACCATGAGCGAGAGCAACGACACGAGCAATATGTTGAGCGAACGTTTCATACCTTGTTATTACTTTTCTTATAGAAAGGCTTGCATCCTTTCGAGGGTGCAAAATTACGATTTTTCTATCTGACATCTCTCAATCGCCTCTGAAATATAAGATTATTTAAGAAACTCACCTTCCCCAAAACTTCGCCAAATTCAATCATTTTCGTTGTTTTTGGCGAAGTTTTGAGTTACAGTTCCTTCCAATCATCTATCGTCCCCTTCTCCGACGAGAAGTTGACACCCACCAAGTGTATCTTCCGAGAATCACCTGCATACTCCCTTGCATAGCCCTTGTCCTCTATCTGTTTCAAGGCTGCATCCACAGAACCGTCTAGTTTAAATTCGAAGATATACACATCGTTTGGTGTCTCATATATACAGTCAGCCCTACCTTGGCTCGTTTCCTTCTCTCTATACACCAAGTAACAACTCAGCATCTTCAACAAGAGGAAGAAGGTATAGCCGAAGTAACGTTCGTATTCACGTTCGTCATTCCTGCGGCGTACACTATATGGGATACTTGACAAGAAAGCTGTCATACCTTCCATAAACTCCTTCAACTCACCCCGAAGCAAGAGATGCACAGAATGAATGAGCCAAGAGGCAGAGTCTTCCTTTGTCTTGAGATAGTCGTTTGCCAAAATGGTGAGCAAGCCCTCTCGTACCTCATTGTTTGGAATGTCGAGGAGGTAAGAATGGGTGAACCTGTCGTAATCCTTGATGGTGAGATAACCACTCTGGTAAATCATCGGCAAAGGCATCTCCACATTAGCCTTGTAGTCATCAAACTGGCTGGCGGCATAATACTTGCCTATCATCTCGTTCAGGTTCTGATTGAAATGGGAAAGCAAACGCACCAGATAAGTTGGCGTGCCACTCTTAAACCAGAAACTGCCCAAGTCCATCTGATTGAAAGCATTCAGGATGCTGAAAGGATTGAAGACATCAACGAGGCGCTTACCGAAATGATAGCCATCGTACTTGCGTTTGAGAATATCTATCATCTCCTCATAGCTACAATCCTCAACCTCGGCAAATTCCTTGATTGGCTCGGCGAAATACTTCATCAGCTCTTCTTTCGTGATGCCACAAATTGCCTCATACTTCTGATTCAAGCTGATGTCATCAGGCTGATTGAAACCACTGAACATGCTGATTTGCGAGAACTTCGTAACTCCAGTCAGGAAAACAAAGCGAAGGTCAGCATCCGCACCCTTGAAAGTCGTGTAGAAAGACTTCATGATGTTGCGATGCTTCTCCTCCAAAGTCACAGTCTTTCCCAAATGCTCCACCTGATAGTTCAGGTCGAGCACATCCAAGATAGGCTTGTCGTATTCGTCTATCAACACAACGCATCCCAAACCAGTCTGCTCATGGGCGGCACGGAGTATTCTTTGAAAACGCAACCCTAAGTCTTTATTTACAACTTGGACTCCGTATTGAGTTTCCCAATTCGAGAGGGCAGCTCCCAATGCCTCCTCCAACGCCCCATCATTCAGATAGTTTCCCACGCTGAAATCTATATGGAATACAGGATATTGCTTCCATTCCGTCTCCAAGTTTTCCATTGCCAATCCCTTGAATAGTTCTTTTCTTCCAAGGAAGTAATTCTCCAATGTAGAGACAAGAAGACTCTTTCCAAATCGCCTTGGGCGACCCAGAAAGCAAACGTGACCTTGTGCCAACTTATACACTAAGTCCGTTTTATCTACATAGACGAAACCACCATTGATGATTTGGTCGAAAGACTGCATTCCTATCGGATATTTCATACTCACTATAGCGTTTCCTTTTTTATATGTGGCAAAATTAAGCATTTTCACTGAAACCACCAAACTTTTGGCTTATTTTCTATTTCATCAGCTTCAACCTGAGCGAATTGAGTACGACGCTCACACTCGAACATGCCATCAAGGCACTCGCCCACATTGGCGTAATCTGGAAGTCGATACCGAAGAGGTGCAAGGCTCCTGCCGCCAATGGGATGCAGACGATGTTATAGACGAACGCCCAGAAGAGGTTCTGCCAAATCATCCCCACTGTTCTTCGGCTGAGTTTCACGGCTTCGGGGATAGCCAGCAAGTCATCGCCCATCAGCGTAACCTGCGCCACATCCATCGCAATGTCCGTACCTCTGCCTATCGCCATGCTCACATCGGCGAGAGCCAAGGCCTGGGTGTCGTTGATGCCATCGCCTATCATCAGCACGTGCTTGCCCTCGTCTTGCAACTTCTTCACCAATGCCTGTTTGTCGCCAGGCTTCACCTTGCTCTGATAGTGCTGGATGCCAGCCTTGCCAGCCCAATAGCGGGCAGCCTCATCCTTGTCACCACTCATCATATACACCTCGATGCCTTCATCTTGCAACTGCTTCATCGCCTCGGCGGCATGAGGCTTGAGAGTCTCACGAGATTCCAAGGCTCGGATAAGTTTCTCTGATATTTCTGCATCAGAGATTAAACCATTCCCTTTGCCTTCCTCAGAACCGACTTTAGTAGAAGTCATTATCCCAGAAAGACCATCCCCTTTCGTAAAGTCGATACTTGGATTCGGAATGGTCAGCGTGCCCGTCTTGTCGATGACGAGGGCGTTCACCTTGCGGAGATTTTCGAGCGCACTGGCATCCTTGATGAGGATTTGCTTCTGAGCCGCCTTGCCAATTCCCACCATCAGGGCGGTAGGAGTAGCCAAGCCCATGGCACACGGACAAGCCACCACCAATACGGCGACGGCACTCAATATAGCTTGAGGCAGATAGGCATTGCCACCTATCAACCACCACGCCAAGAAAGTTATGACGGCGATGCAAGCCACCACTGGCACGAAGACCAATGCCGCCTTGTCCACGATGCGCTGCACAGGTGCCTTACTTCCTTGCGCCTCCTGCACCATCTTGATGATTTGCGCCAAGGCGGTGTTCTCACCTATCTGCTTGGCTCTCATACGGAGCTTGCCTTGGCTCGGAATGGTGCCAGCCAATACCTCGTCGCCCACTCGCTTTGCCGCAGGGGTAGGTTCACCTGTTATCATTGCCTCATCCACATAGGCGGCATCGGCAGTCATAAAGCTCTCCGCCTTTGTCACTACGCCGTCCACAGGAATCTTCTCTCCAGCTCGCACCTCGATGACATCGCCATAGGATATGGTGGAGATAGGCACTTCCTCCATCTTGTAATCGTCAGAACCTTCCAACTTCTCGCTGGTGACCAGTCGGGCAGTCTTCGGTTGCATCCCCATCAACTGGCGGATGCTGCTTGCCGTTCCGTCCTTCGCCTTCTCCTCTAAGCATCTACCTGTCAAAACAAAAGTTACAATCATCACCGAGGCATCGAAGTAAGTATGCCAAGCAATGCCCCTTGCGCCCCAAACGGCATCTCCCCAAAAGGTATTGAACGCACTGAAGAGGAAGGCGATGAGGGTACTCAAAGCCACAAGCGAATCCATGTTGGCAGTATGATGCTTGAGCTGCTTCCAAGCGGAAACATAGAACATTCTGCCGCAATAGACCATATTCAAGAGGGCGAGAATCAAGCAAATCTGATTACTAAAAAACATCGAATGATTATCCATCGAAGACATCATGCTGCTTGCTCCTTGCGATGCCGCATCCATCATACCATCAGATGTTCCGCCCGATTCCATGCCGAGCGAAATCCATCCCATAGAGAACGCCATAACAAGGATGGCGAAGAGCCAAGACAAAAGAGTCTTGCGCTTCAATAATGTAAATTCACGGCGATTGATTTCCTCGGCACTTCTATCGGCTTCGATAACAAGGTCGTAACCTGCCTCAGAAACCTCTCGTTTCATATCTTCGAGGGTAATCTTCTCTGGGTCATAATCGACGAGGGCAGTACGACCTGCCAAGGAAACGGTGGCGGAGTTGATGCCATCGAGGGAGTTGAGCTTGCGCTCCACGTTGGCAGAGCATACGGAGCATGCCATGCCTATCACTGGTATTGTTTTCTTCATTGTTTCTTATCTGATTTATCCTATTTTATAATATACGACTATCTTGGCTGCAAAAGTACGAAAAAACTTTTGCAACCTATATGCAAACTTAGGAAAAATCAAATAATCAGCGTGTTAAGGAGAGTTAGATAAGCCCTCGGAGGCGAATGTGGAATGTTCTGATTCCAATACCTAACCTTCTGAATGCAACATACGATAGGACGAGGTAGAAGCGACCAAGCATCGAGCTGAATGCCAGTAAACACAGGCGTAGTATCGAAGTCCGCCTTCTGCACAGAGAGCGTAGGCGAGAGTTTCACCTGCTGATACTCCATGCAATGCGACTTCCATTGCTTGCCCTGTTGCTCACCTTGGCAACAAGCACAATACTGCTTGCCATCGGCATTCTTCGCACAACAATCCG
>CAVKXW010000228.1:0-4645 GCA_963660215.1 Bacteroidaceae bacterium | reverse complement strand
CATCGCATCATCCTTCAGAAGCACCCTTGCCAACTGGTACATCCTCGGATAATGCTGGCGGAAAAGTTGTTCTATCGTTTCTTTGTCCATTTGCATCGCTTGTTTCCTTTGTTCATTTTGCTAATCTCATTTTCTATGACTGTCTGCAAGCAAAACGAAACGCTCGAATCACCTTGCTTACGTCTATATTACAATCGACCTTCCGTTTTCCTAACCCTTAGCAGAAAGAAAATTGCGAAAATCTGATGCAAAAGTACAAAATATATGCGGTTCAACCACAATTTTGGTAAGAATATCTGTAATCTGGTTATACGCTATTTCGGGAAAAAGGTGTATCTTTGCAGCAGTTTTATTCACTAACAGCTATCACAATATGAAAAAGATATTAATAACACTCATAATATTTATGGCAACAATCAATCAGTCTATGGCTTCCAATACGTTGACGGAGCGTCAGTTGCACCTCGCCACATTGGCTAGCCTCGAAGCACAGGGCGACCTCGGTCGCCTGGCACCAGCCATCGGGGAGGCTCTCGACGGCGGAGTAACTATCAATGAAATCAAGGAGGCTTTCTCACAGCTCTATGCCTATACAGGCTTCCCTCGCTCACTCAACGCCTTGGGAACGCTATCCAAGGTGCTTGATGCTCGCAAGGCGGAAGGCAAGAAGGACGACGAGGGCAAGGCATGGAAACGTCCGAAGGCTTGGGACGATGCCAAGCTCGCTCTCGAACTCGGCACGAAGACCCAGACTCAGATGAGCGGCAAGCCTTTCAACTATGACTTCTGCCCACAGGACGACTATTACTTGAAGTCTCATCTCTTCGGCGACATCTTCGCAGGCGACATGCTCTCCAATAGCGACCGAGAGCTCGTAACCGTTGCCGCCCTGGCTTCCATCAAGGGCGTAGCCCCACAGTTGGCAGCTCACCAAGCAGGTGCCGTTCGCATGGGAAATACCCAAGAGCAGGTGGATGAACTGATGAAATACTTGAGCGACAAGGGTTTGTCTCTTTGCGACAATGCCGCCGATGCCAACGCTGGTGCTTGGCCTAAGGGCAATCCTAACACAGCATACGCCAAGTTCTTCGTAGGTAACAGCCACTTGGCTCCTATCGCTCCAAAGAACTTGAAGGAAGGTGAGAAGACCGTTCTCCCGATGTCTGATGTAACTTTTGAGCCTGGATGCCGTAACAACTGGCACATTCATCATGGCGCTCGCCAGATTCTCATCTGCGTATCGGGCAAGGGGTGGTATCAGGAATGGGGCAAGCCTGCCGTAGCTCTCAACCCTGGCGATGTCATCGACATACCAGAGGGAGTGAAGCATTGGCATGGTGCCCAGAAGGACAGTTGGTTCCAGCACATCGCCACCCACGTGGCTGTGGAGAACTCCAAGCCAGGCTCAGAGCCTAACGAATGGTTGGAGCCTGTATCGGACGAGGAATACAATAAGTTGTAATCATCCTTTCGTCTCATCCGACTTCAAATAGCGAAGAGACTTTTAATACAGAATAACTATTTCATCTTCGTGGTAGAGATAAAATCAGTCCTGCAAGGAAAAAGCATTCCACCTTTTCCTCGCAGGACTTTTTTCGTATTGCAATCAAAATCGCCATTATAGGCGACAATCAACGCTCCTAGATGTAATTATCGTTAAATCCCGATGTAAAAGCCAAGAAATATAGAAGAAAGTATTGTTATATCTAGGAATAGTTGTATCTTTGCCTAGAAGAAAGTTTCGTTCCGTATCACGGAACCGCCATTCCGTGTCTGCGAACGCACATTCCAAGTCTCGGAACGTACATTCCGTGACACGGAACGGAACTTTTCATTAGGAGTAAACACAATTTCATCTAGTGCTTCATACAACTTTATCTAGAGATAGACAAAACTATATGTTGTGCTTGACGGCGTTGCATCCAGTAGCAGTAGATATCGCTCCTAGCCCCAGACGCTACGGCATTCTATGGCTATAGGCAGACTCCCATAAAACAAGATACAAAGAACCTAAAAAATAACAAAAACGATGGCTATATACAAATTACAAGAAATGCCTGACATGAACAACGACGGCAAGAAAAGAGTTTATCCCAAGATGGTAACCAACCGACAGATGGACACCAAGGAATTCATCGAGAGAATGCGTTCCCACAACCACGCCATCTCTGCGAGTGTGGTGCAAGCCGTGCTCACAGACATCTCCGACTATCTCGGCGAGATGCTCTCCATGGGATATACGGTAAAGCTGGATGGTCTCGGCACCTTCTCCACCTCTCTCGACTTCGATGACGACAAGCCAAGGGAGATGCAGAGCGACGATGACAAGATGCTCTATCGCAAGGTGACGGTGAAGGACGTGAACTACAAGTCCGACCCAGAGTTGGTAAAATATCTGAAGCGAGAGACCACGCTAGAGCGAGACATGGGAGGCGTGAGCCGAATCTACAAGAAGAAATACACCCTCGAAGAGCGCATCGAGCGAGGCAAGCGATGGCTCGACTCCCATGCCTTCTTCTCCCTCCAGGAGTATGCCAACATGAACAACCTGAGCCGCACCACCGCCTCGCTGGAACTCAAGAAGTTGACACATGGCGATGATGCTCCTTTCGACTACACAGGAAGTGGAAGCCACAAGATATGGGTAAAGAAGCGATAGAAGCTATACTTGGCACACCATTTCTCACCCCTCTATCTCCCAGTCGTCAATATTTCCTGTTGTAGAATCGAAGTTGATGCCCACTTTCGTTATCGGCAATCCACTGAGGGCGAAACGCTGGCGATAGTTCTTGAGGTTGATTTGCCCCATGGCAGCCTGGGCACTCTTATTCAGTTTCAATTCCACGAGGTAGAGGTCTGTCTTGGTCTGTAGCACCATGTCCACCCTCCCCTTAGGCGTATGCACCTCCACGTCCACCACGAAAGCTGTGAGCAAAGTGAAGATAATATAGAGCATCTGCTGATAATGCCCCTCATAGTTGGTCACGTTACAATAAGGTACGGTACCCAAGTAATCCTGTAACAGGTGCAAGGCTCCATCCATATCCTTGCGGCGTATGAGTCCCGACATTCGGGCGACAGCCACGCCACCACGCTCTGCATAAATGCCATCCACATAGTTGGGTAGGAGATTTTCGAAGAGCCCCACTCGAATCTCCTTATTTGGTATATCAAGGGTGTAAAGTTCTATGTCGCTATCATAATCCTTAATGGTGACATATCCACTCTGGTAGAGCAACGGCGTGATGGTCTTCATCTTCTCCGTAGGCGCATCGAATGCCGAGGCAAGTGCCTCGATAGGAGCTATGTCGGCAGGAAGCACATCATATTTATTGAGCATATTTATAAGGTATGTTGGCGTACCCGAACTGAACCAATACTTGCCAAACTCTCGTTTAGAAAAGCTATTCAACAAACTATATGGATTAAACACATCTGGCGATTTTTTCGAAAAATGGTAGCCATCATAGTTCTCTTTAAGTTTTGCGATCGTTTGCTCCTTGGTCAGTCCCTGCGCCTCTGCTAGCATATCGATGTCTTCCGACATCTGCGTCAACAGTTCATCCTTGGTAATACCACAAATTCCAGCATATTCATCATCCATCGAGATGTTGGTGATATTATTGAGTTCGCTGAAGATGCTTACCTGCGAGAACTTGGTGATACCCGTGAGGAAAACAAAGCGAAGCTTTGCCTCGCTATACTTCAAAGGACTGAAAAAATTGCGCATCGTATTGCGAAGCACATCCAACTGTTCTTTCTCATGCACGACATCCAGCATAGGGGCGTCATACTCATCGATGAGCACCACCACTTGCTTGCCGCTCTTCTGATAAGCAGTATTAATAAGGTCTATCAAACGATTGTTTGCACCTTTGACTGGTTCTGTAATACCCCATTTTTTCTCCTCTTCTTGTAAACGATAACTCAGATACTCTTCTAACTGCTCCTTCTCCATGTGTTTTCCACCGCTCATATCGAAGTGAAGCACAGGATATTCCGTCCATTCTTTTTCCAACCTTTCGATAGCAAGCCCCTTGAAGAGTTCCTTCTTTCCTTCGAAATAACTCTGCATGGTTGTCACAAGGAGCGACTTGCCAAAACGGCGTGGTCGCCCCAGAAAAAAGTACGTACCATTGGTATGAGCCATCCGATAGATATACTCCGTCTTATCAATGTAGAGCTTATCTTCTCTGATGATTCGCTCAAAGGTCTGAATGCCCAAAGGATATAATTTTCTTGCCATAATCTTATTTTTTCTGCAAATATACGACTTTTATCTGAAACTAAGTTACATAAAAAGCTAAAAGATTGTAAACTTCAATTTGTAGGAGCATATTTTTCATGCCTCATTGTGGCAGTTGGCGCATTTTCGTTGTGGCAGTTGGCGGAAAACCATTGTGGAATTTGGTGTGCAGTATCGTGCGGTCTACGTGCGGTGTTAGAGCAACACCGCACAGATGGAAACTTACTAATACATAGCAAGATACCATATCATGAGTGCGGTGTGCTGTCAAAACTAATATATCTTCAGATTTTGAAGATTCTTTCGATTATCATTAAAGTTAATTCTAATAAAGAACTTTCTTGCCGTTAATGATATAAACATTGCCGTGTTTCATTTCTTTTACACGTTGTCCATATA
>CAVKXW010000227.1:0-4706 GCA_963660215.1 Bacteroidaceae bacterium | reverse complement strand
CATTGTTAGGCCAATACTTCGTAGGAGAATATGCCCAAGAGGAGCCATTGTAGGTGACCTGTTGGTTATTCATGAAGTTAGGGGTGGTACTGGTTGTGCCACCTGGGTTGTAATATGCGAATACACCGATGCCATCATCTTTCTCAAACGACACGGAATTGCCGTTCTCCGTGACTCTCGATTGCTTGTCTGCATCCCATTTGCTTGTAGCTTGGAAGCTGATGGGGATGGTGCTGAGGGCTGGTTCTTCTCCAGAGATGTCTGGGTCTGAGGAAGAGCAAGCCATGAGCATGAGCAATGGCATGAGGAGGAGCCATTGGTGGAGCTTTTGTTTGTAAGAATGGTGAGTTTGCATCATGATTCGTATATCTGATATTTTTTGTTTACGTTTTTGATTTCCTAAGGCATTGTTCTTTCGTTTGGTGACTTTCTATCATCAAGCATCCCTGGTAGGCGTTCTGTGGATTGCGAATCCGCAGCAAGCAAGAGTGAAGCTTTTTTTGTTAGCTTATCTTTTTGCTGCGGATTGCAAATCTGCCTTAGCGTATAAAGGTTGAACCTTGTTTAACATCGGATTACAAATCCGATGGAACGTCTGGTGGGGGGATTGGCTAATATCCAACTATACTTAATTTACTTCAATAGTGCCTGCATCTGTTGTACTCCATTGATCAACATCTGCATCTAAAGTTACTTCCTTAACATTGATATTAAAAAGCAGATTGTATGAAACGCCCTGCTTCAAAATTCCATCAGGTAAGTTCAATGTCTTTTCTGTAGATGTGCAGACGTACCCTTTAGCTAATTTAGAGTCTATGGTAACAATATCATATTCAATTGTAGCTGTTGCAGAATTAGATTTCAATCCTTCCCCTGTAATAGGAATCAAATAAGCATATGCATCATTCTTCATTAACTTGGTTTCAGAAGTACCCGTCAACTTAACACCAGTCACATTGTATGGATTTGATGCACCTTCTTTTGTTATATTTACTTGTTCTGTATTCAACATACCGTCAAATACTAAGTCATTCTCACTAGCAGTTGGTATCCAAGTACCAACTGTATTCTGTAAGTTGTTGACTTTGTTTGTTGCATCAAAAGTGTATACGCCAGAGCCATAAATTACAGAATTGTTATCTCCCTTGTTAAATTTAATGTTCTTGATGACAACGTATGTTTTGTTGTGTTCGTCATCATCCTTGTAAACTTCATCGCTAACCTTAGCAGAGATGGTAAGACGAGTCATTTCATGCTTAAGCAAAAACTTGACAGTACCATTATTTGTAGCTTGTATTTGGTTAACCATAGATGCTGCGACAAAGTCTGTAGAGTTTTCCAACTTGGATGGAATAGTGACTGTAACAGTTGGAGTTCCTTGCTTATCCACTGTTGATGTCGAAATATTTTCGTCAGTACTATATGGAGCATAAGCGAAAAACGAAACCTTGTCGGTAGGTGTTGCTGGCCAATATTTCACAGGATCGTAGGTATAACCACTTGTATTATGCTTAACCAATTGGTTATACATAAAGTCAGGGGTACTTATGCTTGTGTTGAAGTCGCCACTGCCTGTATAATATGCAAGTACACCAAAGTCTGCCCCAGTCCGTGTCTCTCCAGAACGGCTCTGTGGTACTCTGCCAATATAAGTACCGAAGCTAATAGCTGTTTGGTTAGCCTTTGCATCGGCACCTGTTAAATCCTCACTTGAGCAGCTGGTCATTGCCAGGGCTGCACAGGCTGTGATAGCCATAAATAAACTCTTGTTCATAAATCCTTATTGTTTAAATTGTTTCTAAATATCATTTACCGCCTAATGATTAGGCATTAATGTCAATGTTGATGTCGTCGCCCCAGTCCTCCACTGTGGCATCGAAGCCGCCACTGGAACCTCCCTCTGGCTTCACATCAGGAATAGGGGTGTCGAGATTCAAGTCGAGGGAGAGGTCTAGCTCCTCATCGCTGGCTTTGAACTTATCTCCCACCTCGAAGTCGTAGTCCTTTTGCGTCTTGTTATCCACCAACAGGAGTGAGAGGCGAAGAAGATTTTCTTTTTCCTTGCCTTGGTGATTGAATGGCAAGCCAAAGGTTTGTATGGTGGCGGTGAGCGTGCCGTTCGTAGGGTTGTCCTTGTCGGCAGTCAGGTTCCACTTTTCTATCAGCTGGGTGATAACGGAGGATGTGACATGTCGGGATGCGAACTGGTATCCCTCAGCCATGCCGTCGATCGAGGCACGTGCCGAGCGGATGTTATAGATTCCCTTCACATGAATGCGGATGTGGAGGGTGTGTATAATATTATGAGGTGTAATCGTGTCGGTGACGAAGAGGGAGTCTTCGCCTGTCATGTTTTTGGTTCCAATCATGTCCTTGGTCACGGTGATGCTGTCCAATCCTCCCACGGCAAACCATTCCGGGTTCTTTGCCGTGCGCTCCTCGTCCGTCCTGCTGCGATACCAAGTGGAGGTATAAGTGTTGGCGAGGACTTGGGCTTGCAGGAAGTCGTCCATGTTCTCAAAGTGGAGGGAGCCAAACTCCGTGGTGCTTTGGTTATAGGCGAGCACGTCGTAGCTTCCCCTTTGGAGGGAAACGTCCACATAATCCAAAAAGTTGGAGAGAACGGCTTGATGCGACAAGGCGGCATCACGGGGATAGAGCGCAACAGTCATGCCCGTAGGTTGCTCCTCATGGAAATGAGACCAATCCACAGGTATTCTTACCTTGGCTGTGCGAAGATTGCAAGATTCGTCGAGGTCATCATAGATGCATGATGACAGGGAGATGGTGAGTAAAAGTAGAAAAACGGTTAATATATAGCTGGCAATTTTACCCCCCCCATACAGATGGCGGAAGGCAAGAATGCTGTTCAAATGATAGATTAACTGCTTATTCATTCTATTACTTTCACGTTCTAAATAACTTTCTTTTATTTTAAAATCGGGTGCAAAGGTAAGGAATATATGGAAAAAAGGAGAGGAAAAAATGACTTTTATGCTATTTTTAGGGGTAAAAACTAGTTTTTTGTGCTTAAAAAGGTCTTTTTGCTCCACTTTGGCAATATAAATGCGGACTATGCGTTAATATATATTATAATAAAATGTAACGTAATTATATAGAATAACAGATATGATAGAATACATCAAGGGCGAATTGACCGACCTCACTCCAACGATGGCTGTTGTTGAGGCTTCAGGAGTGGGATATGCACTCAATATCTCGCTCAATACCTATACGGCAATACAAGGACAAGGGATTGTAAAAATCTATGTGCATGAAGTGTTGGTGGCAGGAGGACGAGACGATTCTTTTACGCTTTATGGATTTGCCTCTAAACAAGAACGTGAACTTTATCGACTGCTCATCACTGTGTCGGGTGTGGGTGCTAACACTGCGAGAATGATACTCTCTTCCATGTCGCCAAATGAACTTTGTACGGTCATCTCTTCTGGCAATGACAAGATGTTGAAAGGGGTGAAGGGTATTGGATTGAAGACAGCTCAACGTATTATTATTGATTTGAAGGACAAAATTGTTAGTCTGGGTATTGCCGCAGAATTACCAGCCAATGGTGGCAATGTGGCGATGGTGAATAACGACGTGAAGGATGAGGCTGTGAGTGCGTTGACCATGCTTGGTTTCTCACCTGCTCCATCAGCCAAGGTAGTTGTTGAGATACTCAAGGCTCAGCCAGATTTGGCAGTAGAACAAGTCATAAAGCTCGCCTTGAAGCAGATAAAATAATTGATATAAAAGTTAGTTTGGAGTTCCTTAGATGAAAATGAGGCAAAGAAAATTGCTCTTTTTGGTGTTGTTGCTGTTGGTCTCAGCCTTCAGTTATGCCCTCTCTTTGCCTTATTTTCAAGATGACAACACTCATAAGGTGACTCGTCAACCGATTGTTGCTGACGAAGATACCATCCCTGATTCTTTACTTCATACTCGTTGGAAGATACAGCGCACAGTGCCTATCACAGTGGCTGACCTTTACCAAAGCCCGCTTGATTTGCATCGACCAGAAAATATGCAATATCAAGTAACTTATAATGATACGCTCGATCGATATGTTGTCGGTAATAAGATGGGGGGAACGTGGCTGTCAGCTCCAATCATGATGACACCTGAGGAGTATCTTGTGTGGACGGAAATGAATGAGCGCAATGCTTATTTTCGTCGTCAGAACAATGAGATATACCAAGCCAAGGGGAAAGATAAGTTTGATTTCTCTGATATGCATTTCGATTTGGGACCGGCAGAGAAAATTTTTGGTCCTGGCGGCATTCGTGTCAAGACGCAAGGTTCGGCAGAATTGAAGTTTGGCATCAATAAGAAAAGCATTGACAATCCTTCGCTTCCTATTCGTAATCGAAAGACTACGATGATGGACTTCGATGAGAAAATCAATCTCAATGTGAACGGTAAGGTGGGGGATAAGATGAACATGAACCTCAACTACAATACCGATGCTACATTCGACTATGATGCACAAAACTTGAAGTTGAAATATGATGGTAAGGAAGATGAAATCATCAAGTTGGTGGAAGTGGGCAATGTCTCATTCCCATCCAATTCTTCTTTGATAAGAGGTGCCAGCAGTTTGTTTGGCATCAGAACCGACATGCAATTTGGAAAACTCAAGTTGCAGATGGTGGCATCACAGAAGAAATCTGCTTCAACGAGTGTTTCTACAAAAGGAGGGGTGCAGT
>CAVKXW010000226.1:0-4756 GCA_963660215.1 Bacteroidaceae bacterium | reverse complement strand
GTCGTCGAGCTTTTGGTATGTATCAGAATTGTAAATAAAATCTAATGCTTGCTCTAAGGATATCTTATATTTATCTTCCATATTTGCTAACTTTTCTATTTGCTCTTTTGCGAAGTACGAGTTTTCTTTGTAAACTCCAAATTTATTCCCGAAAAATGACACAAATGACAAAAAACGGGAATGAAAACGGCTTTTTATGTAGTTTCTTACATTCAAAACCTCATACAACTAGCCAAAAGGCTATCATAAGTTATGATGAGAATAATCGTAACTTATGATAGCCTTTGATCTTAACTTATGACAGTTTTCTAGAACTTAACCTTCACGCCTCCCATAGCCGTGAAACCTGGCATTTCATAGCCTCGGTTAATCTGGTATTTGGCATCGGTGAGGTTGTCGAGATTGGTGAAGACTTCGAGCCATTTCGTAGGCT
The DNA here is from genome assembly GCA_963660215.1 of Bacteroidaceae bacterium. Taxonomy (GTDB): domain Bacteria; phylum Bacteroidota; class Bacteroidia; order Bacteroidales; family Bacteroidaceae; genus Prevotella. The sequence goes on along the minus strand of CAVKXW010000226.1, from coordinate 4,323 downwards.
GGTAGGCGATGCGAAGACCGAGAAGGGCATAGTTCTGGTGCTCCACGTCGTTGGCAACATACAGTCCGCCAACACCTCTCAACTGGGCATCGATGCTGAGCTGAGGAAGGGCTTGCCAACCGATACCGAAGAAATACTGGTTCTTAGGGGCGCCGGTGAGACCGTTGTATGAAGTGTGGAGGTAGCTGTAGCTGGCACGCAGGGTGAGCACGTCGAGCGTATGGCTCTGTGCCGAAACCTTGATACCCTTGTTGATGAAGCCGCCTGTGTTCACGTTCCCTTTCTTCGTGCCACCTTCTCCGTTTGGCACATCTATCGTCTGAATCATGTCGCTAACCTCGGAAAATAGCCTGTCACATCCAGGCTCAGATAGCGAGAGAAATGCTTGCCGATGGTCAGCTCATAGTTCATCATGTTCTCTGGGTTGAGTTCGGGATAGGCCATGATATAGAGGTAAAGCTCTCGGAAGGATGGGTTGCGATAGCCCTTGGCAAGTGAGTTCTGCCAAGTGTTGTAAGAGCCATAGAGCACGGAGCCAGGACCACGCAAAATCTCCACATGGTCTACGTATTCTGATTCATAGAAGTCTGCCACAGGATGGGAGTAAAGACCAGCGAACTGAGGCTGACCATCCACCATCATCAGTACTCCACTGGTAGGCGAACCACCTATTCCACGAATCTTGATGCCGCCGCTTCCCAGGCGAGTATCAAGCCGATGACTCCAGAGTAGCTTTTCCGTCCCTCTGCCACATGGTTGCCTCGTAGGTAGAGGTCGAAGATGAAGTCTTGGGCATCGTCAAGAGCCTTGCATCGCTTGTCGAGCCAATACTTCCTGTCGCTTCTCGCCAACTGGATGATTTCGGGACGGATATGTTTCAGAAATTTCTCTCCCTCTTGCTCGCCAAGGATGTCGTAGACGTTGGCGAGGACGTGGAAGAAAATATGGTAATAGCCGCTGAACTTCACCATCTTGTCTGAGGCTGCTGTGCAGACAATGTAGCTGTAGAAGTTGGCTTCGCCCTCGTTGGCGATACCGAGAAAGTGGGCGAACTCGTGGGCATAGGTCGATGGATAGTCATGGGGACGTACTTCGCCATTCAGTGTGAACTCGCAGAAAAATGGACCCATGCTACCTGTTACTCCAGCCATCGAACTTAATCGGGAGAATACCATCGTCTTTACTCGTGGGGAATCGTTGAAAGGAGGGTTGATTCCAATGTAAGGGTTTGTGGTTCTCGTAGATTTGGCATCTCTGTCGAGATTTTGATTTCTCAGGTTCTCGTCTGTATTCAGTGCATTATATCCTTTCAGAATCTCCTCTGCTGTTTTTGCCTTCAAGTATTCTTCACTCTTCTCTCTTCGTTCTTCACTTAGAGAGCTCTTCACTCTTCGTTCTTCACTTAATGCGTTGAGGCTGTCAGCATATCTATAGGCGAACTCCTTGAATTGCGCTTTATCTACTTTCGCAGGCATCATACCTATTCTATAATAGATGTTGGGTTGTGAGTAGTTGAGCCCCCAAGCCAGATAAAACCAAGCGTATACCCACAGGAGGTATTCGGCTACCCTTCCGAAGACAGCTTTCTTCTTCGGATAGTAGCAGCTCTTCGGACGAAGGAAGATAAAACGTTTGGCGAGTCTCTTGCGAAGCCCGATTTCGTATATCGGAAAGAGAATGCACCAGGCGATGCTGCAAGCGATGAAAATATCGCCCACTGCGAAGGGAAATACTCCTGATATATGGGAGAGAACAGTACCGATGAGGGGATAGACGTGCAAGGTGTAGAACCCTCCCCATCCTGGAATCGTTCTGAAGAGTGTTACGATGACGAGTAGTATGATGAGCACCCAGTGTCGAGCCTTTAAATGAAAGTTGATTCTTTTCATTCTTTATCTTTTTGGTTACCTTTTTGTCAGTTTTCTTATTGTTTTGATTTCGGCACAAAGAGGATGCTCATCTCGTAGAGCAACCAAATAGGCAATGATACGAGGGTGAGTGTGAAGACATCCGAGGTCGGGGTGATGACTGCGGCAATGATGAGAATCACCACGATGGCATGGCGACGATAATGGCGCATGAAAGGCTTGGTGAGTATGCCCATCTTGCCTAGCAACCAGCATACCACTGGCAATTCGAAGAGGATGCCTAGCATCAAGCTGAGCATCATGAGCGTATCCATATACGACTCCAAGGTAATCATGTTGGCAACCTCCGTGCTTACTTGGTACGTACCAAGGAAGCGGAAGGTGAAGGGGAAGATGAGGAAATAGTTGAGCAACATGCCGAGTACGAACATCACATATCCGCCACCTACCAAGCGATAGGTGTATCTGCGCTCGTTCTCATAGAGGGCAGGAGTGATGAAGCGAAGAAGCAAGTAGATGGTATAAGGCGAGGCAACGATAAGGCCTGCGTAAAGAGCCACCTTCATGTGGATGGCAAACTGACCAGCCAACCCAGTGTTTACTAGATTGACGGAAAAGTTTTCCATGCCTTCGCCACCAGGAATCAAACTGCTTATCTTTTCGAAGAAACGATAGGTGATGAAGTGTGCGTCCTTCGGTGCGAGGATGACATCGAAAAGCTCATCCTTGAAGAAGAACGCCACTACGCCACATACTACGCTTGCGAGGGCTATCTTCCAGATAGTGCCTCGCAATACGTCGAGATGCTCCCAAAAGGACATTTGCTCTTGATTCTCCTGCTCCATTACTTTCCTTCTGTTGTCTCTTTCTTCTCAGCGGAATCCTTGGATGGAGATGCTGGAGTTTCGTCGGCGATACCGTTCATGCCATCCTTGAAACTCTTCACTCCCTTGCCCAGTCCCTTCATCAACTCAGGGATTTTCTTGCCTCCGAAGAGAAGCAAGATAACGAGGGCTATCAATAGTATTTCTTGTGTTCCTAACATATTTTATAAAGTTTAATGTGTAGTGTTTACTTACAGGATTTTTTACCTTTTTACTCTTTTACCTTTTTACCTTTAATAAGAGGTAGCCACCCAATATCTGTGTGAGGATGCCTGGCAAGCCGAGGCGTACGTCCTGTATGGCGGCTGCGATGCTACCTGTATAAGCCCACTCTGCTAGCGAGCCGAATACTTGATAAAAGGCTACGACTCCTGCCATGGCGAGGAGTGTTACCTTGCCAGTGCGCTTGGCGATGAAGCCTGCGCCGAGAGCCAGGAGAATGCTCTTGGTGAGGATGGCTGGCAAGGCTGCTGCCATCGGCATTCCGAAGAGTAAGTGATTGACCACAGGTGAGGCGATGGCTGTCAACAAGCCTACTCGCCAACCATACTTGAAGGCACCTATCAATGTAAAGAAGTAGATAGGCAACCATATCATACCACCTTGCGGAATGGTATGGAGGAGTTGTGGCAAAGCCACGTTGCCGACCACGAAGGCTGCTGCCAAGAGGTAAGTCCTTACCTCATTGTAGCCATACTGGTATAATCTAACTGATGATTCCATTTTTCTCTTTCTTTTTTATTTTAAAACGATAGTTCAAAAGATTTATTGTCCTTGCCCATTTTGCTTTATGGATATTCCTTTCAGTTCCTTGAGCTTCTCTTGGATGCGAACGAGGCATTCAGCAGGAGTCTTGGCATCCTTACAAGCCGTCTCCATCGGGCACCAACCTGTGTTCGTGCGATTGACGATATATTCCACCTTCTTGTCGTAAGCGACCTTTATCGGTTGTCGCCCTTCCTTCTTGGCCTTCCTCGCCTCGTTAGCAAACAACTGCAAGGCTAGCTCGCTGATGGTGTCGGCATACACTACCTTCACTCCACCCAGTATCATCAGGGCTGCGGCAGCTTTGCCCACCACCTTGTCGGCTACCGTGGTGTCAAGGAGCATATCAGGAGATTGCGTCAATAGGTTGAGCAAATCGCTTATCCCCCTTCCGTCGTAGATGAACGCCTCGTCGCCAGTCTCGCTTTGCACGATCAGCGAATGTCCGTTCTCACCCTCGTGCAGTAACTTCTTGAGATTTTCTATCATAAGCAAGTGATAACTTAACATTTAACACTTAACATTTAACATTGTGCTCTACAGTTTGTCGCTGTGCATCTTCAGTTCTTCCACGAACATATCTATCTTCTCCAGTTCGTCTGGTATCTGGATACGTTGAGGACAGTGAGGGATACACTGACCGCACTTCACACAGTGGCTTGCTTGTCTGAGCTTAGGCACACGACGGTCGTAACCGATGAGGAAGGCACGGCGGGCACGGCGATAGTCTGGGTCTTGCTCGCCCTTGTTAGGCATGTTGCTCTCCTTGATGCACTTGTTGTAGTGCGAGAAGATGGCAGGGATGT
>CAVKXW010000225.1:0-4769 GCA_963660215.1 Bacteroidaceae bacterium | reverse complement strand
GCTCAGGAGGTAATGCTAACTTGTAAGCAACCTTCCCAATGCATTTGATAATTTCATAAGGTCCAATGTATCTTGGACTCAGTTTTCCCTTCTTACCGAAACGCATAATCCCCTTCATGGGTGACACTTTCAGAAATACGAAGTCCCCTTCCTTGAATTCTAGGGATCTCCGCCTTCTGTCTGCATAACTCTTCTGTCTGCTCTGAGCACTCTTCATTCTTTGCTGGATCTTGGCAACTGCATCGCAAGTTTCCTGCATGAAATCTGTCTTATGCAGTTGTTTTTCCTTCAGATCATACCAGTGGATGGGTGATCTGCACTTTCTTCCATAAAGAGCCTCATAAGGTGCCATCTTGATGGAAGCTTGGTAACTGTTGTTGTATGAGAATTCCACTAGTGGTAGCTTCTCATTCCAAGCTCCTGGAAAATCCATGACACATGCTCGGAGCATATCCTCCAAAGTCTGGATAGTCCGCTCTGACTGTCCATCTGTCTGAGGATGGAAGGCTGTACTGAATCTCAATTCTGTGCCCATGGCTCTTTGCACACACTCCCAAAAATTTGAAGTGAACCGTGCATCTCTGTCAGATACTATGGACTTTGGCACTCCATGTAACCTGACAACATGATCTACATACAGCTGTGCCAGCTTCTCTAATGAGTAAGTGATCCTGATTGGTATGAATCTGGCTGTCTTTGTCAGTCTGTCCACGATTACCCAGATGGCATCGTGTCCTCCTCTTGTTTTGGGTAACCCTACCACGAAGTCCATGGTAACGTCCTCCCATTTCCACTCTGGAATCTCTAGAGGTTCTAGCTTTCCTCCAGGATGCTGATGCTCAGCCTTTACTCTCTGACAGGTAAGGCACTTACTCACAAATCTTGCAATGTCTCCTTTCATCCCTTTCCACCAAAACTGTAGCTTCAAGTCTTGGTACATCTTGGTGGCTCCAGGATGGACTGAATATGGCGTCTCATGAGCTTCTGACATGATTCGCCTTCTGAGCTCTTCATCTGCTGGCACTTGAATTCTCCCCTTATACCTGATTAATCCATCTGTGGATATCTCTTCCTGGGAGTCTGTCAGGCTTGAATCTTGCTTCTGAGCTTCCTTGATATCATCAAACAATGATGACTTCAACTGCAGTGCTGATAATTTTCCTGATATCAGCTCTAGCTCAAGTGAATGGATCTCTTGCTGCAATGGTCTTGACAACCTGTCAATTGGCAGCTGCTGTGGAACTGTAGCCTTTCTACTTAAGGCATCTGCTACTCGGTTGGCTTTTCCTGGGTGATAAAGGATCTCACAGTCATAATCCTTCACCAACTCCAACCATCTTCTTTGCCTCATGTTCAACTCCTTCTGTGTGAAGAAGTATTTTAGGCTCTGATGATCTGTGTAGATCTGGCACTGTGCTCCATACAGATAGTGTCGCCAAATCTTGAGTGCGAACACTACTGCAGCAAGTTCTAGGTCGTGGGTGGGATAGTTCTTCTCATGCTCTTTCAGTTGACGCGAAGCGTAGGCAATCACTCTGCCTTCTTGCATCAATACTGCTCCCAAACCCACTTTGGAAGCATCACTGTAGATCTCATACTTCTCCCCTTCAGTAGGGAGTGTGAGGATCGGCGCGCTTGTCAGCCGTCTCTTCAGCTCTTGGAAGCTTCTTTCACACTCATCTGTCCATATATACTTTTTCTCCTTGCGTGTGAGGGTGGTGAGAGGTGCTGCCAATCTTGCAAACCCCTCCACAAATCTCCTGTAATAGCCAGCTAACCCTAAGAAACTGCGTATCTCTGTTACGCTCTTAGGTGCAGGCCATTGATTGATTGCTTCCACTTTGACTGGATCTACTGCAATTCCCTCCTTGGACACTACATGACCGAGGAAATGCACTCTGTCTAGCCAAAATTCACACTTTGAGAATTTGGCGTAGAGTTGATGCTCTCTTAGCTTCTGGAAGACAACTCTCAACTGGGCTTCATGCTCTGCGTGAGTCTTTGAATATACAAGGATGTCATCGATGAACACAATGACAAACTTGTCTAGATACTCCTTGAAGACTCTGTTCATCAGGTCCATGAAAGCAGCTGGTGCGTTCGTTAACCCAAACGGCATTACTAGGAACTCATAATGCCCGTAACGGGTTCTGAAAGCTGTCTTGGGAACATCACTTTCCTTGATTCTCAGCTGATGGTATCCTGATCTCAAATCAATCTTTGAGAACACTGCTGCACCCTTGAGCTGATCGAACAGGTCATCAATCCTAGGTAATGGATACCTATTCTTGACTGTAACCTTGTTCAATTCTCTGTAATCTATGCACATGCGGAACGTCCCGTCTTTCTTCTTGACAAACAGTACGGGAGCTCCCCATGGGGCATAACTTGGTCTGATGAATCCCTTGTCAAGCAGATCCTTCAGCTGCACTTGCAACTCTTTCAACTCTATTGGTGCCATGCGGTACGGCGCCTTGGAGATCGGTGCTGTTCCAGGTAGGAGCTCTATCTCAAATGAGATCTCTCGTTCTGGAGGTAGTCCTGGTAGTTCCTCGGGAAAGACCTCGAGAAATTCTCTGACAACTGGAACCTCTGCTGGCTGTAACTTCTTCTCTTCTGCTGTATCTGTGACATAAGCTAAATATCCAGTACAACCACTGGCTATTAGCTTCTTGGCTCTCATTGAACTGATCATCATCTTGCTGCTTCTTCTCGAAGAATCGACATACTCGAAACTTTCTTCACCTTCTGGCTTGAATACTATTCTTCTGTTTCTGCAGTCTATCGTAGCTTGATATTTTCCTAGGAAATCCATTCCTAAGATTACATCATAGTCTACGATCCTCATCATGATCAACTCTGCATACAGCTCTCTATTTGCCACGATTACTGGTACATGAGGTAACCAGTACTCTGACAACATGACTTCTCCTGATGGGAGGGCAGTTCTAAAAGTCCTTCCCATGTGATCTCTAGGGTACTCTAACTTATCGGCAAATGCACATGATATGAAAGAATGTGTGGCCCCAGAGTCAAATAAAACAGATGCCAAGTGGTTAGCGACAGAAATCTGACCTGTCACCACGTTGGACGTCCCTGCCTCTGCTTCCTCTCTGGTGTAGGCCATCACCCTAGCATCTGCCTGAGGAGCTCTATCTTGTCTTTCTTGCACTGCTGGATGCACTTCTGATGGGCTCTCATAGCTCATTCTGAGTGCATGTACTTGGGTCTGCTGTGGTCGTGAAGAGTTCGCCCCTGAAGCTGATACTGACTGGCGGTTCATGGGGCAATCCTTGATAAAGTGGCCCTCTCTTCCGCACCGAAAGCAGGCAGTCGTGCCAGCTTTACACTGACCCGCATGCTTCCTCCCACAATTCGGACAATTACCTGGAACTGTGGTGGTGTGAGTCCTCCTTGACTGACTTCTGTGGTCCTGACTCTGAGTTCCCTGAAAGTTCCCCTTTCTTTTCTGTTGGGACTGAGGGCCTGGATGACTGGACTGCTCTGGTCTTGTGCTCTGACTGCCCTTACTGTGCTGTCCAGGTTGAGAGGCCTTAGCCAGGATCTTTTCTTGCTTCCTGGCTTCCCAGACCTTCTCTCTCGCTTCTTTCTGTCGGGCTAGATGATACTCTGCCCTCAGAGCACGACTAACACAGTCGGCTACTGAAACTGGTGGGAATGGGCCAACGTCAATCAACGTAGCGATCTCAGGCCTAAACATACCCATCATCTTCTGTATCTTCTCCCTCTCTGTAGGTACCATATACGGACACAGGCGGGAAAGCTGATCAAACTTTCTGCATACTTCACTGACTGACATGTCCCCTTGCTGTAACTCTGTAAACTCTTGCTGCTGGGGTCTGAGTGATGCAGGATCATAGTATTTCTGGTTGAACTCATCCAGAAATTCTGCCCATGTCATTGTGGTCACGTCCCTCCTCATGCGGACTGTGTCCCACCAAAACCTTGCATCCTTCCTTAGAACAAAGGACGCACACATGACTTTCTCCTCATCTGTGAGTCTCATGAACTCCATTATCATCTGGATGGAAGAAAGCCAATCTTCTGCCTCTAGAGGATTTGTCGAACCCTCAAATTCCGGAGGCCTCATCTTCCGGAATCTCTCATATAACGGCTCTGGGTCTGCCCTAACTGGTGGTTGCTGAACCACTTCTGGTGCCGCTGGTGGCACTACTCGCTCTGCCTCTGCTGCTGGCTGTGCAGGAGTCCCTACTGATCCCTGCCCCTGTTCTAACTGTTCTAGCCGCTGTCTTAACTCTGCATTTTCTTTCATCTGGTTTTCTAGAAGAGCTTGCATCTCTTCTAATCTTTGAGTTAGGGATGGGCGTCCCCTTCTCCTTCTCTGACCTTGGCCTTGGCCCTGATTATCCATCGTGCTACTGTATCCTATAATCACACGATGAACTTGTGTTAGATCCTGTATAAAAAGGATCCATATGATCTCTTGAATTTTCATAATATCTCATACTTACTGTAAAGTATAGGTCTCTACAGACCTTTACTTTCATGCATATCTAACTGCTTATTTTAAGATAAACTTAACTTACTTGGATCGGCGAACAGGACATGCACGGAGTCAGGCGAGATATGGTCAACCACTGCTCTGATAATACTCACTGTGCTACAGCAAGTATTCTAAACTAGACCCACCGTAAACCTTGCTCTGATACCAAATGTGGCTACAGTTGGTATCCTAAACTAGACCCACCGTAAACCTTGCTCTGATACCAAATGTGGCGCCCCGCCCT
>CAVKXW010000224.1:2310-4776 GCA_963660215.1 Bacteroidaceae bacterium | reverse complement strand
TCGATATTTCTCTTGTTTGTTTCCATTTTAAATCCTTTCTATTATTATTTACAAAGGTACTACTTTTTCTTGATTCTATTGCAACCGCACCATTTTATTTAAAGAGATTTAAAGATTACTGTTAAGGAGAAAAGCTGGTAAGCCTAGATGTAATTGTTATATTCGGATGGTGACATGCCGAATATCTGCCGAAACGTACGGTTGAAGTTACTAGGTGCGCTAAAGCCTGTGCAATAAGCTATCTCGGCAAGAGTCCGCTTTCCGTCCGCCATCAGTTCCACGGCACGGGTTATGCGCTGATAGTTGAGATAGGTGGAGAAACTGATGTGCTCTTGGTGCAGGAGGCGATTGAGCGTGCGTGATGAAATGCCGACTTCTTGGGCTACGGTGTCGATGTGGAGTTCCTCGTCTAGATGTTGTGTCATGTATTCCAACGCCTTTGCCAGCCGTGCGTCCTTGGCAAAGGCAATGCCATTTAATAGGAGGGTGTATTTGGGACATGACAAAGGTAGTTGACGGATAAACGCTTGCGTGAATCGGAAAAAGTCTTTGTCGCTATTTTCGCTGATGCGTTCCCTGTGTTCTGCTACATATCGCAGGTTGATGGCCGCCCATTCATTTACATTATATACGTTGAACTTGTTTCTGTCATCCCTTGCTGCAAATTCAAGGGGTACATAGAAGATAAGGAGGGCTATCTTTCGGTTGTTGCTCGACATGGAATGAGGCATGCCTGATGGAATCCAGCAAAGGTGATGCTCGGGCACAAAGTATTCTTTTTCCTCCACGGTGAGTCTGAGCGTACCTTGCAAAGTATAGGCTATCTGGTATTGCAAATGCCTGTGGACAGGCAGGTCTATTCCCTCTCTGCCCGTATGCTTGATGAGTATCTCCTTGCTATGGGTACAATCCACTTGTCGTAAGTAATTCCTTTGTTCTTCGTTCATTGGCATTATATGATAATTTTCTGTCTTTATTTGCAAATTCAGTGCAAAGATAATCAATTACCTTTGCACCCGGAAATTTATTTAAAAACAATAACATTAAACTGACATGAAGAAACTAATGATTATGGGATGCCTCTTGCTTTCCGTATTGGGTGCCATAAAAGCCCAAACGAAGGAAAAGGTATCTATCGCAGGAGCGAAAGGTGACTTGGCTGCCATCATACAAAAGCCAAGGATGAATGGGGGAGAAAAGGTGCGCGTGGCTATTATCTGTCATGGTTTCACAGCATCGAAAGACCGAAAGTTGCTCTGCCTTATCGCTGATAGCCTTCAGGAGAAAGGCATCGCATCTATCCGATTTGACTTCAATGGACATGGGGAGAGCGACGGCAAGTTGGAGGATATGACCGTTCTGAATGAACTGGAGGATGCCCGAAGAGTGGTGGCATATTGCTTGAGCCAACCTTGGGTGAAAGATGTGAGTATCGTGGGACATTCGCAAGGTGGTGTGGTGGCTTCCATGATAGGTGGAGAACTGGATGGTAGTATCCGTTGCATGGCACTCTGTGCTCCAGCGGCCGTGCTTCGTGATGATGCCCTGCGTGGTCAGTTGATGGACACACATTATGATGCTGGCAATCTGCCAAATTATGTTGCCATCCATGGTGGTAAGATGCGTATTGGCAAGGGGTACATTGAAGCGGCGCAGACATTGCCTATCTATGAGACGGCAAGCCGATACAATGGACCAGCCATCATTGTACACGGAACGGCAGACCGCATTGTGCCTTATACTTATGGCGAACGTTACAAGCAGGTGCTGAAGAATGCAGAGTTGGTACTGTTGCCTGGTGTTGACCATTCTTTCACTAGCGATCTTGCCGCACAACGTTGTGCTGGTATCGTAGCTAATTTTGTGGCAAATCATTAAAAATATAGATACAATGGAAAAATTAGTAGGACTACATTTTATATACACCTATGCCAATGGCTGGGAGTATGAGTTTTATGTGAAGAACGAGACAACCGTAGATTATCGCATACACAGCGGTATGGTAGGTGGCAGATGGGTAAAGGACCAGAAGGCTGATATTGTGAAACTGACAGAGGATGTCTATAAGGTTTCATGGACAGAGCCAACAGGTACAGATGTCTCACTCAACTTCATGCTGAAGGAAAAGCGTGTGCATGGTGTTATATTCTTCCCTAAATGGGTACACGACCATCCTGAGATAACCGTTTGTTTCCAGAACGAGCACATCGACAAGATGGTGGCTGCAAGAGAGCAATATGAGACTTATCCGAAGTATGTGGTGCCAGAGTTCGCCGAGATTACTTTCATGCGCAATGAGGGCAAGGACAATGAGCAGGTGATAGCCTGTGCGCCTTATGAGGGCTTGGCGGATGACATCCGTGCTGGCAAAGATATTTAGAGTTTTTGGGACTATTCATGCCGAGAAAGAGGCGATGCTCACACGGCTCTGGGTGGATAACCTCGCCTTGAGGTCATCCACCAGTC
>CAVKXW010000224.1:0-1516 GCA_963660215.1 Bacteroidaceae bacterium | reverse complement strand
TGAATCAATTTCTCCATGGTGTATTGAGCCACGTTACCAGAACCAGAAACCAAAACGGTCTTGCCCTTGATGTCGATGTTCTTAGTAGCCAACATGTTGCAGAGGAAATATACATTACCGTAACCTGTAGCCTCTGGACGGATGAGAGAACCGCCGAACTCCTGCCCCTTACCTGTCAACATACCTTGGAACTGGTGAGTCAACTTCTTGTACATGCCGAAGAGATAACCAACCTCACGACCACCTACACCGATGTCACCAGCAGGAACGTCCTCGTCTGGACCGATGTGGCGATAAAGCTCTGTCATGAAAGCCTGGCAGAAACGCATAACCTCGGCATTGCTCTTGCCACGTGGTGAGAAGTCGGAACCACCCTTGGCACCACCCATAGGGAGAGTGGTCAAAGAGTTCTTGAATGTCTGCTCGAATGCGAGGAACTTCAAGATACCCAAGTTTACAGACTTGTGGAAACGAAGACCTCCCTTGTAAGGGCCAATCACGTTGTTGTGCTGGATGCGGTAACCCATGTTAGTCTGCACGTTGCCCTTGTCATCTACCCATGATACACGGAATTCGATGACACGGTCTGGGATGCAAAGACGCTCGATGAGGTTTGCTTTCTCAAACTCTGGGTGCTTGTTGTACTCTTCCTCGATAGTGCCGAGTACCTGACTAACAGCCTGGATGTACTCAGGCTCATTAGGGAATCTTCTCTGGAGATTCGCGATTACTTCTGATGCTTTCATAATCTTAATCTTTTATTGGGTTTAAATTCTTATTTTCTTGTTTTCGGTTGCAAAGATATAGATTTTCTTTGAAAAAACAAACAAAAAGAAAGAAAAAATCAATAAATAATAGAAAAAAGATATTTTTTAACGTTTTGTAAGGCGGAATATAGCCTTGTTGTGTACGTACACCTTATTATATAAGCAGATATTTCGTAAGAAAGATTCATGGCTCAGGGCTATCTGGAAAAGAGTAATCTAATTTTCGCCAAATAAAATATATGCAGAGAATACAAGTGTATAGACCTATTACTTGAGCCAGATTTATATGGATGTTTTCAATACTTGCACCAGGAAGCTTGCTTGTAAGCTGTAGAGTTGTATTGGCATTTTGGGTTATACAGTTGAGTAATTTTGCAGTATATTGCATGAGAGATATGCCTAATTCTGAGCAATGAGGCAAAGTGGAGATTCCTGAGCATAATAGTAGAATGACACAAGCATAGAGGATGAGCGTAGCGGCAGGTATGGCAATGAAACTTGTAAATAATGAGTAACACGATACTCTATGGAAGTAATATATGATGAGGGGTATGGTGCCAATTTGGGCTGCAAGCGATACACATAATAGTCCCCATATCCATTTTATAGGTTTACAAGATGGTTTGTGGAGTCTATATAAATAAGGATGAAAAAGAAGAATAAAGCCTACGGCTAAGAACGACATTTGGAAGCTAATGTCGAAAAGAGCTAATGGATTATATAGTAATATGCCTACATAGGCTATGGAT
>CAVKXW010000223.1:0-4789 GCA_963660215.1 Bacteroidaceae bacterium | reverse complement strand
ACCTTGCCAAGGGCGAGACGGTGATAGGCGACCAAGTGGTGGAGTTCTCCGAGGGTGGTGTGCTCTGGAACGGCAACCAATACAGCCAGCTTACCTTCCATCCGCAGAGTGCCGATGCCTCGTTCTCACTGAGCGATGTAACCATCGGTGTCAACTTCCACTGGGAGCGTAAGGAAACACAGACTTTCCTTGGAACTCTCCGCTTTGTGGTTGAGGCTGACAAGATTTGCGCCATCAATGAGTTGCCTGTGGAGAAGTATTTGGAGAGCGTCATCAGTAGTGAGATGAGTGCCACCTCCAGCTTGGAACTCTTGAAGGCCCATGCCGTGATTTCCCGTTCATGGCTCCTGGCGCAGATGAAGAAGCGCAGGGAAGTGGCAGAGAGCGGCAACAACTTCTTCTCGTTCGTGAAGAAGGATGACATGCTCATCCGTTGGTACGACCGTGAGGACCATACCATCTTCGATGTTTGTGCCGATGACCATTGCCAGCGCTACCAAGGAATCACGAAGGAGACTTCGCCACATGTGGCTGAGGCTATTCGACAGACCAAGGGACAGGTACTGCTTGATGGCGAAGAGATATGCGACGCACGCTTCTCTAAGTGCTGCGGTGGAGTCACCGAGGAGTTCCAATATTGTTGGGAGAACACTCCGAAGAGTTATCTCTCCAGTATCAGAGACTTGATACTGGGAGTGAAGAGTGAAGAACGAAGAGTGAAGAATTCTACAGCTATTGTTGCTGAAAGGTCTTCGCAAGCTAGTTCTGTGTCAGATAAGCAAGATGATTCTTCATTCTTCACTCTTCACTCTTCACTTCAAGACGAGGCTACTGCCGAGCGTTGGATTCGCTCGAACCCTCCTGCTTTCTGCAACACTACCGACAAGAAGGTTCTCTCGCAGGTACTGAACGATTATGACCAGGAGACAGCCGACTTCTATCGTTGGAAGGTAACATTGACACAGGAGAAACTCCAGCAGCTCTTCGCCGACAAGTTGAAGATGAACTTCGGTGCCATCCTCGACCTTAAGGCTGTGGAGCGAGGCAAGAGTGGACGTATCAGCAAGCTCCAAATTGTTGGTACAGAGAAGACCTTCACTATCGGTAAGGAACTCGAAATTCGCCGTGCGCTCAGCGATTCCCATCTCTACAGCTCTGCCTTCGTGGTGGATAAGTATGACAAGGATGAGCAAGGCGTGCCTCAGCGTTTCGAGATTATTGGAGCTGGATGGGGACATGGAGTAGGTCTCTGCCAAATAGGTGCTGCCGTGATGGGCGAGGAAGGATATGCCTACGATGACATCCTGCTGCACTACTATCAGGGAGCGGACATCAAGCAACTTTATAAATAAGATAAAAAATGGTTAGTAAGAAAAATAGTCGGAGTCCATGGGCATGGATTCCGACCCTCTATTTTGCCGAAGGACTGCCTAACGTGATTGTGACAGCCCTCTCTGTCGTGATGTATATGCAGATGGGACTGACCGATGCCGAGGTGGGTCTCTTCACGGGATGGCTCGCCTTGCCTTGGGTTATCAAACCTTTGTGGAGTCCTTTCATCGACCTCTTGAAGACCAAGCGTTGGTGGGTGCTTACGATGCAGGCATTGATAGGAGCGGCGTTGGCAGGTATTGCCTTCTCCATTCCTACAGCCTTCTGGTTTCAGGCCACCATGTGCTTCTTCTTTCTCATCGCCTTCTGTAGTGCCACCCATGACATTTCTGCCGATGGCTTCTATATGATTGAGCTGGATGAGCACAACCAAACCAAGTTCGTGGGCTTGCGCAATACCTTCTATCGCCTCGCCATCATCTTCGTGAATGGCTTCTTGGTCATGTTGGCAGGTGTGCTCCAGGTGGTGTTCCGTAACCAGATTCGTTTCTCTTGGGCACTCATCTTCTACGGATTGGCTGGTATCTTTATCGGCTTGTGGCTCTATCATAGTCGTTTCATGCCTCGTCCGAAGGAGGATGTGCAGACGGAAAGGACTGTGGGCGAGGTGGCACATGAGTTGAAGAACATGTTCCGTACCTTCTTCCAAAAGTTCGGAGCTAAGGAGACGGTCTGCGTGATGCTCTTTCTCCTGTTTTATCGTTTCCCGGAGGCGTTGCTCAATACGATGACCAAGACCTTCATCCTTCGTCCTAACTCACAGGGCGGTCTGGGGCTGTCGCCACAGGAATATGGATTGGCAAATGGTACCGTGGGACTTATCGGTCTGTTGCTCGGAGGTATCATCGGCGGCATCTTGGTGAGCCGAGACGGCATGAAGAAGTGGCTTTGGCCGATGGTTTGCGCCATCACCTTGCCTGATGTGGTCTACATCTTCCTCAGTTATACGCTCAATAGCAACCTCGTCGTGGTTTCGTCTTGCCTCTTCGTCGAGCAGTTCGGCTATGGCTTGGGCTTCACGGTCCTCACGCTTTACATGCTGTTCTATAGTCAGGGCAAGTTCAAGACCTCCCACTATTCCATCTGCACGGGTATCTCTTATCTAGGATTGATGCTGCCTGGCATGGTTTCAGGTTATCTGAAGGATATGGTGGGTTATCGCCTCTTCTTCATCATCGTCATGGCATGTTGTGCCATCACCTTCCTTGTTACCGCTTTCCTCAAGATTGACCCTAACTTCGGAAAGAAGGAAGAGGAGAATGAAGAGGAAATGATATAGGAAATTCTCTTCACTCTTCACAGAGGTATATCTAATTGCTTGTCTCATAAGTGATTACGCTTGTGAAGAGTGCTATCGCACTCTTCACAACTCTTCACCTCTTAGCTTATTCCTAATATAGGTTGTCTGGTATGGTGAAGAGATGTGAAGAGGTAACGCACACTCTTCACAAGTTTAATGCTTTGAAAACCAATAGATTAGGCTCTTTCGGTGAAGAGTGAAGAGTAAAACATAAATCCCTTTGCGCTGGAGTCTGAAATTACGTCCCGACACAATCTTTGCTGCGTCGGGATGTTGTTTCCGATGTGTTGGGATGTAGCAAAGACTACGTCGGGACGTATTTTACCGCCCCTCACGATGCACTTTCTGTTGGCTGTTCTTATGCGGACAGTCAGCTGCAAGGTTCTTGACAGTCGGCTGTTTGTGCTATAATAAAACAATTCTAGTTTCGGAAGTTATAAGCTTATTGGACCTTGGCTTTCCCTTCGGATGTCGATTTTTTTATTCTGCCCGCACTTAGCTCAATTTCCGAAACTTGAATTCGTAAGTCGCAAAGTATAGGCTCTAATATTAAAATGTCTTAATACGGAAAAAGTGTCGAGCTATAGTTCGCAAGGCAATGCGGAGAGCTGATACATGATGGTCTTTGCCATGCGCTGATGACCAAGATCGTTAGGATGCAAGCGGTCTACATCCATCTTGTTGAACATCTTGGCACTAGCATCATAGAGTGGGAAGAGACCTGAGAGGGAGTTGAGGTCGATGACAGGCACTGCCCATACGTTGCCCGCTTCCTTCACAGCCTTCACGTACTCGTCGAAGAAGATGCCACGTACATTCTCGTACATTTCGTCTGGCTGGATGTTCTTGTTGCTGCTGCCGAAGTAAGCACGGTGGATAGGTGTCATCAGTACGATTTGCTTCGTAGGGTACATCTGCTTGAGCTTTGACATGGCGATGTTGATTCTGCCACGGAACGTATTCTTGTCCATCATGAAGTGGCGATGGCGACGTGGCACTATCTCGCTAGGCTTGTGGACTGCAGCTTTCACGGAGTCTACGGTCTCGGAATACCATTCGCCCAAGGCAATACCCTCGTTGTAGTCGTTGGTGCCCATGAAGATGAGGATGGCGTCGAAGTCGTCGCCATGTTCCTTTTGCAGGGCATCTGCCTGACGAGGAATGTCGTTCCATTGTCTTCCACTGATGGCATAGACGTAAGGGGTAATACCGAGCCAATCTTGTAGAAATCCCCAGTATTTTACTTTAGACGCACTTACCCTTGGGTCGGTGATGGAATCACCGAAGTAAGCCACTTTCTTTCCTTTCCAAGGATGCTGCAAAGCCTTGAATTGCTTTTCTTTTTCTGCGATTTCTTTCTTGGTCATTGCCTTTTGGGCGAATGCTGGCATTGGCAAACCCAGTGAGAGGGCGAGAGCCAATGTGATGAGCGATTGTTTCTTCATTTTAGTTGTTGCTTTTATTGTTGTAGTTGTCTTTTGAAGTTACACCTATATATAATATATAAGGTGTAAGGGATTATCCTATCCAGTTCAGGAACAAGGTGATGATGCCTGTGTTGATGAGGTCTACGAACATTGCGCCGATGATAGGTACGATGAGGAATGGCTTTACCGAGTAGTGGTATTTGTAGCATACTGCACTCATATTTGCCATCGCATTTGGTGTGGCACCCAGTCCAAAGCCGCAGATACCAGCCACCAATACTGCAGCGTCGTAGTCCTTTCCCAGGATGCGGAAGGCAATAAAGTAGGTGAGCAACACCATCATCAATACTTGGCAAACGAGGATGGTGAGCAATGGCATCGCCAAGGATTGCAACTCCCATAGCTTGAGCGAAATCATCGCCATGCCCAGGAAGATGGAGAGGCAGATATTGCCCGTACTTACGATCTTGTCTATCTGTAGCTTAGGGGCGAAACGGGTCTGCTCGATGATGTTTCGTACGATGGCTGCTGTGATGAGCGCACCGAAATATGTAGGGAAGGTGATGCCTGTTAGCTGCAAAAGCTTGCTAGCCACCGTGCCCAGTGCCATCACAATGAGCAGGCAATAGGTGGCAGAGGCATACTGCTGGAACTCCTGTTCGTGGGTGCT
>CAVKXW010000222.1:0-4816 GCA_963660215.1 Bacteroidaceae bacterium | reverse complement strand
TCACGCTATATTCTATCGTTGTCGGTCTTGCTGATACGGAATATGGCTATGCCTCTGTCAAGGAAATGGAGAGTATCAGTGTGGAAGTCGGGCATAACCTTCCCAAGATACCTATACTGCAGGACAAGAGTTTCAAGCCTTGCCCAATCGGGAACATTCCCGATGAGAGATTGCAGACGTTCCTGTCAGACATGTATGACAGAGAAGAAGTATAAACCCAACATCAGCCATAGGCGTCAAACTTACGGCTGATAAAAACCACAAAATATATGATGCAGCAAAAGATAACGGAAATAGCCGAAATATTAGGATGGAGCGTTGATTTCTCAGAGGCTCACAATGGTAGTGTAGATGTGAACTTCGCCAAGTACACTTCCTACGGACAGGATTTCAATGTCTGCGTAGCACTTGAAGATGAAGACATGGAAACCTTCATCGACAATATCCATGATTATTACGAGAACTTCGATGTTGACGAGGAAGCATACATTTGGATTGGCTCAGACGGTCATGGTAAAAAAGGCGCACCTTACCACATTGCCGATATAGTCAAGGACATGGAGGAAGTCGAAGCCATGATTGCAGACCTTTACGAGGCATTCAAGCAATATTACTCACAATTAGAACTTCAAGCCGTATGACAATAGAACTATACCTCAACCGCCTGTGCCGTAATATTCTCAATGAGCGTTTTGACTGGCGCAAATACCTCACCACCCGAAGCTATTTCGGCAGAGACCTTTGCGTCACTCCGCTCCATGTCTCCTATGGGCAAATCGGCTATACCATCCATTTTCCTTATTCCCGTGACCCGATGCCCGAACTTGCATACGATTGGGAAATGAACGACCTCACCATTGACGAGGAGGATTGGCAGAAATGGCTCGCACCCGATGATGAAGAAGATAGCGAGGACGATGATACATCCGAAAAATGAAAAAATCCAAGATGCCTACACCTTATTATATATGTGCGCATCTTGGATTTCTTGATACAGCAGACAATGACATATTATCGACGGAACGCAGTTTTTGCGACCTTTTCCTCTGTAGCCCCTTCTCTTTTGATTTATTGGCAAGTTACAGGCAAGTTAGAGATTGTCCAATAACTATCTGATAATCAGTTGTACTTGCTTGACTTATTATTTTGCGAGCCTATCTTGGCAAGTTACAGGCAAGTTAAACTTACTCTGTGTAACTCATTCCTTTTTATTCTTTCCGAAGCTGCGACGTTCTCACTCCGCTCCTCCTTCACTTCCGAGCCACAAGTTCAGTCAAACGATAATGTCTTTTTACCGCCAAAATAGCAGGAAACGTCAAACACAACCTTCGTTTGGACTTAAAAGTAGCAAGAAACCTCCGTCAAGGCTTTCTTTTGAACTTTGGGAAAGAGTTGTTTGCGAAATATAGGCCCTTTTATATGCCGTTGGATGAATTGTTTAGCATTTTCTTCTACTTTCGAATATCGTTGGGACAATAGTTTTGCCTTTTTCGCTACTTTTTGGTCTGGTTGAAAGTCTTGATGCACATTTCTTGCTACTTTTTATCTTCATTGAAACCATTGATGTACGTTTCTTAGTACATCCACAAGTGAACGAATTTCTTGACGCTCGTTTCCTATCGTTTTTGAACCCAAAATGCCATGAAACGCACATTAATGATGCCTCTACTATTCAAAAACAAGTTTTTTGAGCGGAATATCGTCATATTTTTGCAACATCATGAGAGAATCCCATTTATTTTTATTACCTTAGCACTCGCAATCGGAGAAATTCGACAACGCACAAAACATGTATAATTTAATTTCGGAAAAAAATGAAGGAAATTAATGACATCGGTTTAGCACGCATGAATAATGGTGCGCATTTCACGTTCGTAAGCAATATCCTTGCACGAGCAGAGTCAGATACAGCTGTAACCAACAAGGCTGCCGAACAGTTCAAGGCTTTCAAGGCCACCGTTTCCGCTGAGGACGAGGTGTTGAAAGTTTCACAAAAGAGTCTTTTGACAGACGAGATAGCCAAGGCTGACGACGACCGTGACGCACTCTATGCTGGCTACAAGAAAGCGGTTGAAGGATTTCGCGCCATGCCTATCGCTGACATGGCACAGGCTGCAAAGATTCTCTACCAACACATCAAGGACTACAAGATTAACACCTCCGATCAACTTGACAAGGAGACTGGTCTCTTGGTGAATTTCATCGCAGACCTTGAAGAGAAATACGCCGCCCAGGTTACAAAATTGGGCTTGACAGCGTTCATTACCAATATGAAGGAAGCCAACGAGCGTGTAAGAACGCTTACCCTCCAACGCACCAACGAGAAAATGGGTGTAGGCGTAGGTGCATTAAAGAAAGCTCGCATTGCAACGGATAATGCCTACCGTGCATTGGTGAAGATGGTGAACGCCCTCGCCCTCGTTTTTGGCGAGAAGGATTATGCTTCATTCATCGACTATGTGAACACGGAGATTACTCATTACAAACGTGAAGTACTTGGACAAAAGGCTTCTGTTCCTGCGACTTCGGACAGTTCTGCTGTTGATTCGGGAAGTAGTAACACGCCAAGTGGCGGCAACTCAGGTTCTGCAAGTGGTGGTTCTGCATCGGGTGGCAGTTCATCGTCAAAAGGTGATGATGGATATATTGAGTTGGAATAAAATGTAGACTAGTAACAACTTCCGTTCTTCTTAACTTTTATACTGATAAGAAGAGCGGAAGTTGCTGTTTTTGTGGAGGAGAATGTTTACTTTACATTCAATCCAAATCGCTGTTTTATTTCTTCCACTTTATCCAATTTTTCCCAAGTGAAAAGTTCTACTTGTACCGTCTTGGTTTCATGGTAACGACTACAGAAAGTCTTTTCTACAGTTTCATTCTTACGTCCCATGTGTCCATACGCCGCAGTTTCCAAATACATAGGTTGGCGTAACTTCAAAGTACGTTCAATAGCCTTTGGACGGAGGTCAAACATCTTGGATATTTCCTTTGCGATTTCTCCATCAGCCATACTCACATGGCTACGGCCGTATGTATTGACATATACG
This sequence comes from Bacteroidaceae bacterium, assembly GCA_963660215.1. Taxonomy (GTDB): domain Bacteria; phylum Bacteroidota; class Bacteroidia; order Bacteroidales; family Bacteroidaceae; genus Prevotella. The sequence goes on along the minus strand of CAVKXW010000222.1, from coordinate 1,769 downwards.
CTAATAGGCTCTGCCACACCAATGGCATAGCTGAGTTGTACCAATATTTCATCTGCCACACCTGCTGCAACCATATTTTTTGCAATATAACGAGCAGCGTATGCAGCTGAGCGGTCAACCTTGCTTGGGTCTTTTCCTGAGAATGCACCGCCACCGTGGGCACCCTTTCCTCCGTATGTGTCCACGATTATTTTACGTCCTGTTAAACCTGTATCACCGTGAGGTCCACCAATAACGAACTTACCTGTAGGGTTTACCAAATACTTGATGTCATTGTTAAATAGTGCCAAAACTTTATCGCTCAACTTACTCTTTACACGAGGAATTAAAATCTTTATGACATCCTCGCGAATTTTAGAAAGCATTGCTTTGTCATCATCTTCACCATTAGACTTTTTAATGAAATCATCATGCTGAGTAGAAACAACAATCGTATCTATGCGTTGAGGTATGTTGTCGTCTGAATATTCTATGGTAACTTGACTTTTAGAATCAGGACGTAGATACTTCATCGCTTTCCCTTCTTTACGAATAGCAGCTAATTCCTGCATGATAAGTTGGGCTAAGTCAAGAGACACAGGCATATAATTATCGGTTTCATTGGTCGCATAACCAAACATCATGCCTTGGTCGCCTGCGCCTTGTGCCTCATCTTCCTCACGGCTAACGCCACGGTTGATATCATCGCTTTGCTCATGAATAGCAGTGAGTACGCCACAAGAATCGCCATCAAACTGATATTCGGACTTAGTATAGCCTATCTTCTTAATGGTATTACGTGCAATGGTTTGCAAATCTACATAAGCATCTGAACGCACTTCTCCCATGATGACAACTTGTCCTGTTGTACAAAATGTCTCAATGGCGCAGTGAGCGTGTTCGTCGTATGCCAAGAATTGGTCAAGTAAGGAATCTGAAATTTGATCAGACACTTTATCTGGATGTCCCTCTGAAACGGACTCAGATGAAAATAAATAAGCCATAGTTTATTGTTTTGTTTTTAATATGTAAAATGACGATGTTGTGAAAAAGTTTCGGATATAAGGAATATGTCCTATGAAATGAGGTAGTCTTTTAGGACTAAGCCCGAATTTAATCTCATAATGAGGATTGATAAACCAAGGAGTCCAATTGGCAATAGTGAAATCTTCCTTGGCGATTCTTTCAAACATCTCGATAGGGCATTTCGTTTTCTTAATACTCAACAATTCGCGAATGCACCCATTGTCTTCATGAGCTAATTTCAATAGAGCCTTATAAATCGAGGTTGGTAAAAGATGAAAGAAAGGCAAGTGTGACAAAATACGGCTTCTACAAATTTGCTGATGCCCGCCGAAAGGCATCTGCCATGCAGGGAACGACATAAATATCACCCCCCCTGAATTTAGCAAGGACTTACACTTGTGAATAAAATCTTTCTTGTCCATAATGTGTTCTATCACATCATGGCAGATAATCAAATCGAACTGACGTTCCAAATCTTTCAATAAGAAAACATCGGAAGCGATGAAGCGTCCCTCTGCATTTTCCTCATCAAAAAATCGTTGAGCATCCTTAATTCTACACTCTGCCATATCACATCCTGTGACATGACAACCCATTTGTGAAAACGGAAGTAAGTTTCCTCCATCTCCACAACCAATTTCAAGAACATTCATTCCCTTGCAGACATTCTTGTACTGCTGTATGTATGGAATGAAATATTTCTTGCTTGTTACAGCAAGTTCCTTGAAATATTGTCTTCTGTTTAATTGTCTTTCCTGCATAAC
>CAVKXW010000221.1:0-4820 GCA_963660215.1 Bacteroidaceae bacterium | reverse complement strand
AGAAAAAAATGTATAACCCCTTTGTGATGAAGGCGAACGATGGCACGTGGCGTGCGCTTTGGAGTGTCAATGACCATTCTCCACAATTTGCCGTGGCATATTCGGAAGACTTGGTGACTTGGCGGCCACAGGATTATCCTATTGTTAAGGAAAAAGGAGTGACCGATGTGGCAGCCTACCAGATGGACGACGGCAATTTCGACATCTATCTGAAGACCAAGCAGGGCAAGCGATACGTGCAGGCAGACAAGGACTTCCGTACCTTCCAGGAGGATTCGCTGGAGGCTACTGCCGACGAGATACTATGGCAGCGTGACACCGCCACCATCAACGGCAAGCAGTATCAGGGCTGCGACTTCGAGGTGCCAGCCGTGCATCTCGCCTATATCCGCTCGTGGTTTAAGGCACTCGCCGAGGAAAACAAGGAGAACAGCCGCCCGATGCCTAAGACCGAATCTCAGCTCAAGGCGTATGTGGAGGAAATGAATAAGATAAGCGAGGCGAAGGGGGAGCCTGTCATCGATATTCCTTATGCCGAGTCTGACAATGCCGCCTTGACGCTCGAAGCATCGCTTCAGATTTTCCCTCAGAAGACGCATCGCATCAGCGACAAGCTGATGGGCATTTTCTTCGAGGACATCAGCCGTGCAGCAGATGGAGGTCTTTGTGCCGAGATGCTGCAGAACGGAGATTTTGAATACAACGGCGAAGACCGCAAGCATCAGTGGAATGCCACGACGGCATGGACGGGAGTGAACACCGTGGCTACGGAGAATGGCATCAGCCAAAACAATCCTCATTACGCCATCCTGGGAGCTACACCTATTTACAATATAGGATGGGATGGAATCGCCGTAAGGCGTGGTGAAGACTCAAAAGACAAGGTGATGAAGCATGCCGATGCGTTCTACGATGTAAGTCTCCATGCCCGTTGCTTGGAAGGAAAGAACAAGCAGCTCACCGTAGCTATTCTGGACAAAGACAACCAGACGATAGCCCAGGCTAAGCTGAAAGTGATAGGCTCTGAGTGGATGGAATACAAGACTCGACTAAGTATCACAGACAAATACAAGGGAGAATTGGGAGATGGCAAGAATGTGAGGTTTGCCATCATTCCTAAGGGCGAGAATAAGGTGGCGATAGACCTAGTGAGCCTCAAACCGCAAGATACCTACAAAGGACATGGGCTCAGAAAGGACTTGGCGGAGGCTATCGCCGACCTCAAGCCACGCTTCGTACGCTTCCCTGGTGGGTGTATGCTTCATGGCCAAGGTCTGGACAATATCTATCATTGGAAAGAGAGCGTGGGGCCACAGAAAGACCGTAAGCCAGCCTATAATATCTGGGGCTATCATCAGACCCGCCAACTCGGATTCTACGAATATTTCCAGTGGTGCGAGGACATGGGGGCTGAACCTCTGCCGGTATTGGCAGCAGGTGTGCCTTGCCAAAACTCCGTAGCCAACAAAGATGGGGTAGCTGGTCAGCAGGGCGGCATCCCAATGGCAGAAATGCCTCAGTACATACAAGATGTTCTCGACCTCGTAGAGTGGGCGAATGGCGACCCTGCCACATCGAAGTGGGCGAAGATGAGAGCCGACGCAGGTCATCCAGCTCCATTCAATCTGAAGATGATAGGAATCGGAAATGAAGATCTCATCTCGACAGATTTCGAGCAGCGTTATCTTATGATATGCAAGGCTGTGAAGGAGAAATATCCTCAGATAGAGGTGGTTGGCACCGTGGGACCATTCCACTTCCCATCTTCCGACTATATCGAGGGCTGGAAAATTGCCAAGGAGAACAAGAAGTTTATCGATGCCGTAGACGAGCATTACTATGAGCAGCCGGGTTGGTTTATCAACCATCAGGACTATTATGATGCCTACGACCGCAAGGCTCCTAAAGTCTACCTCGGCGAATATGCCTCTCGTGGAAAGGATGCCCTGGACAATGCCTTGGCAGAGGGCATCCATCTCTGCAATGTAGAGCGCAACGGTGATGTGGTGGAGATGACATCCTACGCTCCGCTCTTGAGCAAGGACGGCTACAGCAACTGGAGCCCAGATATGATATACTTTGATAATAATAATGTACGCGCGAGCGAGAGTTACAAAGTACAGAGAATGTTTGGTCAGCACGCAGGGGATACTTACATCGCTTCCGAACTGAACTTGCCTGCCGAGCTGAAGAGATATATAGGCACGAGTGTGGTAAAGGATTCCAAGACAGGCAAGACTTGGCTCAAGGTGGTGAACGCCCTGCCTCGCAAACTGAAGCTTCAGCTTTCAGGATTGGGCAACAAACAAGTGAGCGTTGAAGCACGAAAAGCAGCAGTCTTTGAATTGTAATAAGCTACATATCTAAAAACTTTTAATCGCCAAGTAGGCATGCCAAAAATGGTAGATATAGCATATCTAATGTTCGTTTTTTTTTATTTTTATGCTATAAAACATAAAAAAGTGGCAAAAATATTTGGTGGTTAAAAGTTTTTTTTATTACTTTGCACCCGAATTTAAAGTTTATTATTAATTTAGAGAGAAAATGAAAAAGTTAGTATTAATGTTTGCTGCTGCTGTAATGGCAGTTTCAGCATCTGCTCAGACCACACAGGAGAGCAAGTTCTTGGACAACTGGTATCTTGGTGTTAATGTAGGTGGAGCAACAAAAACTACACACAACGCATGGTTCAAAAACGTAAACCCATCAGTAGGTGTACGCCTTGGTAAGTGGTTTACTCCAGTTTGGGGTGCAGCTGTAGAGGCTGACGCATATGCACGTAACTGCAAGCTCCCTGTTGAAGGCAGTAAGACTTTGGTTCGTGGCTTGAGCGGCAAGTTCATGGGTACCATCAATGCAACAAACCTCTTCTTGGGTTATAAGGGCGAGCCTCGCTCATTCGAGATTATCCCATTGGCTGGTATCGGCGCATATCATTCATTCAACAACAAGGGTGCTCAGAACCTCAACGCTCTCACTGCTAATGCTGGTATTGACTTCGCTTTCAACCTTGGCGCTAAGAAGGCATGGCAGGTATATGTAGAGCCATCTATGAACTGGTTCTTACATGACAACTACGGTGCTTGCGACGGTGTTAAGTTCGATGTAAACAAGTCTGGTTTCCAGCTTAAGCTTGGTGTAAACTACAAGTTCAAGGGTTCTAACAACTCTCACAACTTCACCATCGTTACTCCACGTGACCAGAACGAGATCGACGGTTTGAATGGTCAGATTAACAATCTTCGTAGCGACTTGAACAATAAGGATGCAGAGCTCGCAGCTAAGGACAAGCAGATTGCTGACCTTAAGAACGCTCTTGATGAGTGCCAGAAGGCTCCTAAGTATGAGAAGCCAGCAACAGCTACAAACTTGCAGCCAACTGTATTGTTCCGTCAGGGCAAGTCTGTTATCGACCGTAGTCAGATGGCAAACATCGAGATGATTGCACAGTATATGAAGAATCACCCAGAAGCTACTGTTGAGATTAAGGGTTATGCTTCTCCAGAGGGTTCTAAGGAGCTCAACCAGAAGCTTTCTGAGGCTCGTGCAAATGCAGTAAAGAATGTTCTTGTTAAGAACTACAAGATCAACGCTAATCGTTTGATCGCAACTGGCATGGGTGCTACTGATAAGCTCTTCAAGCAGGTAGAGTTCAATCGCGTTGCTACTTTCAACGATAACAACGAGAAGTAATTCTATTTTTTAGAATCTTATAATATTCGATATATAAGTCCTCTAGGCTTGCCTAGGGGACTTTTTTAGTATAATCTTTCTTTTTCTGTATAAACTTGCACAGATTTATATGTTTTGTGAATTATTGGTGATAAATCGTAAGTAATTTCATGTTTTTTATAACAAAAACGGCATAATTGTGAAAGTTTATGCCAAATTTGTTGGTTATTACATAAATTCTCAGTATCTTTGCAGTCAATTAGAGTAAGAGGTGCGTTTTTTTGTATACTCTTCTTAGATATTTGAACGAAAATAAAGATACAAAACAATATGAAACATCCATTAAGAAGTAGTGTCTGTACTGAAGGCAGAAGAATGGCAGGTGCCCGAGCACTTTGGGTAGCTGCAGGTATGAAACACGAGCAGTTTGGCAAACCTATCATCGCCATCGTGAATAGCTTCACGCAGTTTGTGCCTGGTCATACCCATCTGCACGAAATCGGTCAGATCGTCAAGAAGGAAATTGAGGCTATGGGTTGCTATGCAGCCGAGTTCAATACCATCGCCGTAGACGACGGTATCGCTATGGGTCACGACGGAATGCTTTATTCACTTCCAAGCCGTGACATTATCGCAGACTCTGTGGAGTATATGGTCAATGCCCACAAGGCAGATGCCATGATTTGCATCTCCAACTGCGACAAGGTAACTCCTGGCATGTTGATGGCTTCTATGCGTCTGAACATTCCTACCGTGTTCTGTTCGGGTGGCCCTATGGAGGCTGGTCGCTGGAAGGGCGAGAACGCCGACTTGATTACCGCTATGATTAAGGGTGCCGATACAAGCGTCAGCGACGAGGAGATGAAGCAGATAGAGCAGTGCGCTTGCCCTGGTTGCGGTAGCTGTTCAGGTATGTTTACCGCCAACTCGATGAACTCCTTGACCGAGGCTATTGGATTGAGTCTCCCAGGCAATGGTACAATCTTGGCTACGCATAAGAACCGTATCCAACTCTTTAAGGATGCCGCTCGTCAGATAGTAAAGAACGCATACGCATATTATGAGAACGGCGACGAGAGCGTATTGCCACGTAGCATCGCCACCCGTGAGGCCTTCCTCAACGCCATGACCCTCGACATCGCCATGGG
>CAVKXW010000220.1:0-4821 GCA_963660215.1 Bacteroidaceae bacterium | reverse complement strand
CATTAGTACGGCTAGATGCGGCTTCCGCAGTCTTAGTGCTATTATTATTTTTCTCTACAGTTTTACGCAAAAGACCACCAGCCAAGCCTCGCAATGCCGCCTGTCCATAAGAAACTGTGCTGAAAGTTGGAGTTAAAGCCAACAACAGTACCAAAAATAAAATTTTTGTTTTCATAAGCTCATTATTTAAAATTATTATTAATCACCTTTATTATAGAATCTACATAATTTTCTCTTGGAATTGTTCGTTGGGCAGGATGGTATGTATCAAGACAAAGTCTGCCATCTTTACGATAAACAAACATATACTTATCTTTGCCCAATGGAACGGATTCATGCTCTGTATGCCCATCTATTCCCCAATCCTTCTTGAAAAGCCACATTGTATTGGCAAAACAGATTACCTGTGGGTCGTACAGACGTATTTGCTCTTCGACAATATCTTTCCATTGGTCGTAGGCTTGTGCCAAATCCTTGACAGAAGTGGTTCTATAGCCAGGCATCTTGTCAACATTGATATAAGCAATATCTTTCAATACCTCCAACATAGACTTGTCATCACGAATGTACGGCATGTCATCATATAATTTGTTGTTGCGTATGCCAACAAGGCTATATACTATAGGCTGCCAAGTCATATTAGCATGAGCATCACCATTCTTAAAAGCGCCATAAACCTCCCAACCACCACCGCACGGTTTACCTTTCTTCATGTCATCATACGGTTGCTTCAATATCCACATGATACGAGGTGAAGACTGACAATAGCCCTCGATATTGAACACTCCATCAGGCAACGGCCAAAGGTCTTCTGTTGAAACGCCCAGTTCTTTAGCCCTTGCGTAAATCTCTTCTTTGATTTTCTCCTGTCCCTTGCGAATATCTTCTGGAGATAAAACATTTGTATTTACCATATATGCTCGATTTATATTATTAAACATTACCACCACCCATGGATGATATTCTTCACGATACTCTGAGGTTGATTGTTTGCCCAAGCCATACCAACATCACGACAAGCCTTAACAATACTTCTTTTATAAGCCTGGCTATCCTCGTATTGCTTCTGTTGGAAGTTCCACTCACGCAATTCGTCTGCTTTCAGCTTGGAAGCCACTTCCCCACGTAACTTTTCTATATCTTGGTAACAGGAGCTATACGGCGAAATGGCATTAAGATATTGCGCGACCTCTTTAGCACCGTCCGCATCTTGGCTTTTCATCCAAGCATTGCGAGCCTTGTTCAACTGCTGCAAGCCATAAGCATCTATTTTCTGCTGATAAAAACTTGTAGCAGCCGCTTGGCATTGGTTGTAGCAATCGACACAAACATTAGGTACTGCCATCATGCGAGAGATAGCCTCCTCGTAATTACCGACAGAAGCCATCGTACGAGCCTTGCTTATCTCTTCTGCGCAATGGTTCGTATAAAAGTCAACTATCTTACCCTTTGCCGTTTCCAACATTTCGGCAAAATCTTTCTGATTAGGATTCAATTTGCTAAATGCACTAATCAATGCCTTGTTTTCATTCGTTCCGATTCCTTGCAGAGATACCGTGCAAGACGCATAGAGTTTGTTCTCTACGACATCGCCCACAAAGAATGTAACTTCCATTTTTTCTGAGACTCTGGCAGGAGTCGAAGGCACAATATCCTTGCTTGTGACATCCACCTTGGCTGTCAACACGAATCGCTCCACATAGCCATTGTCACCATAACCATTGCCAACAAGCATTCGTTGCATACGAGTCACCAAGTTCTTGCTTGCCTCTGTTGGAATCACACCATCCGGCATCATTGCCTGAATGGAGATTCTGCCCTCATCCGATGTCTGAGCAAATGTTGCCATCGACATCATCAACACAAATAAAATGACATACTTTCTCATCTTGTTATTTCTCACCAAGTACGACAATAGCTTCACCTAAGCCTCTCACCATGACCTTTGAAGTAATATTGAAAGGAGGTTGTTGCAGATATTTTCTCAATTTCGTAGCAAATGCCCTGGCATCCATAGCTCTTCCATTATCATCTAGCAAAGGGATACGGACTTGTTCGAACTGCGCAAAAGACTCCGTGCCGTCGCTAAGATTGAACACACCATTTACACAATTCTTCTGTAACCAACTCTGTATGCAGTCTGTCAATTCCTCGCCATTATATTCTTCCTCCAAGTCTTTGTCCCAACTATCCCAACATCTTACGGTAAGGCTGATTTCCCTACCACGCTTGCTTTGGTCGGCAAACCAATCATCCATCTGGCTATCGAAAGGTTTGATATTTTCCTTTACCGCCTTAGCCAATAAGACAGGAATTATATCAGAAGAAGGTTTGGTGGTGCCAGTAGATGTAGCTATGCGCTTGTTGGTATAGGCATCGAAGGCTTCAAGCGTAAAAGATGCAGAGTTGCCACTACCAGTACGGTTCACCTGCCACCATAGCTGAATGATAACGTCCGACTTCACTCTACGTTTCAGTTGGTCAAGAGGCGATTCTACGAGCGAGGCACCACTCTTCTTGCCGGTCGTTACATTATCTTCGGCTGTCTTTATGCTGATGCTTTTGATTTCTTGTTCAGCATCTTTTAGACTATAACCTTGCTCGGTAAGCACTTGTCCAACCTTGCTGATAACCTGTCCCAGTTCTGTATCCTCCAAAAATGCCTGCTGGTAGTTTGGAACTTTCACTACATTCCCTTGGTCAGAGAAGTTGGTCATAAAATACCGCTGATTGCACCAATTGTCACTTGGCAAAATCATGATTGTTGGCTTCTTTGCTTGTTGTGCAAATACCAAGAAGCCATATACGCAAAGTGTCAATAAAGCAAATAACTTTTTCATTGGTATATTTGTTATTTTGCCAAGCGTCCCCATGGATGGCGGTTATTAGTTATTGTTTTCGGCAAAATAAAAAGACGTGGGAACTTACCAGTCACTCGTCCCACTCTCTGAGGCCTTCGCATTGCCCTGCACTGTTGAACGAGCAACGTCGAAGCCCACGCCGATATGTAGCCACATTTCCCTATACCAATATAAGACATCTTGCCATACGCAATATGCCATACCAGTAAAGGGATGTGAATTAACACATCCCGAGAGCACCTACCGTTGCTATGTTCATTGACAATGCATGAAGTTTGCGAAGTTTCAATCCGTCAAGAACAAAGCGCTAAGTATGCGCCTTTTCCATTATGTCGTGATTCCTTTCTCAGAATCGTTGGCAAATATACTAATAATGTTTGAAAGTGCAAAGGGAAAATGCGAAAAATCCCTCATTGAGGGATAAAAATACTTAAAACCTTCCCTCATTGAGGGATATTTTTCAAGAAATTCGTCCCTCATTGAGGGATTTTTTGTATATTTGCCCCCGATTTTACATAACATTCACCTTAAAAGAGGCAAGATATGATAGACAATAAACTATACGAGTACATGACGGAGTTGCTAAAACGCACTCCTCTTGACTTCATCAGATATAAATATGATGAGATTAATTGGAATGGACGATTGGTGGGCATCGTTGGACCACGAGGCGTGGGTAAATCAACAATGGTGTTACAACGCATCAAACTATCCACGGAAGGACATCATCTGTATGTATCTGCCGATAATATCTATTTCACCAATCATACCTTGATTGATTTCGCAGATGAGTTTATCAAGGAAGGAGGTACACATCTCTATATAGACGAGATTCACAAGTATGCAGGTTGGAGCAGAGAGTTGAAACAGATTTACGACATGCACCCATCTCTGAATATCGTCTTTACAGGTTCTTCCGTCTTAGATATTAAAAGAGGTGAAGCTGATTTGAGCCGCAGGGCATTGATGTATATGATGCAAGGCTTGTCCTTCAGAGAATATCTGCAACTATTCCATAACATCAAGAGCAGAGCATTCTCCTTGGAAGAAATTCTCAATCACCAAGTGGAGATTCCTGAGTTGGAACATCCATTGCCTCTCTTTAGGGAGTATCTTAATCATGGCTATTACCCATTTGCCATCGAAGGCGATTTCATGACAAGGATGCTGCAAGTCGTTGACCAAACCGTGGAGGTTGATATTCCGCAATATGCCGACATGAAAGCCTCAACAGCTCGCAAACTCAAACGAATGCTCGTCATCCTCTCAGGTCTCGCACCCTACAAACCAAGCATAGAGAACCTTGCCACGGAAATCGGGGTAAGCAAAAACAACGTGCCAGATTATCTCGTCTATTTGGAACGTGCTGGCATGATTGGGTTGCTAAGAGACGACACTTCGGGGATGCGCAACCTCGGAAAGGTAGAAAAAGTCTATGTTGATAATCCAAGTCTGATGTCTGTACTTACTCCTACCCCCAACATCGGAAACGTAAGAGAAACATTCTTCTACAATCAGATGAGAGAGAAGCAAAATGTTACTTCTTCCAAGGCTTCAGACTTCACCATCGGTGATTACACCTTTGAGATTGGCGGTCGCAAGAAAGGCAAGAAGCAGATAGAAGATGTGAAGAACGGACGCATCGTAAAGGATGACATCGAGACAGGGCATGGAATCGTCATCCCACTTTGGTACTTCGGAATGAACTACTAAACCAAGAGGCTTTTTGTACCAAGTTGGTAGGAAAATTACAAGCAGCAGCCATTCCTATGGGTGTTTTTCTAAAAATATCTCCCTCTTTTCTGGGGATTTTCGGGCGAAATGAATCTCATCCAAGATTTTTGTTGTAATTTTGCAGCCGTGCTTGGAAAGTAAGAACAAGTGAACTTTTTACCAAGCTGGTAAAAAATAAGAAATGATAGAACATTAAAGAAAGTACAGATAATATATGGTACTAAAT
>CAVKXW010000219.1:0-4835 GCA_963660215.1 Bacteroidaceae bacterium | reverse complement strand
GAGGAACGGACAGAACTCCAGACTCTCAATGCGCACAATATGGCATCCTTACAAGTATTACTTATCCTACAGGAGGCACCTCCTTGTTTACTTACGAGGGAAATGTTGCCACAGAAATGTGTGGAGGAATTCGAGTGAAGGAAATCTCAAACATTTACCAGGGTAAGGTCCTTAATCGTGAAGTTTTCGACTATCCTGGTGATGGAAGCCAATACTTACAAATTTCTGAAGATTTATTTCGTTATTACACATACTATTATTACTATCGTGAGATGTACGTTCATTGCTTTGCTACGGAATGGGATAGCGACGAGCACGTCGTTAGCCAAAGTTCGCCGATTCTTCCATTGAGTGGTTGGAGCGGAACGCCTGTCTTTTACCAGAATGTAAATCGTTCTTATTATGATGACAACGGTAATCTTTGTGGCAAAACCACATGTCTGTACACTGATGCAATGCAGAACGACAACCGTTGTCCAGGAATAGACAACTATGATTATCCTAGGTTCTATTCAGAACTGTACAACTGTGATACGGGATTTCCGCAACCTCTTCTTCTTAACGAGGCTCATTATCAAGTCGCCGAAGGAAAACAAAGCATAATAAGTAGCATCTCCTATAACTACAAGAAAGTTGTAATGGACGACTTTCCTGTAGGACTCCGTGTGTCCAAGGATGATGTTGAGGTTGTCTATTTTTCCAGCCAAGGTGGGGATTCTTATGCTCCATATCCTACCAGAGCAGATTTTGTCAATTCATTCCATTATCATGATGTCTATGCCATACCGACCTTTTACATTCTCCAAACTAAGACTTCCATTAATTACGAAACAGGGGAGCACGCCACCGAGTCATATCAGTATGATAGTTCTTATCGTAGTTTTATGCCAACAATGGTAGAACGTGGATGCAGCGACGGCAAGCTACTTTTTACACATTACACATATCCGTTCAATGCTTCCAACTTGGAGGCAACAACCATGTCTACGGTTAACCAAATGCTTTCTCGCCATCAAATAAACATTGTGCTTGGGGAAAAAAGTTTTAAGGAAAACTTATGTGTATCAAGCAAAGAATACGGACACGCCTTTGTCAATAGCAAGCTGCAAGAGTTATCATATAGTAGTTCTAGAGAAGCCAACACTCTGGAAGAGAGAGCTACATGCGAATCTTTTGACTCTTATGGAAATCCACGATCGTTTAACCTGGACAAAGTAAAAAAGTACACTATTATTTGGGGATATAGACATCAGTTGCCAGTAGCTTTGATAGATGGAGTTTCTTATACGTCTCTTTCTTCAGTATACTCCAATATAACGAATGTGGAAAATGCATTGACACCTAGCGAGTCCGACTTACAAGCCATCAAGCAAAAAGTTCAAAGTCTCGGCGGTATATGTACTCTATACAACTATCAGCCACTAGTAGGTATGACATCCTGTGAGGAACCCTCAGGAAAGAAAACTTATTATAGTTATGACACAATGGGAAGACTGTCCACAGTCAAGGATATGCAAGGCAAGGCTACTCTGGCTTGTTCTTATTATTACAATAATGGTTCGGTAGCCGCACACAATTACGTGCGGAAGAAAACGATGTTGGACGATTCTTCCAATGATTGCATAGAAGAAAACTCTTTTATGGATGGACTTGGCAGGGAAATAAGTACAGCGACGACAGGCCTAGGTTCGAATGGAAATGTAGCTCAAGGCTTCATTGAGTATGACGGCATGCATCGCATGTCTAAGTCTTGGCTTCCAGCCATTTTATCTTCATCCATAGGATATGTAGCTTTGTCAGACATAGAGTCTCGTGCTATCAACTTTTATTCCAATGAGTGCCCATTTACAACTTACGGGTATGGCGGCAACACTTATACAGTTTCCACAATAGGACCTGGTGAGGCTTGGAAAGTGAATTCTCGTGCGAAAAAGAGGACTGTTGGTCTCAACGTTAGCAATACGATAAAACTTTATGCAGCGCCTACTGGCTCTGTTAATTTGTCTTTTATAGGTTATTACACAGGTAACTCACTCGTGGAGGAGACAATTACCGATGAGGACGGAAAGCAAACAAAAATGTTTACGGACAGACAAGGCCGTATGGTGTTGGAGAGACAAATTGGATACGGAGATTCCATAGACACTTACTATGTATATAATGACTTGGGGGATTTGCGCTTCGTACTCTCGCCTTCATACCAAGAAGAGCACGATTTGGAGAAGTTTGCTTATGAATATCGTTATGACAAGCGTGGTAGGTGCATTTGGAAGAGACTGCCTGGTTGTGAGTATCAGCAACTTTGGTACGACAATGCCGACAACCTCATGTTCTCACAGGATGGGGAGATGAGGAAGAAAGGGGTATATATGTTCTATCTGTACGACAACCTCATGCGACAGGTGGTTCAAGGAACAACAACCGCCATCAACAGTTCATGCCCGTCAGCCATTGCTCTTTATCAAGGAACTGATGCTGGGCTGTTTAGTAGTGGCTATGTACCGACCAATGACCTTGGCTTGAAAAATGAGCAGTTGTACTTGGCAAACTATTATGATGACCATAATTTTCTGAATGGGCAATTTGTCAAGCAAAGCACATTGCAGAACCTTAGCACAGGGTCATCCGTATCAAAGGAGAGCTATAGCAAGGGAGCACTCGCAGGAACCATCAGCCGTGACACTGATGGCAAGTTCTTGGTATCTGCCATCTATCATAACCAAGAGGGATTGGTGGTCGAGACAAGAAAGACGATGCTTGACGATGCCTTGCTGTGCCAAAGAACAACTTATTCCTTTACGAAGAAGCCTTTGACAATTGAGACGCAAGTAAAAAAGGGAGGAATCGACAAGACAATTACCCAAAAGAACCATTACAATAAATACAATGACAAGATTGAAAGCATCACATTGAATGTTGGCAATGGTGACAACGAGGTTGCATCTTACCGCTATGACGACATTGGCAGGTTGGCTTCCGTCAAAAGAATTGGCAATGTTGGAACGGTCACTAATGGCTACAACATTCGCAACTGGTTGGTATCAACGGCATCAGACAGATTCAAGGAGTCGCTCAAATATGAGAGTGGTGGTGAAACTCCTTGCTACAACGGAAATATCAGTCGTATGCAATGGCAGAACACCTACGACAATGTGCTTCGTGGGTATGATTTCGAGTACGACGGACTAAACAGACTCACTGCTTCTGCTTACGCAGAGGGAACTGACATGAGTCAAAACAAGGACAGATATTCCGAGAATATTCTACAATACTCCCCTAATGGCTCTATCGAACGTTTGCAGAGATATGGCAAGAAGAACAATGGGGCATTTGGTCTCATCGATGACTTGACCTACCAATACAACGGCAACCAGATACAGAGCATTTCTGACAAGGCAGGAAGCTTGCTCTATGATGGCTCGTTCGACTTCAAGGACGGAGTCGACGAGAGCACGGAATACTTCTACAATGCCAATGGAGCATTGACGAAAGACTTGAACAAGGGCATCTGCAAGATAGAGTATGATGTATTGGACAACCTCAGCAGTATTACCTTCAACAACGGCTTCAAGACAAAGTATGTCTATGATGCCAGTGGCAATAAGTTGAGAACCATCCATGAGGCTCTCACAACAAACACGACAGATTACATTGGCGACTTCATCTTTGAGGACGGCAAGCTGAGCAAGTATCAGTTTGAGGGTGGTTATTGCTCGTTTGACAGCAACCTCACCCCCACCTATCACTATTACGAGAAAGACCATCTCGGAAGCATCCGCATGGTGGTGAACGAGAATGGAACCATCGAGCAGGTGAACCATTACTACCCTTTTGGAGGTGTGTATGGTGACTTGGCATATAATAGTGAGCTACAGAGAAACAAATACATTGGCAAGGAGTTCGACCATACTTCTGGCTTGGATTGGTATGACCATGGGGCAAGAATGTATGATGCAGCTAAAGGTAGTTGGGATAGAGTGGATGCATTATATGGTAAATATTATTATATAAGCCCTTATTTATATTGTGGAAACAATTTTATAAATTTAATAGACCTTCATGGAACAGATTGGTATGAAACCAATGACCACTGGTTGATATGGAACCCTAATGTACATTCGCAATCTGATTTGCAAAAAGGATATAAATATGTAGGGAAAACATTTTATGAAATGAAGTCCAATACTAAATATCGAAAAGACGGAACAATACTATTTTCCGATGAAAAAGCTGCATATAGAAGAATGGAGTATATGTCTAGGACTCATTGGAAGTCAAAAGCATATCCTGAAGGAAAAGAGGAAAGTGCTTATTTGCTAAAAAATGGTAAAGTCCTTATGATGCCTGACAATTGGAATACTTCAACTAGCTCTACAAGTCATGGATATAACTTAACAGACAAAGTATTAACCAATAATGAAAGTAAAGAACAATTCTACGTTGTAGGACATGTTCATACCCATCCGAGCGCTACTTTTGACAAAGGCTTTTCTGGGAGAGATTGGAATTTAGCTGCAGCTCATAAGGGAATTCCATATTTTATCATCCATGGAGATGGAAACATATATGGAGGTGTTTTTGTGCATGGAAGAATGAGAACATGGGAAAATCATCCTATGGCTATTTTTTCGGAAGTCAAGAATGGCACACTTAGTCTTTTTTATTTAGTACATCAATTAATAAAATAGCAAAATTATGAAAATTATAATAATAGTATGTGTAAGCATCTTGCTTTATGGTTGCACCAACCAGCATAATAGCGCTACAGCATCTGTGGTCGAGATTGATTCTGCATTGGTCAACTCGCAGTTTCGCACGATTATACACCAATATAT
>CAVKXW010000218.1:0-4900 GCA_963660215.1 Bacteroidaceae bacterium | reverse complement strand
AATATGCGTTGGATGGGTCAATCTGTTCGGTCATGCCGCAGTCGATGCGACCATCCACCGATTCCATCATGTGACAAATAATGTATGGTTTCATATTGTTCTATTAATTTTGTTGTTTTATTAATGAATGAATCGTTTTCTAACGATGGTGCAAAGATACGGCTTTCTTGGCGTAAGGTGGCAAGACGGATTACCGAAAAGGTGAACCGAATTACGGATTATGCCGATTTCCTTCGTATGCCATTCTTGCGATTTCCGCTATGATGGATTCGGTTTCCTGCATCGTCAACTTTGATTCATCGCAGAATACGGCTATCAGGATGTGCTTGCCATTGGGCAGTTCGATGAATCCGATGTCATTGATGCCACGGTATAGTCCTGCTGGAGTCTTATCGCCCGTGCCAGTCTTGTGCCCCACGATGATGTTCGGAGGAAGTAAGGCAGGTATGCGATTTTGACCAGTCTTGCATTCTGAAAGGCATGTGCGAAGCCACTTGTTGGCGTATGCCTTTTCCAATAGCGTGATGGCATCCTTTGGGGTGGTATAGTTTTCGGAGCAGCGTCGGGTGTCTTCGTGCATGTCTGCTTCTGTCCATTTTATCTGCGTGTCATGCAGTTTGAGGTCTTTCATTCGCTTGTTGGCATAGACCGTTCCGCCGAATCTTTCGAAGAGAATGTCGCAAGCGTTGTTGTCGCTTAGCCAAAGTGTGTATTGCAAAAGTTCGGCAAGCGTAAGGCTGATGTCGCCTTCAGGATATTTCTCTCGCAAAGGACTGTAGGTATCCTTGCGCAACATGTCCTTGCTAATCCATATCTTTTCCTGCAATCTCGTGGTGTCGTTGCCGAGTGAATCGAGTACTGCGATGGCTTGGTGCAGCTTGAACACGCTCATCATCGGAAACTTCTTGTTGGCATGGATTTGACAGATGCTCTTGCCGTCATAAGCTATGGCTACGCCTGTCTCAGCTGGTTTGTCCTTGACGAATGCCTTCACTTGCTGTTGCAGATGAGAGGTGGCGCAAGATGAGAGGAATAGGCTGATGAGGGCGATGAGGGATGACTTCATGATTTGCTATATTTTATGTATGTGATATATTCTTCCAGTTGTTTCTTTTTAGATGATACTATTATAGACCGAGTTATTTTCTCTGTCGTTAACTCTAGCGTTGACTCTGTCGTTTTGCTTTGTTTACGACAGAGTTCTTAAGCCGTCAGAAATAACGAAATTAGTTAAAAGTTCCTTCAGCTTTTTAATTATCTGACTGTGTGTCAGTCGTTTCCGCTGAAGGAACTGTCGCTGAGAAAATAGATGGGAGAATGAGGCGTGCCGTCTTTCACCAGAATGTTCTTGTCGCAGAAATGCTTGAGCCACTTTTGTGCGGTGTATTGCGTCAAGCCAAACTGAAAGCGCATAATCTTGCTTGTGATGTATCGGTTTGTCTGCAAGTACTCCTTGATTTTCACCAGCAACTTCTCCTCGGTATATTTCGTCGATTGGCTGGAGTATCGAGAGCGAACGAAATGCACTCCTCGTTGTACTTCTTGCAGGAAACCAGCCTCTGGGCGGAAGTTGATGCCCGTGAGTCGTACTTCCTTTCCCGTAATTTTCTTGTTGGGATTGTCCTCGGGCATTTCCAGGCTAGCCGACATGGAGAAATATCCTATCTCTGGGATATAAAAGCGATGTCCCATCTGAAACTCTTGGATGGCGATGTCGCGGAGCTCCGACAAGACAGCTGCAACATCTCCCTTGGTGAGAGAACATCTTTCCTGTATCTTTTCTTGCAGTTGCTTTGCCGTCATTGGCTCATGCTGGATGAGACGAACATACTCGCGGTTCTCCCCAGTGCCCTGGGAATTGTTGAGTGTATAAAGGTCATATTTTAATTCCATCGTTGTTATATGTTGTTAGTTGTTACTATTATTGTCTAAATGTGATGCAAATATATATAATAATGTAATACCTTGTATATAATGATGCGAAGAATTAGGTTTATTTATACTTTGACGGTCGCCAACTGTTCTGTTGGCGACCGTCGTGTGATAAGTTGGCGACCGTCGGCAGAATGGATGGCGGTCGCCAAACAGTCGAAAGTAAAGGGTTCTTGCACCATAAGAACTATGCTTTTACATCGTAAGAGCAGTATCCTTGCATCATGAAAGTAAGGTCTTTGTATCGTTGGCATCTGTTTCTTAGCTTTTTTTAGCTGATATTCTTTGGATGTGTTCAAAAATAATCTTACTTTTGTCCTCGTATAGAATAAAATAAAGAAACGTATGAAGAAGATATTGAATCCATATTTGGGCAAGCAGGGATATAACTGCTTCTGCTGCGCCCCAGGCAATCCCATCGGGTTGCACTTGGAGTTTTGGGAAGATGGTGACGATGTGCTTACCATCTGGAATCCTAACGAGAACTTCCAGGGATGGGTGAACACATTGCATGGCGGAGTCATCGGAATGCTGATGGACGAGGTAGCAGGTTGGGTCATCAACCGAAAGCTACAGACCACAGGAGTGACGATGCAACTCAACGTGAAGTACAAGAAGCCTGTTCTTACCACAGATTCTGAGGTAACCGTTCGGGGACATATCACCAACCAACGCCGCAACATCGTGACCATCCAGCTCACTCTCGAAAACTCGAAAGGCGAGGTCTGTGATGAGGCTGAGGCTATCTACTACACCTTTGGCGAGGATAAAGCCAAGGAAATGGGCTTTGATGGATGCAAAGTAGAAGGGGAGGAATAACTTTAGTTCGGTAGCGTTCGGTTTGTGTTGAAAATATTCTTGACAAAACATCCTTCAGTAAAAGTCTCTGTCTTTCAAGTGAATAGGTGAAAAGCTGAAGGAACTTTCAACTTTCTTTTCAAAAGCAAACGTAGAATAGGTTGGAATTATTTGGTAGTTCCAATATAAAGTGGTAAATTTGCAAACAGATAAAAATAGATAGCATCATGGAGCAGAACAGAATCAAGGAAATACCATACGGCGTATCGGACTTCGACATTGTGAGAAGAGACAACCTCTATTATGTCGATAAGACGATGTATTTGCCTAAGTTGGAGAGCCAGGCTCGCAACCTTTTTTTCATTCGCCCTCGCCGTTTCGGCAAGAGCGTTTTCATCAGTATGCTTCGTGCATATTACGACATTCTCAACAAAGACAAGTTCCAAGAGTTGTTTGGCGACCTTTGGATAGGGCAGCACCCTACGCCCCTGCAAGGGAAGTTCATGGTGCTCTATCTTGACTTCTCGCAAGTGGGGGGCAGCATCGAGCAGTTGGAGGATAGGTTCAATCGGTATTGCAAGGTTAGATTGGATAGTTTTGTGGATGTCTATCGCCAGTACTACTCGGAGGATTTCGTGAAGAAAGTTTTCGAGGCGGAGGATGCCGTCGATAAACTGATACTTATCAACGATGAGTCGAAGAAATTGAACTTATCTACTTATCTCATCATCGACGAGTATGATAATTTCACCAATACCGTGCTCAACGAGCAGGGCGAGAAGGTATATTGGGCAATCACCCATGCCGAAGGCTTCTATCGCGACATCTTCAAGAAGTTCAAGGGCAACTTTGAGCGTATCTTTATCACTGGCGTCAGTCCCGTGACTTTGGACGATGTGACCAGTGGCTTCAATATCGGCTGGCACATTTCCACCAAGGAGGAGTTCAACCAGATGCTGGGCTTTTCCACCGAGGATGTGTGGGATATATTCACCTATTATAAGAACAATGGCTTGATTCGTCCGGACAGCGACATCGAGG
The DNA here is from genome assembly GCA_963660215.1 of Bacteroidaceae bacterium. Classification (GTDB taxonomy): domain Bacteria; phylum Bacteroidota; class Bacteroidia; order Bacteroidales; family Bacteroidaceae; genus Prevotella. The sequence continues at coordinate 1,129 of CAVKXW010000218.1, read as the reverse complement.
CGATTATCAAGGACATGAAGCCTTGGTACGACAACTATTGTTTTGCCAAGGGAGCGTTGGAAACTCAGAGCCGAGTCTTCAACTGCGACATGGTGCTCTATTATCTTCGTAACTATATGAATACAGGCGAGGCACCAGAGGAGATGATAGACCCAAACACAAAGACCGACTACAACAAGATGCGCAAGCTTATCCAGCTGGACAAGTTGGATGGCGACCGCAAGGGCGTTATCGAGCAAATCGCAGAGACTGGCGAGATTATCACTCGTCTGGAGGAAACCTTCCCAGCCAGTCAGATTACAGACCCAGAGATATTCCCAAGCCTGCTGTTCTATTATGGTATGCTCACCATCAAGGGCACTCGTGGCGACAAGCTCATCTTGGGCATTCCTAATAATAATGTCCGCAAGCAATATTATGGCTATCTGAAGGAAATGTTCGAGGAGAAGGCGACGTTGAGCGTCAACAAACTCACCGACTATTATTATGACATGGCGTATGATGGCAAGTGGCGCGAGGGCTTGACTTTCTTGGCTGATAGCTATGCCAAAGTCTCTTCGGTTCGTGATGGTATCGAGGCAGAGCGCAACCTGCAAGGTTTCTTCATGGCTTACCTCAACCTCAACAATTACTATTACACGGCACCAGAGTTGGAGTTGAACCACGGCTATTGCGACTTCTTCCTCTTGCCCGACCTGACGCATTACCCTACGAAGCACAGTTACATCTTGGAGTTGAAACTGATTCCTAAGAAGGAGAAGGGTATGACGAAGAAGGTGCATGAGGGCTTGATAGCCCAGCAATGGGAGGATGCCGAGAAGCAGATAAAGGCATACGCCGAGGCTCCGAGGGTCGAGGCATTGCGACAAGGCACTCAGCTGCATCGCATCATCATGCAGTTTGATGGATGGAAACTGTATAAGATGGATGAGGTGTAAGGATCAAACCATAAGAGGAATCACTTCCTCTTCATCAGGCCAGTGAGGCAAATAGAGCAATGGTCGGGGCGTTCCTCCTAACCCCGACCAATCTATTCTCTTCACATAGTCGAAGTCTGGAGGTCCGAAGTCGAAGCTCCTGCCATAGAGCACGATGGCACCTCTGCCTTCGTCTATTTTCCAAAGGCCTC
>CAVKXW010000217.1:0-4912 GCA_963660215.1 Bacteroidaceae bacterium | reverse complement strand
CGGGCGTTTAGCTCAGCTGGTTTAGAGCATCTGCCTTACAAGCAGAGGGTCGGCGGTTCGAATCCGTCAACGCCCACCAGAAAGTCTTTCAACAAGAGTTGAGAGACTTTTTTTTTTGCTTTTAAATTTCTTTATCACTTCTTTCTCTGTTATTTCCCGATATTTTGTTAATTTTGCACCCTATATATAATACGTATTGTTATGAAATTAGATTTACTGACTGCCATATCGCCAATAGATGGTCGTTATAGGGGAAAAACAGAGCAACTAGCAGATTATTTCTCAGAGTATGCTCTTATTCGTTATCGTGTACGCGTGGAGATTGAGTATTTCATTACTTTATGCGAGTTGCCATTGCCACAGTTGGCTTCTTTCGACAAGTCTCTCTTTGAGCGCTTGCGTGACATCTATCGCAACCTTGATGAGAATGAAGCTCAGCGTGTGAAAGATATCGAGAAGATCACCAACCACGATGTCAAGGCCGTAGAATATTTTATCAAGGAAGAATTTGATAAGATAGGGGGCTTGGATGCCTATAAGGAGTTTATACATTTTGGTCTTACTTCTCAGGATATCAACAACACCAGTGTGCCTCTCTCTGTGAAGGAGGCTTTGGAAAATGTATTCAATCCGCAGGTAGAAGAGCTCATTGCCCAGCTTCAGGCTTATGCCGATGAGTGGAAAGACGTTCCTATGTTGGCTAAGACTCATGGCCAGCCAGCTTCACCTACCCGTTTGGGCAAGGAAATCATGGTTTATGTATATCGTCTCACCGAGCAACTCAACTCATTGAAGGCTTGCAAGGTTACGGCTAAGTTTGGTGGAGCCACAGGCAATTACAATGCCCATCATGTAGCTTATCCACAGTACGACTGGAAGGCTTTCGGCAATAAGTTCGTAAGCGAGAAGCTTGGTTTGGAGCGCGAGCAGTATACCACTCAGATTAGCAATTATGACTACCTTGGCGCTATCTTTGACGCCATTCGTCGTATCAACACAATCATCATCGACTTGGACCGCGACTTCTGGATGTATATTTCTATGGATTATTTCAAGCAGAAGATCAAGGCTGGCGAGGTAGGCTCCAGTGCCATGCCTCATAAGGTGAACCCTATCGATTATGAAAATAGCGAGGGCAACTTGGGCATCGCCAATGCCATTCTTCAGTTCTTGGCGCAGAAGCTCCCAGTGAGTCGTCTTCAGCGCGACCTTACGGATAGCACAGTGCTTCGCAACATTGGCGTGCCTCTTGGCCATAGCGTGATTGCTATCCAGAGTACATTGAAAGGCTTGCGTAAGCTGATTCTTCATGAGGAGAAATTGCAGGAAGACTTGAACAATACTTGGGCAGTGGTGGCTGAGGCGATCCAGACCATTCTTCGTCGTGAGGCATATCCGCATCCTTATGAGGCTTTGAAGGCGCTTACTCGTACCAATAAGCACATGACCGAAGAAACGATCCATGAGTTTATTCAGGGCTTGAATGTCAGCGACAGCGTCAAGGCAGAGCTGATGGCCATCACTCCAAGCACTTATACAGGCATCTAAATACTACCATATAGAGATATAAAACTTTTGTGTAATATTTTAGTGAGTAAAGAAAAATAAAATTTATTAACCCAGCCGTGAGGCTATTTAGAAATTAAGAAAAATGGATTTAGAATTAGAAAACAAACCTCAAGGTCAGGCTTCTGAAACTGAGAACACCCGAGAGGGCTTCTCTTCAGGTGGTTATCAGAAAAGCTACCGACCAGTAGGGCGCACACAGCGTCCTCGTATCAGTTCACATCGTGCCTATAGCACCGATAGAAGTAGTAACAACGAAGGTGGTTTCCGTCCAGAAGGATTCGGAGCAGGTTTGCAGGGGGCAGGCAATGGCGAGCGCCCTCAGCGTAGCAGCTATCAGAGCCGTGGAGGCTATGGCAGCAATAGCCGTGGCGGCTATCAGGGTCGCCAGCAGGGTGGCTATCAGTCTCGTCCTCAGGGCGCTTATCGTCCTCGTTTCAATAATAATGATGAGGAGCAGGGCGGCTATGGTCGTCCTCAGCAGGGTGGCTACGGCAACAACCGTGGTGGCTATGGTCGTCCTCAGCAGGGTGGCTACGGCAACAACCGTGGTGGCTATGGTCGTCCTCAGCAGGGTGGCTACGGCAACAACCGTGGTGGCTATGGTCGTCCTCAGCAGGGTGGCTACGGCAACAACCGTGGTGGCTATGGTCGTCCTCAGCAGGGTGGCTACGGCAACAACCGTGGTGGCTATGGTCGTCCTCAGCAGGGTGGCTACGGCAACAACCGTGGCGGCTATGGTCGTTCTCAGCAGGGTGGCTATGGCAACAACCGTGGCGGAGGCTTCCGCCAGCATACCCCTGGCTACGATCCTAATGCAAAATATAGCTTGAAGAAGCGCATCGAATATAAGGAGGAGAATATCGACCCAACAGAGCCATTGCGCTTGAACAAGTTCCTTGCCAACGCTGGTGTATGCTCTCGCCGAGAGGCAGATGAGTTCATCCAGGCAGGTGTGGTAACTGTGAATGGTGAGGTCGTTACCGAGTTGGGTACCAAGATTCTTCGCACGGACGAGGTGAAGTTCCATGACGCACCTGTCTCTCTTGAGAAGAAGGTATATGTGTTGCTCAACAAGCCAAAGGATTACGTTACCACTAGCGACGATCCTCAGCAGCGCAAGACCGTGATGGACCTCGTGAAGGATGTATGTCCTGAGCGTATCTATCCTGTGGGCCGCTTGGACCGCAACACCACTGGTGTGCTCCTCTTGACCAACGATGGCGACTTGGCTTCCAAGCTCACTCACCCTAAGTTCTTGAAGAAGAAGGTATATCACGTACACCTCGACAAGAACATCACTGCTAACGACTTGCAGCAGATTCGTGATGGCATCACCTTGGAAGATGGTGAAATCAAGGCTGATGCTGTGGAGTATGCTGACGATCGTGACAAGGCACAGGTAGGCATCGAGATTCACAGCGGCAAGAACCGTATCGTGCGCCGTATCTTCGAGAGCCTTGGCTATCGTGTAACCAAGCTCGACCGTGTGCAGTTCGCTGGCTTGACCAAGAAGAACCTGCGTCGTGGCGACTGGCGTTTCCTTACAGAGAAGGAAGTGGACATGCTTCGCATGGGTGCCTTCGAATAATAGATATTTGATATAAAGAGAAGGAGACTATCTGCTTAGTCTCCTTTTTAACCTATTTAGAAACAATGGAAAAATTGAAAAGAACTAAAGTCGTAGATGCGCTCAAGAGCACGGCATACGACTCAATCGTGAATGTAAAGGGATGGGTGCGTACCCATCGTAGTAGCAAAGCAGTCGATTTTATCGCTCTTAACGATGGTTCTACTATTAATAATATTCAGATAGTAGTCGACCCATCCAAGGTCGATGAGAATCTGCTTCGTCAGATTACCACAGGTGCTTGTATCAGTGCCACTGGTACGTTGGTAAAAAGTCTTGGCAAGGGTCAGAGCGTGGAGATTCAGTGCGAGAGCCTGGAGATTTATGGTCTCTGTGGCAATGATTATCCTATGCAGAAGAAGGGACAGAGCTTCGAGTACATGCGTCAGTATGCTCATCTCCGTCTCCGCACCAATACCTTTGGTGCAGTGATGCGCATTCGTCACAATATGGCGATGGCTATCCACACTTACTTCCACGAGCATGGGTACTTCTACTTCAATACTCCGCTCATCACTGCCAGCGACTGCGAGGGCGCAGGTCAGATGTTCCAGGTTACAACCAAGAACCTCTACAACCTCAAGAAGACAGAGGATGGCAAGATCGACTACTCTGACGATTTCTTCGGCAAGCAGACTTCCCTGACCGTGTCTGGTCAGTTGGAGGGCGAGTTGGGTGCTACCGCTTTGGGTGCCATCTACACCTTCGGTCCTACATTCCGTGCAGAGAACAGCAATACGCCTCGCCACTTGGCAGAGTTCTGGATGGTAGAGCCAGAGGTCGCTTTCCTCGACATGGACGGATTGATGGAGCTGGAGGAAGACTTCATCAAGTACTGTATCCGTTGGGCTTTGGACAACTGCAAGGACGATCTTGAGTTCCTCAACAAGATGATAGACAAGGGCTTGATAGAGCGTCTTCAGGGTGTGCTCAATTCCGACTTCGTTCACTTGCCATATACCGAGGGTATCCGCATCCTCCAGGAGGCTATCGCCAACGGCAAGAAGTTTGAGTTCCCATGCGAGTGGGGCGACGACTTGGCTTCCGAGCACGAGCGCTTCTTGGTAGAAGAGCATTTCAAGAAGCCTGTCATCATGACCAACTATCCTAAGGCTATCAAGGCATTCTATATGAAGATAGACGATGAGGAGAGTGGCTTCGGTGGCAAGAGCGGTCAGACCGTACAGGGCACCGACGTATTGTTCCCACAGATAGGTGAGATCATCGGCGGTTCCGTTCGTGAGGAGAGCTACGACAAGCTGATGGGCGAGATCGAGAGCCGCAACATCCCTATGAAGGATATGACATGGTATCTCGACACCCGCAAGTATGGTTCATGCCCACACGCAGGTTTCGGTCTCGGTTTCGAGCGTCTGATACTCTTCGTGACAGGTATGCAGAACATCCGCGACGTGATTCCATTCCCACGTACGCCTAAGAACGCAGAGTTCTAAACATATAATATTGCCCAGTTCTATGAATCTTTTACTCATAGAACTGGGCATATTGTTTTATGCGAGAAATAAGTTAGTTTCTCTTTTCATGATTCTATCACCCAGTCTTCGATGTTCCCCTGTGTGGAGTCGAAGTTGATGCCTACCTTGGTGATAGGCTTGCCGCTGAGGGCGAAGCGCTGGCGATAGTTCTTCAGGTTGATCTGTTGCATCGCCGCCTGTGCGCTCTTGTTGAGCTTCAGTTCGATGATATAGAGGTCGG
>CAVKXW010000216.1:0-5160 GCA_963660215.1 Bacteroidaceae bacterium | reverse complement strand
TTTGTCATTACTGAAATTCATAATCTTCAAATCTTTATGGGTTTGTAAATATACGAATTATCGCAAAAACTTAGATGTTGATCCACTTGTTGCAGATAACCTGCATACGAGTGAAGAGCTTGTAGGATGCCCAATAATTGAAGACGGATAGTCCGAGGAAAACGGTTAGCCAAATGGTTTGTGCACAGTAGTCTGCCATCGTTCCTCGGCTAAAGTCGGTATGGCTCATAAAGTCAAAAAGGCCTGCCTCGTTTAAAATGTCGATAACGTATCCTATTAAGAGACCAAGCAGAAGTGCTGTGCAGGCTGTTAGCAGATAAGGAACTTTGCGATAGATGGTTCCGCCCAGTGTGCAGAATGAGTGTGCAAATAAGAGGAAAGAATAGATTAGCAGACTCTTGTGCCAGTCAAAGTTGTCGGCAATGCTTGTAAAGAAGCGACTGATGACATGCCAACTGATGCTTTCGTGGAAGTTTGGGGTGATGATAAAACTGAAAATGAATTGTACCATATCCCCTAATACTAAGGCTCCAAAGATGGCTATCACAGCACCAACTGTTGACAAAAGTAAGCGAGAAACATATTTTTCTAAGTTGCTGGCTGGTAGCATCAAAAAATTCTCACGCTTTAGTTTAGTCTTCATATTGACGAATATGCAGCAAGCCAACACGAAGAAGGCTACGATTCCGACACCTATTACGAATGAGTTGGCGCTTTCTCGGAAGTAAACCTCGGCGTATGGGTCTATACCAAAACTATTTCTTAGGAGATACAATTTTAATATATTGAAGAGGGCTATACTAGTTGCAAGACCTACCGTACCTCCTAGCATATACTTCCAACTAGTTAAGATGTCCCAACGAAGTACCATTCCCAATCTATGTAAATCAAATGTTTTGTTCATAATTGTATGTATTTTATTCAGGCTATTGCCCTATAGTTCTTCTTAATATAATTAATGTGGAAGCTGACAATTATTTCTCCAACTTTCCGTTGATGACTGCATTGAAGAGCAGTTCCAGGTTCATCTGTGTCTCTTGTTCTCCCTCTTGTCGCTTGCAGATGGCGGCGTTGCCTTGCAGCGTTGGCTCGGCATAGAGCACGGTGTCGTCCATCTCCTGTGGGTTGCGATACTCGAAGCTGTATTTCTCGCAGATGTCCGATACCGAGGCATCGAGCAAGAGCTGGCTTTGGTTCATGATGATGATGTGGTCGAGCAGTGACTCAATGTCGTGTACCTGATGAGTGGAGATGATGAGCGTGCGTTCGTCGGTCATATTGTTGGCTATCACCTTGCGGAACTGGCTCTTCGATGGGATGTCGAGACCGTTGGTTGGCTCGTCCATCAAGAGAAATCGGGTACCTGTGGCGAGTGCGAAACTCATGAATACCTTCTTCTTCTGTCCCATCGAGAGTTCGTTCAGCTTGAGAGAGATTGGCAAATCGAAATCCTTCAGACAGTTTTCCAGTACTTCCTGCGAGAAGTTAGGGTAGAATCCCTGGTTCATTTTTACATACGTGGCGAGCGAAACGTTTGGCAACTCAAACTCCTCTGGTACCATGAATATCTCCTTGAGAACATCCGCTTTGCGCTCCTGTGCCGAGATGCCGTCCACGAGGATGGTGCCGCTTTGCTGGCGGAGCAATCCGCTGATGAGGTATAGCAGAGTGCTCTTGCCTGTGCCGTTCTTACCGAGCAAGCCATAAATATTATTCTCCTTTAATGTAAGTGAGAAGTCTCTGAACACGAGGTGCTTGCTACCTGGGTATCTGAAATCAATGTCTTTAATCTGTATCATAATCTTTAATGTTTTAGTGTACTACTTCAATAGAACACTGCAAAGGTATGCTTTTCTTCGTTACGCTCCAAACTTTTCGGCAATTATTTTTTGAGTTTAACACATCGTTAACACTTCCACCTTATTATATAAAAGAAAGGCATCGGAAGATTGTTGTTTTCCGATGCCTTGATAGCTTTTAGATGTATTTCATAAGGATGTCCCATACGGCGATGATATGGCAGATACTTCCTGCCAAGACGAAGAAGTGGAACACCGAGTGCATGTACTTCTTCTTGTTGATACTATAGAACACGGCACCTGTAATATAGCAGATACCTTCGGCGATAATCCACCAGACCGTGGCTGTCGATACAGAGTCGATGAGCGGTTTGAAGGCTACGAGCACCGAGAGACCCATGCCCACGAAGCATAGGGTCTCCAGGTTGCTGTGATCCTTGAGCCTAGCAAAGCTCATCACCGTGCCAGCGATGGCGCAAGCCCAGATGAATATGAAAAGGCTCCATCCCCAGTAGCCTTGGTCTCGCAAGGCTATCAAGGTGATTGGCGAGTAAGAACCTGCGATGTGCCAGTAGATGGCTGCATGGTCCCACTTGCGCAGTCGCTCCTTCCACTTGCTCCAAGCCGAGAGGGCATGGTAGGTGGTGGAGGCGATGTACGACATCAGCATGCCGAAGAGGTAGAGGATGATGCCAGCCGTAGCCCATCCATTGTGCTCAGTAAAGCACCAGTAGAGAAAGATGATGCCGAAGACCACGCCCAGCAGGATGCCGCCGGCGTGCGACCAGGAGTTCCAAAGCTCCTCCTTGTGGCTGAAATGTATTTTGAGTTTCATATTGCTTCGTGTCTTTTAGTTACATATCTTGTAAGTCATTTCTGTGATAGCCGCATCATTGCTGAGCGGCTTAACTTTTGCAAAGATAATAACTTTTCTCCAAAGCTTGCCTCTCTTTTATGAAATCTTTTGATTTCCGCCTTCTTTTCTTTGCTTTTTTTGTCTATTGTTTGCCCTTTTCTGCTTTCCCTCGAAAATAAATCAAAAAAGTATTGGAGCGTATCGGATATTTTTATAATTTTGCTGACGAATAACGGGGTTGCCGTTAAACGTAATAACAAGAAACTAACAACGGAACAGAATAGTATGAAGTTAAAATCAATCGCACTTTTACTCATGACCGTCGCCATGCCAGCGATGGCAGAACAGGTATCGGTCAATACCAAGGGTATGTCGCTCGTACTCGATGTCGAGAATGGCAAGCCTGCCCAGTATCTCTACTTCGGTACCAAATTGAATCCTAGTGATTTGCCAAACCTCAAGGTGTCGGCGGATGGTAGAATGGACGTTTATCCAGCCTACGGTCTCAATACCCCTGCCGAGGCTGCGCTCGCCATGCGCCATAGCGACGGCAATCTCTCTACTGCGCTCGTTGCCACAGGTAGCGACGTGAAGAACGAGGGGAATGCCACCGTCACTACCATCCATCTCAAGGATGCCGTATATAATATAAAGGTAGACCTGAAGTATCGCGCATACAATGATGTCGATATGATCGAGGCTTGGACGGAGATTCAGAACGGCGAGAAGGGTACGGTTACGCTGACCACCTTTGCTTCGGCGATGCTCCCAATCCGCCGTGGCGACGTATGGATGAGCCATCTCTATGGCACTTGGGCGAACGAGACCCAGGTGAGCAATGAGAAGCTGGCTCCTGGTCAGTTTGTTATCCGCAACAACGATGGTACTCGTCCTTCGCATACCGACCATGCCGAGGTGATGTTCTCGCTGAACGGCAAGGCGCAGGAGAACGTGGGCGATGTCATCGGCGCTGCCCTCGTATATAGCGGAAACTATAAGCTCAAGACCGTAACCGATGACACCGAGTATCATTACTTCTTCGCAGGTATCAACGAGCAAAACTCAGAGTATCACCTCAAGAAGGGCGAGACTTTCAAGACTCCAGCCCTCGCCTTGACTTATTCTACCGAGGGTCTCGGCGGAGCTAGCCGCAACTTCCACAAGTGGGGGCGCAAGTACATCCTCGCCCATGGCGACAAGGAGCGCGACATCCTCCTCAACTCTTGGGAGGGTGTTTACTTCGACATCAACCAGCAGGGCATGGACCAGATGATGGCAGACATCCACAGCATGGGCGGCGAGCTCTTCGTGATGGACGACGGATGGTTTGGCGACAAGTATCCTCGCAAGAGCGATAATAGTTCGCTCGGCGACTGGGTGGTAGACAAGAACAAGTTGCCAGAGGGTATCGAGGGCTTGCTCCGTGACGCTAAGAAAAACCAGGTGAAGTTTGGTATCTGGATTGAGCCAGAGATGACCAACACCACCAGCGAACTCTACGAGAAACACCCAGACTGGATCATCAAGGCTCCTAAGCGTGATGCCGTGCTCGGTCGTGGTGGCACGCAGCTCGTGCTCGACCTCTCAAACCCTAAGGTACAAGACTTCGTCTTTGGCGTGGTAGACAATTTACTTACTAAATATCCAGATATAGCTTACATCAAGTGGGATGCCAACATGCCTATCATGAACCATGGTAGCCAGTATCTTCCTGCTTCCGACCAGAGTCATCTCTACATCGCCTACCATGCAGGCTTCGCCAAGGTCATCGACCGCATTCGTGCCAAGTATAAGGATGTGGTCATCCAGTGCTGCGCCAGCGGTGGCGGTCGTGCCAACTGGGGATTCCTCCGTGGCTTCGACGAGTTCTGGGTAAGCGACAATACCGACGCCATGCAGCGCATCTATATGCAGTATGGCACCAGCTACTTCTTCCCAGCCATCGCCATGGGAAGCCACATCTCGGCTGTGCCTAACCACACCGTCTTCCGCACCACCAGTCTGAAGTATCGCATCGACGTGGCTATGAGCGGTCGTCTCGGTATGGAGATTCAGCCTAAGAATATGACCGACGAGGAGAAGGCACTCTGCAAGAAGGCTATCTCCGAGTATAAGGAGATTCGCCCAGTGGTGCAGTTTGGCGACCTCTATCGTCTGGTTTCTCCATTCGACAACCAGGGCTTGTCGTCCATCATGTACGTGAGTGAGGCTAAGGACAAGGCTGTGTTCTACTGGTGGAAGCTTGCCAACTTCTACAACTGTCACTTGCCAAGAGTGAAGATGGCTGGCCTCGATGCCAACAAGATGTACAAGGTGCGTGAACTGGATGTCATCGACAACAAGCCTCTCGACTGTGAGGGCAAGGCTTACTCTGGCAAGTACCTGATGGAACACGGTTTGGAAATGCCTTATACCCACGATGTGGATTGGGGCAAGAAGAACTGCTGGTCTTCTAGGGTTATTTACTTGGAGGCACAATAGTCTAGTAAGGAAAAGGGAAGTCGG
>CAVKXW010000215.1:0-5169 GCA_963660215.1 Bacteroidaceae bacterium | reverse complement strand
GGCTTGTCGCCTTTCAATCCCGAAGGGGTTGCGATAGAGGCTGGTCGCTTGATGCTGAAGAGGATAGGTGAGTTGCTGGAAGCTGGTGAGTCCTTTTCGATAGAAACGACATTGGCGACCAAATCGTATATCAATCTTGTAAGGCGAGCGCATCAGCAAGGATATATGGTACATCTGCTGTTCTTCTGGCTTGATAGCGTAGAGTTGGCAAAGAGGCGTGTGGCTGCAAGGGTGGCAAGTGGCGGTCATAATATTCCACTTCCTGTCATCGAGCGGAGATACAAGGCTGGCATTAGGAATCTCTTTGAGATATTTATGAAAGAAGTGGATATTTGGGTGCTATACGATAATAGTAATAATCGTGGTGAACGAATTGCTTTTGGTGGAATGAATGTTCCATTAAAAATAAAGGATAAGGTTAAATTTGAAATCATAAAGAATTATGAGTGAATACGAAATAGAAGATTTTCTCAACAAAGTAGAATCTGGTCTTGCGGAAGCCCAACATGAGATGTTGATAGAAAAGGCTTTGTATAATCGTCCTGTTGTCGTTAGCGATGGGAAAGGGAATGTTGTGGAGAAGTCCGCAAAGCAACTCTTGGATGATTGAAATACTCGTAAGAGTAATGTTTATATGTAGGAAGTAAGCCTCCTCTCTGTTATGATAAAGATAGCAGTGAGGAGGCTTTGTTTTCGCACCTCTTACAGACAGATGGTACATACTCGCCCTAGTTTTTCCATCCATTCATGGTGGTGGTTGAATGAGTCTTCGTTCTCGCATATCCATAATAGGTGAGGACGAAAATGGAGAGGAAGGGTTGGGGGTGGCGCATAGCCGTCTGTCATGATGATGACCCCATCATAGCATTTTGCTTGCTGGGCGTAGTCGATGACACATTGGAAATCTGTGCCGCCTCTGCCAAATATCTCTATCTTGCGAGATGCCTTCTTGATACTCTTCACTTCTCCTTCCACGCAATCGAACTGCATGACATCGATGTTCTCGATGCCATAATGGAAGAAGCGATTGATGACGGAATAGAAATGTGCAAGGCTATTGCTGTTGACAGAACCACTGACATCTACTGCCACCAGAATATTGGTCTTGTAACGGTAGATGCTACCCATGTTTTGAAACCCTGTTCGGCGATTAGGGCGCATCCTTGTGAGGGTTCGGCGTGTGGATATACAACTGGCGCGAAATCCTGAGAGAACTTTTCTGTAGTCAATGCGAGCCTTGGTTGATGCGATGATTTCTTCCACCAAGTTTCCTGGTATCGTACCCCAACTTTTGGCGTTCTCAATGATGGTGTTGATGGATATTTGCATCAACTCGTCTTCTTCCCAAAGAGCGGATTGCTCGGCTTTAGCCTTGCTGTTCTCTGAAGAGTTTCTGCTTTCTGAAGATGAGTTGCCTTCCGAGGAAGATATTCCTTCAGATGAAGTATTGTCATCTGATGAAGTGCCACCTTTTGATGATGAGCCTTCATCTGATGATTTATTATCAGAAGAATTCCCTTCGCTCTTCAACAGTTTGTCGATATTGATGGCGTACCATTCGAAGTATTCCTTTTCTGGTAGTTGAAAGTCGGAAGGCTTGGCAAGTTGGGCGTATCTCCATGCATCATAGTAAGAAGACAAAGTGCAGTCGCTTCCCAAGGTACAAGCCAAGGCAGAGCAATCCTTCGGCTGTCGGTCGTAAGGATGTTTGAGGAGGATTCTAATCATCTCCACTTTCAAGTATTCTTCTATGGCTTGCTCTGTGAGAAGATGAGTAAGCTCTGGATTATACTCGATGCAACCTTTTCCTGTTCTCATCGTGCAAGACATGTTGGCGTTTGGCTTCAGATGGTGTGAACAATAGGTAGCAAAGAGCACTGGCTCTGCCAAGAACCAATGCTCTGCTATTGTTTGGAAGTCATTCTCTTCTTTCTTCTTTTTCATCTCTTAGGTGTTTGGATGGGATAAGCTTTCTCCTAAAAATAATTACAGCCCACTGATGAACTTCATAATCTGCTGATATACTTGCGGTGTCTCAGTCATCATGTACATGATGGCGTTAGGGTAAGTACCTTTCTCAAAAATGGAGGCGAAATGGGCTGTGGCTTCTTTCTTCGATTCCGCAAAAAGGAGGTCGATGTAGGAGGTCAACCCCTTGTTGGCGGTGGCTTTCTCTTTTTCCTTCATCTTCTGGGTTTCCAAAAGACGGAAGATGGAGTCGTTGACTACCGATAGCTGGTGGGTATCGTATGCGGATAATTGTTTCTTAACCTTGGAGAAATGCAGCAACACATCCTTGCCTGTAACGATACGGTTGTTGGCGACAAATGCGAAGAACTTGCTGGCTGCTTGCGCACCAACGATGCCAGCCACGAGTTTCTTGTGGACATCGCCGAATTCTCTGATAGGAGAAATGCAATCAGAAACTTTGTGCCAAGCTCTTCTGTCGGGAGTCTTTTCCAATCCTGTGTCTATCATGTTGGCATTGCGCTCGTCGCTGTCGAGGAAGGTCGGGGAGTCTTGTATGAAGTCGATGACACGGCTGTCGAGGTTGTTTTGGGCAGCCCACAAGAGCCATTCCTCCACCGTAGGGCGAAAGTGGTAAACATTGAAGCGTGACACCAAGGCAGGGTCAAGGTCGGTGAGTTGGTATTCCTCGCCTTCGTTGACGGCGGATATGACGATGCTGCCCTCAGGGAGCTGCTTGCCTGCCAATTTGCGATTGAGGGCAAGGTCCATGATGGTTTGCAATACCTCTGGGCGAGCACGGTTCAACTCGTCAAGGAAAAGAACGATGGGTTGGTTGTCGATAGGAAACCAGTATGGAGGCAGAAACTCCGTCTTGCCAGTTTTCTCATCTTTCGATGGAAGCCCGATGAGGTCGCCAGGGTCGCTCATCTGTCCTAAGAAAAGGGCGATGACGGGCATCCTTTTTTCTTGGAAGTAGTGGGTGAGTATCTGAGACTTGCCAATGCCATGCTTGCCCACCAACATGATGTTTTGCTCGGCTGGTGTGCAGTCGAGGATGGTCTTGAGTTCTGTTGTATCTATATTGATTGCCATGATTTTATTCGTTCCAAGTTAAATATTTGTCTACTTTTTTCATTGATATGGTAATGTCGGTCTCATCCATGAGTTCCTTGATAGCCTTTGCGTTTTGTATCACTTTGTCTATCTGCTCTTGGAATTTCTTGTGCGAGATGAACATTTCCATTTGAGTGTTGTGCCCCATGTTGAATATCACCTTCACCCTTTGCTTTTGGTAGATGAAAGCGTATGGGATGCCCGCGTCTTTCATCTTCAAGGAAACCATTGTCTTGATGGTGTTCTCGCTCATCGCTCTCATCTTGGCTTTCTTCTGTGCTTCGAGCAGCGTCTTTGGCCATTCTGTCTCTATCCATTGCGGAATGAGCGTGTCGATTTCTCTGAGAAATTTGACAGCATCGGCAGGGGAAACCCAGGTGAATCTTACAGAGGTATATTGGTCGAAGATATGAGCGTCAATGCCTTTGTAATCTCCCTTTCCTAATTCCCAACCGTTTGATTTTGTGAGTTCCAAGTCGAGATGCTGTAGATGGATGATGGGAGTTTCCTTGGCTTGATAGCCAAATCCGGCCTTCTTGATTTCATATTTGATGCCTTCCGATTTCAGCTTGTCGAAGAGCTCGTCTATTTGAGTGTTGACGTTGCTCTCAGGACAATCCTGTCGGAAAATGCGATAGATGTTTTCTATGAGCCATTTCTTCTGTAGCTTCTCCAAGTCATGCTCGTTATGGACGGAATCTACGATTTCGTTCAGCAAAGCCTTGCTGATGGTTGTATCAGTGCATTCTTTTGTCATTTAGATTCCTCCCAGTCTGTATCTTTGTTGATTCTGAAATAAGTACTCTTGATTCTGAGTGGTTGTCCGAGGCTTCGCATGATGGAGTTCAATTGTTCCACAGTGGAAACGACATGTACTATTTTCTTCATGAAATCCTTGTATGAAAGCGCAAACTTGGTTTCCAAGTTCTTGTCGAGCTTCACTGTCAGGTAGGCTTGGGTGTCATGTAAGTCCAGTTTGTACTTGATGCCCGTACCTTTCAAAGTCGCTTTGACTACCGAAGCAACCGTCGTTTTGCTTAATGCTTTCATCTTGGCTTTCTTCTCAGCTTTCAGGATGTCTGCCTTGCAGGTCTTGATAATGGAAGGCATGTCTTTGTCAAGTTGAAGCAATAAGTCGATGACATCTTTGGAAGTATAGTGGGTGACTTTTATATCATAGTAGGTTGAGACTTTCTCAAACTCCAAACTGGTATCGCTTGCATGTGCATTCAGGCAGCAGTCGAAGTTCTTGAACCGAAGCAAAGTAAGTTCCTTTTTGCTCCAATGGTATCCTTGGTAAGGGTCGGTATGTTCCTTGTCCTTGAAAGTTTCTATATCCAAGGATTCCATTTCTTTCAGAAAGTCATCAGCGATGAATGCCTTTTCATCGTGGTATTTCAATTTGTAAAATCTACCCGAAATCTTATCATGGACAACACCTCGAAGGTTCGATGCCATGTTCAGGTCGAATCTTTCTGATGGTTCTTCGGATATAGTCTCTTTTGTATTCTTTTTATTCATGCCTATATAATTTGCGCACAAAGTTAGTGTAATTACTTTCGTTTCATACACACATTTCCAAATCTTGATGGACGACGTTTAGAATAGGGGCTTGAAGTGCATCTTCGATGGACACAAGAGTGTCAATCGTGAAATTGTGAGTGCCACGCATCCACTTGCTTATTTCTGCTTCACTTTTCCCTAAAAGCATAGCCAAATCTTTTTGTTTCAATCCTTTTGCTTCCAAGATGTCATGTATTCTATCGACAATTTGGAAAGACAAATCTACGGATTTGCGAATTTTGGGATTCACGCTTTGTCTGCGTTCTTCTAAAATCTTACTTCTCTTCATTTCTTGTGAAATTTAAATTGCCAATAATTTCTTTGTCAACTAATACTATCGTTCCGTTCTTAATACGTGATTGAACAAAACGACTGGTATCAATCAGTAGTTTTACGTATGGAGTTAAGGTCTCGCTTTGTTGCCAACTCCTTGCATCCTTTATGTCTCCATTGCCAAATACCAAAATCTTGTCAGAAAGTCGAAGACAATATAAGCGAATTTTATTCCCGACATCTATAGGT
>CAVKXW010000214.1:0-5193 GCA_963660215.1 Bacteroidaceae bacterium | reverse complement strand
TGGTCATCTCTACCTTCGACATAATCTGCACGCAGTCGGTGCTGAGCTGCTTGGTATCGATGATCTTTGCCTCGGCAATGGTGAGCTTCAGGCGGTTGATCTTATCTTCTAGATGAGCCTGTGCCTCCTTGGCGGCATCATACTCAGAGTTCTCACTCAGGTCACCCTTGTCTCGGGCTTCAGCAATTGCGGCTGATGCCTTAGGGCGCTCTACAGAAACAAGCTGTTTCAGCTCAGCTACGAGTTTGTCGTAGCCTTCTTGTGACATGTAAGCCATAATCCTTTTTGTTGTTTAATGTTATTAATAATATGTTTCTTAGAGGCATAAAAAATAAAGAATTCCAGTGCCAGTGTAGCACCGGAATCCCATATCTCGTTATGTCTCTATTTTTATCCTTTTGTTCTTATTCGATTGCAAAGATAGGACTTTATTTCCGTATCGCCAAACTTTTTCAATTAAATTTCGTAAAAGTTGGGGCTTTTATCGTAAAAACCTCCTTTTTCCTTCACATATCGCATTAATTCATTAAAAATCTGATTATTGTGCAATATCTCTGGGTTGCCTGTCATAATCATCTGCTTTCTAGCCCTAGTAATCGCCACGTTGAGCTTGCGGTCGATGATGTCGCCGTCCTCTACAAAACTGTTGCCGGCGAGGAAGTCCAGCTGCCAGATGTTCTGTATCGTGAAACTGTAGATGATGACATCTCGCTGACTGCCCTGGTATCGCTCCACGGTGTCGATGCTTATCTTCTCCAGCTCGGGGATGCCGAGCTTTTCGATGCCCTTGCGCACCATGGCTATCTGGTTGCGGTAAGGCACGATGACACCTACCGTCTTCTGTGCGTTGAAGTCCTTGCCATAGAAGCGGTGGATGCGGCGCAACAGGTCTACCACGATGTCTGCCTCGTTGGCGTTTATCTTGTCGGATACGTTCGGCTCCTTGCAGAATGCCGACGGGATGAAAATCATGCGATGCGCCTTCAGTATGTCGTCGAGTGCGTCGAGCGATGGGAGGGTGTAGCTTAGCTCCGTCTCCAACTGGTGCGGACAAGGCACAGGTTCCAACTTCTCCCTGCGGTAGAACATCTTGTTCGGAAACTCCGCTATTTCTGGGTGCATTCTGCCTTGTCGGCGAAGAATGCCGATGAAATCAGTCCTTCCCTCGTGGTCTTCCCAGTGGATGAGTCGTTCGAAGAGGGAATTGCGGCAGTTGGTGAGACAGATGTCTTGCAGGATGCTCATGTCGATGACTCCGTTCTTCTGGCTGTCGTGGATGGTCGGGATGGCTGAGTCTTGCTCGCTCTGTTGCACCACGGCAGGTAGCTGCTTGTAGTCGCCGATGAGGATGAACTTATCCACGACGGAGAGCAATCCGATGAGGTTTGGCTCCAATATCTGGCTCGACTCGTCGATGATGGCGAGCTTGAAGTGCTTCAGGTTGAAGATGAACGGCTTGGAAGTCATCATCGAGGTGGTGCCCACGATTACGCGCGTACCTATTATATATTGCTTGATGGCTTCGAGCTTCGGACATTGGGCTATCGCCTTCTCTATCAAGTAGGGGCGGAATCTCTCGTCGCAAGAGTATTCGCTGCCCAAGCGAAGGAAAGGAATGCTTGAATCCACCAGCATCTCACATATCTCGTCTACGGCTCGGTTGGTGTAAGACATGAGCAATATGGAGGAGGCAGTTCCATCATTCAGTGCTTCTTCCACCATGAACTTGAGGGCACGACTCGTCTTTCCTGTTCCCGGAGGTCCCACGAGCAGGAAGTAATCCTGTGCTTGCTTGGCACGGAGGATGATGTCATCGAGTACATCGTCGTAATGCTTGGTGAGCTGAAGGCTTGTATCACGGCGAGGAGTACGTTGCCCCAAGAGCAAGTCACGTTTCTCTTGCGGAGCACAGATAAACTGGTGCAGGTTGCGGATGCTTCCGCCAGTGCTAGCGTCAGTGGTGCCGTGCTCGATGGCGTAAGGCTTGTCCATCTCGAAGATGTCGGCGTTCTGCTGTCCGTCGTTCAGATGTACCACGATTTCGTGGGTGTGAATCTCTTGCAGCACACCTTTATATAATATAGCCTTTCTCACGTCGGGCTCTTCCTTTAGCTTGTAGGTATAGAGATATACCATGTCGCCGATGCGGAAGTTTGGTAGAAAATCCTTGCCTTGGTCGGGCACGTCGAGGGTGATGGTGTCGTAGCCGTTGCCCTCACTGCTCTTCTCCTTTCGGGTGATGTGCAGGTCGGTGTAGATGTTGCCTGCGTCCTTCTTCTCGGCGAGCGGCATGGTCCAAAGGTCTGAGCTTGATGTGTTGGTGCCTTCCTGTGCGCCCACCTTGCTTATCATCTGCTCTCGCAGCACAAAAGTCATCATGCGGCAGAAGTAAGCTTCCTCCAATGGTGAGAGTTGGTGGAGTGGGTCGGTGATGGCGGCAAGCTGAGGCTTCAGGTACTTGTTGTAGAAGAAATCCTGTGCTCCTGCCACGTTGAGCACGTCGGGGGTGAACTCGTTGAGTGTGTGCTCGAATCCCTCTCTGGCTATCTCGAATGAGGCGGCTACGAGTTGGTTGCGATATTCTATCGCCTCACGGAAGAGCTTCTGGTAGTAAGCCACCACCATCAGACCGTCTTGCGGTTGGTACTTGGAGTAGAGCAGACGGATATTCACCGAGTTGTTGCCCAACTTGAAGTTGTGTTGCAGCACACCATAGTACAGCAGCAACTGCACATAGTGGGGTGTCAGTTGATAGCTGTGATAGCTAGGGTCTGCTTGGTGGGTCTCGATGTTCATGTTGCGTCCCGACTTCTGCTCCACGAGCAACTTGCAGTCGGTGGTCATCAAGTCCACACGTCCCTGTATGCCCAGTGCCTCGCAAACGAACGAAGGCTCCAGGATGGCTTTCTGTCTCTCGTAGAGTGGCTCGTCTCGGAAGGAAGCCATCTTGGCTTGGTTCTTGGCTTGCTCGGCTGTGTGAGGAAAGAGAATGTCCACAACCTGTTGCAGATTGTAAGCTTGTAGGTTGGCATCGCTATAGAACTTCTTGCCGTCAAACCAAGGACAGGTGCAAAACTCCAGGGCTTTCTCCCTAAAATTGCTCTTGATGGTCTCGTTCACCTGGTATTTGCCATGGCTGTTAATGATGTCGTCGAGGGCTGCGCCTGCAAAGTTACCGAGCAGGGTGGCTTGAGTGTTGGCTCTTGGCTTCATCTGGTTGAGGAGATGGAGCAGGGGATGGTGTCCGTATTCGGTGAAGCAAGCGGCGATGCTACTGATGTCCACTAGATAATCTGGCTCCACCACGATGAGGCGAGGGGTCACTATCGGTTGTTTTACCTGACAGTCGAGCAGGTTGAGCTGCATACCCTCACGCAGTAGGTCGGTGATGTAAGTATGGTCGATGTTGTTATCTTCGTCCTTGAGACACACGAGATATTCCTCCTCGTCGGTATCTTGGTCGATGTCCACGCGGATGAAGTCTCCGTCCCAATTCTTGGCGATGCAGCGGATGCGACGGTTGTTGATTTCCAGTCCCTTCTTGTGGGGACGGTTGGTGTGAGGGATGAGCACGGTCAACTCGTGGGGTACATCCACCCCGAACACAGCGGAGATGAAGAGTGCCAAGGCACGAGCGTCGTATTTCAAGTCTTCGCCCGACAACGCCTCCTGCTTGTTGCTGTGTCGGCGCATCGTCTGGATGGCAATCTTGTCTGGTATGCTGATGCCACGCATCCTGCAGAGATAGTCCACCTGCGAGAAGAGGTTGCCGAATGCCTGCTGGGTATCTTTCACTCCCTCGTGGCAACAAAGAATGAGCGTATCATGCATCATCTTGTTGCGAGTCTTTGGCTCCAGGTCGGGGAGCATCAATAGCTCCCTTACTCTGTCGAATAGTTCTGTGGCTGAGATGTTGTTCTGATTCATAAGTGCAAAGGTAGCATAATTTTCTGTGATAACCGAAGGAAAGGGAGGTTTTCTCCCTAAAACGTCTTAATGGGAAAATAAAAAGCAAGGAAAAGGTTGCCATATCAATTCTTTTTCGTATATTTGTAGCCCCATTTCGTGATGGGAATAAAATGCTGATTATAAACAGACTAAATCAAGAGTAAATTTATGACAAAAGAAGAATTGATGCGTAGAGCCATTGCGCTCTCGGAGAATAGTGTGAAGAACGGCGGTGGCCCTTTCGGGGCAGTCGTTGCCAAGGATGGAATCGTCATCGCCGAGGCATCCAACAGCGTGACCATCGACCAAGACCCTACGGCTCATGCCGAGGTGAACACCATCCGCCAGGCTTGCTGCAAGTTGAAGACCTTTAATTTGGAGGGTTGCGAGATTTATACCTCTTGCGAACCATGTCCGATGTGCTTGGGCGCCATCTACTGGGCGCACCTCGACCGTATCTATTATGCCAATGACCGCAAGGACGCGGCAAAGATAGGCTTTGACGATGAGTTTATCTACGAGGAGATAGACCGTAAGATAGAAGACCGCCACAAGCCGATGGTGATGCTGCTGCGTGACGAGGCTCTAGGAGCCTTCCGCATGTGGGAAGAGAATACAGAAAAGACGGAGTATTGATTGCTCCGTCTTTTCTGTTATAATTGTTTGGTACAACATCGGTGCTTCTTCGCCTTTTGTCCGTACCAAGTTTACCTCAAGTTTACCTCAGGTTTACCCCAAGTATACCTTTTGTTCGGTAGAACGTTAGGTTTTACTGCCCTCCAAGTCGCTCGAAGAACGTGATGATTTCCTCAAAGGTCTTGAATTCATCGCTGCCATATTCCAAGGTTGTTCCCATGAACTCCTCGCATGGATGTGGGTCGATGAAGTAGTCGCCATACAAGAGGTTTTTCTGGTTGCTGAAGATGATGTGGTTGTAGGCTGGGGCAGAGAGGTATTCCTCCACCCAGTCCTGTACCATCGCCATGTAGGCGTGGTCGTTGGTCGGTGCTGAGGCTACAATATATACATTATAATACTCTATCAGCATCTCGTAAGCCTTGTGCATCGAGCTGGTCGCCTTCATGTAATTGTCGTGTAGGCAGTCGAAGTCGATGTACACGATAGGTCGCTCCTTGCCATTCTGCTTGTCGTCTATCCAGCGGATGACAGGGCAAAGATAGTGGAAGGCAACCTTGTCGATGAGGCGATGCTCGCCATGAAAGCGGATGGCTTGTGGATAATGCT
>CAVKXW010000213.1:0-5238 GCA_963660215.1 Bacteroidaceae bacterium | reverse complement strand
ATTCAATCCTGTGGTAACCAATGGGAACAAATGCTCCACACAATAATCCCAATGGATGTCGATGGTATTACTTAGGAGGAACAGGCGATAGCCCTTGTCACGAAGTGACAACAGCCACAGCTTCTTCTCATCGGGTATCTCCACCAACATCTTGTTGGCAGCATCTATGATTTCCGCATCTGTGGCAGAAGAACCTGTCAGCAGGCGAGCCTCATCGCAAAACTGCTCAGTTGAAATCAAGCCCACACCCAGTTTGCCCATTAATTCCTTACTTTCTGGGCAACTCTCCATATCGGTGAGTCGCCCCATTCCTATCGCCTTGAATGCATCCATACATCCCTTTGTATCCAGGCGCACCAAGACATTGCCTAAGTCAAATATGATATTCTTGTATTGCATAGCTATTAGTTACTTCTCTTTACATACACCTTAGATGTCCCTCTGCCACTCGTATCAATCCCCGACTCTGGATTCTTCCTGAACTCTTGCAGTTCCAGCGTGGCGGTGGTGCGAGACAATCCTGTCAGCTCCACATAGTCGGCGATGCGCATACAAGGATGGGCTGGGTTGGAAAGATAGTCAAGGGCGAGTTGCAAGCGTTCCTCCTTATTATATTTGGAGTGATGCACTCGGCGAACGCCAGCACGCTCCAGCTCACACTGGCGACCCACCATCTTCACCAGTGCCTTGTCCGAACGGTAAGTCACGTTCTTTACCTCCAGGCTTCGAGCGTTTCGCTTCACCTCCTCGCCATCCATCGCGTCCTGTTCCTTGTCCTCTTTAACACCGATGCTTGCCGAGAAAGTGCCGATACCATCTATCGTCACCGAATAACCGTCGCCCAGCAGATAAGCCAGCTCGTCGGATACGGTCTCCAACACATTAATCACTGTGCCACGGCTCAGACCGCTGCCTCCCCTGTCGCAAATGCGGTGAAGCAGTTCCTTGGTACTCACATTGCCATATTTCTGGATGCGATAATAGCTTTTGTCTTCTCCCTTGCCATTGAGATCGGGCAACTGTTGTTTGATATATTTTGCCATTGCTACTGATTGTTAGTTAGGTACAAAAGTACGCATAATATCCGAGAACGCCAAGGTTATTATGTTAAAATCCGATTCACACAGCAAAATAAGAAAGGAGTCCCTACTGATTAACCTTACAGATATGGTATAATAACCTGATAATTACCATATTAAAATATCATAGATATATAAGAGTGAGTTAATCATAGGTTATGATTAACTAGTTATAACTTATAATTACCTAATCAGAGGTTATAACTAAGTAGTTAAAGCTTATGATTAACCCACTCTTCCTATTCTTTCAGGCTTTACTCTTATCATCATCCCCTTTTATCCCTATATCTTACAGGAAATGTAGGCTGAAGACCTACCTCAGTTGGCTCACAGCCGCCTGATACACCCTTGCATTTACAAAGTTTTGGAAATCAGAGTTACTGAAGTAAGTCTGTACAAACTCCGTTTTCTCTTCCAACATTGCTGCCACAATAGTTATCATGTCATCATAGAATGTGATTTGCGCCACTTGGCTATCCCCATTCTTCACCGCATTAACAAAATCAGTACTGCCAGCGATACGTTTCGGCAACTCATTGATTTGTCGCTGCACCTCATCACGGTTCTTCCAGTCGATATTGCCAAACAGGTCGTTGAAGTCCTTGACTATCGTAGAAAGGGCTTCCATCTCTGGTTGAGGTTTTCCACCGCCTTGTCCCACAGGCACAGGCTTTACCTCTGCATTTTCATTCTCCAAGACTATCTGCCGTTCCTCTTCCTTCACCAAACGGTACTTGTCAAAATCCACATTGTCAATAATCCCCTCCGTATTATCGTCGATTTTCAACTTTGGCAGTTTCTTCACCAATAAGGAGAAGAAGATATATTGCTTCTCCCACTCAGGACTTTCGAATGGCATGATGGAAGAAAAGTAAGGATAACTACGATTGAAGTTTTTGATGGCACTCTTGCAGTCTATCTGTCCATCCTCATCCAATTCTTCCTTGAACCTTGCGGTCACGGCATCCAAGATGGCATCTATCTTAGGGCGGTCTTCATCCTTGCCCGACAGTTTGAGTTCCACCACCTGCTCTATGTTCGTCTGCTCATAGAAGTTATAGCCCTCTATCTTCTCTATAAGGTCATTCAACTTGTTTACGTCCGACTCGCCAACCAAGACCGTTGTCTTATAGTACTCCTGAAATGACTTTCTTATCACCTCTGGGTCATTGGCAAAGTCAAGCACAAAGGTATCTTGTTTCTTCGGATGGCAACGGTTCAAGCGAGACAAGGTTTGCACAGCCTTCACGCCAGCGAGTTGCTTATCCACATACATCGTATGAAGCAAAGGTTGGTCGTAACCTGTTTGGAATTTGTTTGCCACGATCAAGATGCGATAAGGTTCCTCTTCCATCCTCGTTTCTATCTCGGCAGAAGGGAAACCGTTCAGACTTGATTCCGTTACGAGTTGCCCATCTATCACCTTATCCGTGAAAGCCACGATAGCACGATAAGGGCTGTTGCGGTCTTTGAGTTTTTGTGTGATAACCTTATAAAACTCGATAGCACGCTCTATGGAAGACGTTACCACCATCGCACGAGCCTTGCCACCTATCTTCATATAGACTTTGCTACAGAAGTGCTGCACGATAATCTCAGCTTTTTTCTCGATGGTCTCTGGTTGTGCTTCCACGTATGCACGCAGTTTGCCCTGTGCTTTCTTCTTGTCATACTCAGGGTCGTCTTCCGCCGTCTTCAGTATGCGATAGTAAGAGCTATAAGGCGTATAGTATTTCAGCACATCAAGAATAAAACCTTCCTCGATGGCTTGCTTCATCGTATATTCATGGAAAGGTTTGAAGTGAGCCTGCCCTTCCTCATCATACGATTTCTCGCCAAACATCTCCAAGGTCTTGTTCTTGGGAGTTGCGGTAAAGGCATAGTAGTTGGCATTCTTCGCCAACTTACGCCCTTTCAGAATACGATTGATTTTATCATCGGTATCTTCCTCCTCAGGTTCCCACTCTGCACTTGGTCCATCATCCGCAGCCATCGCATACCCCAAATCATCAGGCAATTCGTATGGCTTAGGTGCAGCATACCCCGAAATACCTGTGGCGAGATTTGCCGACATCGCACCATTCTGACTGCTGTGAGCCTCATCTATGATGATGGCGAAACGCTTGTCTTTTAATGAGCTACCTATCTCATCGAGGATGAAACTAAACTTATTGATGGTCGAGACGATTATCTTCTTGCCTCCTTGCAATAATTGTCGCAAGGTTTCTGATTTATCCGCCCACCCTACGACATTACTCAACCTTTGGAATGCGTTGATATTGTCACGCATCTGCTTGTCGAGGTTCACTCGGTCTGTGATGACGATGACCGAATCAAAGAAAGGTTCTTGTTTTTTCAAGAGCGTGACAAGTTGATAAGCAAGCCAAGTAATGGAATTGGACTTGCCACTTCCTGCGCTATGCTGAATCAAGTATCTGCGCCCGATGGCATGTGTCTTGGTATGAGCGATGAGAGAACGAACCACATCCAACTGGTGATAGCGAGGCCAGATAACCTTTTCCTTGGTAGTCACTTTCTTTGTCACCTTGTCCTTTTCCTTGGTAACAATCACTTGGGCGAAGTTCTCGATAATATTGCTAAGAGTTGGCTTGGTGAATATATCTTTCCAGAGATAGGAAGTCATCGTGTCATTGGGGATGACAGGATTTCCTGCGCCTCCATTCACACCACGGTTGAATGGCAAAAACCAAGAGTCCTTACCTACCAAGGCGGTACACATCCATACTTGCTGGTCGTCCAAGGCAAAATGAACGGCACAGCGTTTTTTCTGCAAGAGCAGTTCCTTGGGGTCTCGCTCGGTTTGATATTGCTTGATGGCATTCTCGTAGGTCTGTCCTGTAAAGTTGTTCTTCAGCTCGAAAGTGGCGAGCGGCAAGCCATTGATGAATACCACGAAGTCTATCTCATTGGTATTTTGCGTGGAATACATCACCTGTCGAATCACACCGTAGATGTTCTGCTTATAGGCTGCCTTGGCAGTTGGGTTCAGTTCGGAAGGCAAAGGATAATACAAGTCGAAGGTTACGCCATTAAACTTATATCCTTTTCGAAGCACATCAACGACTCCTCGCTTGGTGATTTCTCCTGCCAAACGAGTAAAGAACTTCTGCTTCTCCGATGGAGAGGCGAAGCACATAGAACAGCTCACCTTGTCGGGCTGTGTAGCAGAAACAAAGCATTCCACCCACTTATCCACCAAGGCGTAAGTTTTGTTATAGTCGTGAGGGTTGGCTTGCTCATACCCATTCTTGTCACGCAACCAATCCACGATGATCTTTTCAAGTCCTGTTTCTGATGTATCCATAATCGTAACCTAATTATTCTTTATATATAGAACAACACCTATAACTCCTATTATCAACAAGAAAAAGATACCTGCACCGTTAGCTGCATCAGTATTCCCTGTATTATGATAAGCGAACAGATTACCAAAGAAACCTAAAACGATATAAAGGACAACTATTATTGCAATAATACCCAATACTACCGCAAAACAACCCGAATTATTATTGTCATTACTCATAACTAACATATTTTAATTTGACCTGTTACGACATCCGAAATCAAGCGTTGCTTGTATTCCTTGATGCACTCGATTTCCTTGTTCAACTTCTCAACAAGAGAATCTATCTTTGACGTTCGCTCTGTGATGTATGAGACGATGGCATGTTGCTCTTCTATTGGAGGGCAAATAATTGGGAAAGGATAGAAGCGATTTGGATAAAGTCTCAAACGGCTATCTATGATTCCTCGTGACGCAGTTTTAAAAGCACCAGAATATATTCCCAATCGCAACAAATAATGATAGTACATTTTATCACAATCTGAAATGAAATCAAATACGCAATAAGCTGGGCTTATGATACCATCCAAATCTGAAACCGCATAACTACCATTCCAAGCAAGCATAATATTCATTACAAACTGTCCTGCTTTCACCTTCTTATATCCAACAGTACTTTCCGCTTCAAACATGCCAACATTCTTTGCCTCCTTTTTATAAGAAACGCCAGTATATTGGGAAAGACTCAACAATTCCTCTTCTCCTGTTTCAGACTTATCAACAACTTCTCGAAGAAGCGAGCGAACAGGTTTAATCTCCCAATGCTCAGGAATTTCAGGCAGCCAAGATATATTG
>CAVKXW010000212.1:0-5270 GCA_963660215.1 Bacteroidaceae bacterium | reverse complement strand
AGGAGACTGGTCGCATCAGCGTTGCCATCAAGGGCGAGTTCAAACTCCGTCTCTCAGCAGAGGAACTGGAGAGCATTCTCACGCAGGAAATGATATAAGTATATGAGCTAAATCGAAAGAAAAGGTAAGCGTAAACCTTTACGATGCCAAATATCTTTCGATTTAGCTTTTTTTACACAATATAATAAGGTATATTCAAAAGAAATTGTGTACTTTTGCAAAGTCGATATAGCAAATAGACAAAACAAATTATATAAAGATAAAAAACAATGGATTTATTACAGCAAATCGTAGCTCGCGCTAAAGCTGACAAGCAGCGCATCGTGCTCCCTGAAGCAGAAGAGGAGCGTACTTTGAAAGCAGCCGATAAAGTACTGGCTGATGATCTCGCAGACATCATCCTCATCGGTAACCCTGCCAACATTAAGAATCTCGCTGCACAGTGGGGTCTTAACAACATCGACAAGGCTACTATCGTTGATCCACAAAACAACCCTAAGACTGAGGAGTATGCTGAGAAGCTCGCCGAACTTCGCAAGAAGAAGGGCATGACCGTAGAGCAGGCTCGTGAACTCGTAACCAAGAACAATCTCTACCTCGGTTGTATGATTATCAAGACAGAGGGGGCTGATGGCCAGATTTCTGGTGCATTGAGCACTACTGGCGACACGCTTCGCCCAGCTCTCCAGATTATCAAGTGTACTCCAGGTATCACTTGCGTAAGTGGTGCTATGTTGCTCATCACCGACCAGAAGCAGTATGGTCAGGATGGCGTTGTGGTAATGGGTGACGTTGCTGTAACTCCTAACCCAACAGCCGACCAGCTTGCTCAGATTGCTTACACTACTGCTCAGACAGCTCACTCTGTGGCTGGTATCGCAGAGCCAAACGTGGCTATGCTTAGCTTCTCTACCAAGGGTAGTGCCAAGGATGCCATCAACAAGGAGACAGGCAAGAGCGTTTACATCATCGACAAGGTGAAGGATGCCGTTGCCATCGCCAAGGAGAAGTTCCCAGAGCTTCATCTCGATGGTGAGCTTCAGGCTGACGCAGCCCTCGTTCCTGAGGTTGCAGCCAAGAAGGCTCCAGGTTCTGACGTGGCAGGTAAGGCAAACGTATTGGTAGTACCAAACCTTGAGGTTGGTAACATCGGCTACAAGCTCGTTCAGCGCTTGGGTGGTGCCATCGCCATCGGTCCTATCCTCCAGGGTATCGCTCGCCCAGTGAACGACCTCTCTCGTGGTTGCTCCGTAGACGACATCTACTACATGGTGGCTATCACAGCTTGCCAGGCACAGGATGCTAAGAAGGCGTAATCTCTCGCAGATTTCGCAGATGACGCAGATAATAGGGCGTATGCCTAATTTAACATTTAACATTCAACATTTAACATTACAATTATGAAAGTATTGGTACTGAACTGTGGTAGTTCTTCTATCAAGTACAAATTATATAATATGGACGATGAGTCAGTATTGGCTCAGGGTGGTGTAGAGCGTATCGGTCTCGACAACGCTTTCATCAAGGTAACATTGCCTAGCGGCGAGAAGAAGCAGATTATGCACGACATGCCTGACCACAAGGAAGGCGTGAACTTCGTGTTCAAGTGCTTGCTCGACCCAGAGATTGGCGCTATCAAGGACTTGAGCGAAATCGACGCTGTGGGTCACCGTGTCGTACAGGGTGGCGATAAGTACAAGGAGAGTGTTATCGTCGACAAGAGCGTGGAGGATGGTATCGAGGAACTTTGCGACCTCGCCCCTGTTCACAACGCTGGTCACTTGAAGGGTATCCGTGCTGTTGACGCTTTGATGCCAGGCACACCTCAGGTTTGCGTGTTCGACAACGCTTTCCACAGCACAATGCCTGATTACGCTTATCTTTATGCCATCCCTTACGAGTTGTATCAGAAGTATCACGTACGTCGTTATGGCTTCCACGGAACTTCTCACCGCTATGTTTCCAAGCGTGTTTGCGAGATTCTCGGTCTCGACCAAAACAACTCCAAGGTCATCACTTGCCACATCGGTAACGGTGCTTCTATCGCAGCAGTCTTGAATGGTAAGGTCATGGATACTTCTATGGGTTTGACCCCATTGGCTGGTGTGATGATGGGCTCTCGTTGCGGTGACATTGATGCTTCTGCCGTTACATACTTGATGGAGAAGTTGAACATGAAGCCACAGGAGATGGCTGACTTCTTGAACAAGAAGAGTGGTGTGCTCGGTATCACTGGTATCTCTTCAGATATGCGTGATGTAGAGAAGGAATCTATCGAAGGCGATGAGAAGGCTATCTTGGCTCTCAAGATGTACAAATATCGCATCAAGAAGTACATCGGTGCTTACGCAGCAGCTATGGGTGGCGTAGATGCCATCGTCTTCACTGCTGGTGTTGGTGAGAACCAGACCGATGTTCGTGAGGATGCTTGCGCAGGCTTGGAGTTCCTCGGTGTAAAGATCAACAAGGAGTTGAACGACACCATCCACGGCAAGGAGTGCGTTATCTCTACCGACGACAGCAAGGTGAAGGTAGTGGTAGTTCCTACCGACGAGGAGATTGTTATCGCTCGCGATACAATGGAATTGGTTGCTAAGAAGTAATTCTTGCTATATATATAATAAGGTGAAGTACTTTTTCTTGGAATGAATGGGAAAGTACTTCACCTTTATTCTTTTCCTTGATAATGATGAAAGGTGTTTTTCCCTAGTGATTATCGGAAAATATAATCTATATGATTACAAACTAAAGGAGATGTAACAATGAGAACGAAGATTGTAACTTTCGGAGAAATATTGCTTAGATTGTCTAAGCCAGGTTATCAACGTTTATTCCAGGGACACCAAATGGAGGGCAACTATGGAGGAAGTGAGGCGAATGCCGCCATCTCCTTGGCTTATTTGGGTGATAACGTGGAGTATGTTACCCGAGTGCCATATGGCGAGATGGGCGAGGCTGCACTGATGCACTTGCGGGAGTATGGTCTGAATGTTTCTCATGTGGTGCGTGGCGGCGATCGTCTCGGTACTTACTATTTCGAGGAGGCTGTGGCGATGCGTAACTCCCGTGTGGTGTACGATCGCAAGAACTCTTCTTTCTATACCTTGAAGCGTGGCATGGTGAAATGGGAGAAGGTATTGGCAGATGCCGCCGTGTTCCATTGTTCGGGCATCACTTGCGCTATCAGCCGTGATGCCATGGAGTCTACCATGGATGCCATCCAACTTGCGGTCAAGGATGGACTCACCATTGCTTGTGACATCAATTATCGCAAGAATCTCTGGGGATATGGTTTGGAACCACACGATGTCCTCTTCCAGATGATGCAATACAGCGACATTATCTTTGGAGACCAAAACGAGTGGGAGGTGGCAAGTGGTGTAGCTCACATTCCTTTCGATGCATTGGACGAACACTATGAGATAGACAAGGAGGCTTACTTGGCTTACTTCCGCAAGATGCACAAGCTCTTCCCGAAATGCAAGAAGATGGTGATGGCGGTACGTAATCAGATTGCCAGCAGCCATCATACCCTCAGCGGCTTGCTCTACGATGCCGTGGAGGATAAGCTCTATACCTCTAGAATATACGATATACAGCCGATAGTAGACCCTATGGGTGTAGGCGATGCCTTTGTTGCAGCCTATATCCACGCCCATCAGAAGTGGGGCAATGAAAATCAGTATTGTCTCGACTTCTCGCTTTCTGCGAGTGCCATCAAGAATACGATACCAGGTGACCAGAACTTGGTTTCAGAAGAAGAAATCATCAATAATATGACATCGTCGGGAGGAAGAATACAGAGGTAAAAGTTCTATTCTATACTACTGTATGTATATATAGTATAGTTAAAAAGGGGTGCGTCATGGACTTATGACACACCCTTTTGTAGTTCCATAACGACATCATCCACGATGTATAAGTCGCTCATAAGGTAGAGCAATGATCGTTCATCATGTAGCAGTTCGTTCGTTTTGCTTTTCTGAAAAATATCAAATGCTCTTTCTGGCGAAATGTCCAATCGCTTTGCTAACTGGCTACATATTCTACCAATCTTCATCCAAAGTTGTGAATCTCTTAACATGATGAATTCTCCTTTCTTGCTAAATCGTTTAATGGTTCTGCCTTGATGAACTGCAAACTCTCGTCTAGTATTTCTTGTGTGATAATGCAAACTTGGTTGTTGGGCTGGTGCTCTGACAAGCGTTTCAAGGCATATTCCATAGATATATCTCCATTTAAGTAATCTTCTATCGTTGTGATGACTCGGTCATCAGCTATGCCGCCTTCTACGTAATCAAATTCTTTCCAGGGTTTCTTGCCATCTCTGCTTTTTACGATGAAGTCTAGCCATTCTTCATCGTAAGCAGTAAATATCTTGCAACGAGCATGTTGTTTGATATAAACTTCATCCAGTTCATAAATGTTGAGCCATTGAGGCAAGCCTAAGTTGACAACTCTAGTTGCCCAGTTAATGGCTTGCTTACGAATGTCAGTAACATAGAATCCCTTGCCGAAGTCGAGATTGTCTCGTCCGATATGACATAGTGGGGATTCCACGATGTGAGTAGCTCCATGATATACTTTACGCATAATCTTTACACCATATTATATTTGTTGTAGTGAGATATTTCCTTCTAGGCGATGCAGTGCTTGCTGCAAAGCTTCAACTACATATGTTTTGCTCTGGGTATGTAGTGCATCGAGCTTTGTAGTTAGACCATGTGTCAGCCCAACCTTTTTCATTCGATTATACATTTCTAGCCTGCTGCATCCCTCTGCCTGTGCTGTCAAATCCACGCACATGGCAGCAAAAGCCAATGCTTGTTGCGTTTCTTTAGTACTCATTACTTTCTCGTTTTATATGAAACATGCTGCAAAGATAGTGCTTTATTTTGAAAAAGCAATGTTTCCCTTCACTTTTTTCTATAAAAGTTTGGAGGTTTCGATAGGATTTACTATATTTGCAGTGTCTTTTCTCTCACCGAAAGCCTCGTTGGCAGGAGGGGTGGGAAGACTACATATAGTATTAAGGCGTTTTTGTACGCTTTGGTTTTGACAGTGTAAGAATCTGGCAGTTCGAGCAAAAGTTGTCAAGAACAAAGCAACGGGAACGCCTCATGAGGTGTATTATATACAGCCATCATTGGCTTCGGACATTTTTGTTCGTTGTTAGTGAGGGTAGATTATATACTTACATCGGCGTGGGGCTTTCGGCGTTGCTCGTTTCGACAACTTGGGCGATGCCAGAGCCTTTACACTGTGGAACG
>CAVKXW010000211.1:0-5327 GCA_963660215.1 Bacteroidaceae bacterium | reverse complement strand
GCAGGTCGCGTAGACCGCTTCATGAACCGTTACGGTAAGTTGAAGAAGTAATATACCTTTTTAATAAGGATATATTATTGTCACAAGATACGAAAAGAGCGTTCCATCGTAGTTGCATATACGAAGGAACGCTCTTTTTCATTGCTAGCTCCTCTCTCCAGAGGAGCTTTTTTACTTATCCCCATGGGAAGCACCGCCATGCACACGGCGAATCAACTTAGGAACATCGTTCCCTATGCTGTCCTTTCTCTCATCGGAACGGGTTGAGAGAGAGAGCCCTGGGTTCTGCTCCTTGCTCCAGCCATAATAATCATCCCAAGAGTCATACCAGCTATCGGTGCCATACCAGTAGTAGTTCCAACGACTAGGGCTCGCCGTCTTCACGAGTCGGAAGTCAGCATAACTATCGCCGCTCACCAGCGTGCCATAGAAATAGTCGTTGTCGAGAGAATAGTCGCGAATCGTCACATAAGAGCCCTCTTCCTCAAAATAGACACGTATCGTGCCATTCCTCACCTGCCATTGAATATGGTTGGCAACATAATCCCACGGCGCACGGCTATAGCGGTCAATCCAATAGCCATCACCATGGTCTGTATATCGACCGTCGGTATTGAAGGTTATCTCGCTGGTGGTGGCTTCGTAATACTGCCCGTCCCACTGCGACCCCACATCCATATACCCCTTCCAAGTGCCATAAAGGGTATCAGCAATGTCTGCGTCCTCATCACAAGAGGTAAGGCTCAAGCTCGTCAAAGCCACGAAAGCCATCATAAGGAAAGATGTAAACTTTTTCATATCGTTCAATAGTTAAAATGGTTATAAATGTTATATCTTCAGAGCCTGGGCAGAAATCCTCATGCTCCGTAACTCTGGTGCAAAGATAAGCCATTTTTTACACCTCACAAAGGGGAATGTGGAATATTTTAGAGGGAAATCCCTATAAAAACTGAAAAAAATCCCCCAAACCTAACGAAAACTCGATAATTTTCACTATCTTTGTCTCGATTTTTACACACTAGCCCAACAAGGCGAACCCCTGTTGGGACCAAGAACTTAAGATTATGACAAAAAGAAGCCTCTTTATATCACTCGCAGTGCTCTTCACCTCGCTCATGGCGAAGGCTGTACCCTACTGCGACATCCGCAAATTCTCCATCAACGACGGACTCGCCGCCAACACCGTGGCCGACATGAAACAAGGATATGACAACCTACTATGGTTTGCCACATGGAACGGACTCTCTTACTACGACGGATACAAATTTCACACCTTCCGCGACGAACCAGACAAAACCGACGTCCTGTCCACCAACCGACTGCTCTTCATAGAACCATCCTACAACAACAATATCTGGACAGTAACCCACGACCGCCAACTCTATATTTACGACACCCACGACTGTAATTTCATGAACCTGGGCAAGTATATCAACGAGAAGTACAACATAGACCTTCGCGTGGACCGCATCTTCCCTACCAAGAAAGCGACATGGATAAGCGACGTAAGCGGAAAATACCTGTTGCGCACCAACAAGAGCGTCTCAGCCACCGACTATCAGATAGAATTCATTAAGTCAGGCGAAAAGGGATTCAGAGGAGGGAAAGTATGGTTCATCCGCGCCGACAGCCAGGGCAGAGAATGGGTGCTCACCGAAAAGGGAACCTTCATATACGGCAACAAATTTAACACCAAGATACCATTCAAATGGATTAGATGGGTGGGCGACGACACCTTCCTCGCCACCGTAGACGGCAAACTGGCGATGTATGACGAACAAAACCGCCTCACCATGATACCTATGCCAGAGGGAGTGACACGCATCAACGAACTGAAGAACACGGGTTATCAACTGCTCATCGCCACCAACGTAGGACTGGTGACATACAATCCACGCACCTTCAAGTTTGAAACCATCAACGTGCAGCACCCTAGCCAGCCTATGGCAGAGGTCACCTCGATCTATACCGACGACTTCGGCATGGTATGGGCATTCACAGATGGTATGGGCGTGACCATCATCAATCCTAAGACAGGCTATAAGCAATGGCTCTTCGCCGACCAGGACGACCCCGACAATCGCACTACTAGCGACCGTCCTTTCATCACCCAGGACGAGCACAAGACCCTCTGGGTAGTACCAAACGGAGGAACCTTCAGCTATTACGACCGCAAGGTCGGCAAGCTCGTGCCATATCTCTTGCGGAGCAACTCTTCAGGCAACTATCGCATACCTAGCATCTCGAAACACCTCCTCTCAGACCAGGGAATCCTATGGATTACCGGGCGCCACGACTTGACACAAGTAGCATTCAAATATCACCCTTACGTAGTGAACAAGATAGACAAGGGTGAAGACGAAGTACGCTCCGTCAGCGCCTCGCCTAATGGCAACATCTGGGCAGGCTATTGGAGTGGATTCATACAGGTGATGAACAGCCAGCACCAACAGTTGGGATATCTATCACCAAGCGGTCAGATTGTTCCCCAGCAGATAAAGTTCTCGCCCAAAGGCATCTACGCCCTCTTCTTCGACATCAAGGGAAGGGCATGGATAGGAACCAACGGCGACGGCCTCTACGTGCTGAGTGGCGGACAGACGCGACACTTCACCTTCGACCCAAAGATTTCATCCTCGCTGCCAAACGACAACATATACGACATCGAGGCAGACCGTTCTGGCAAGATATGGATAGGCACCTACGGGGGCGGTCTAGCCCTGGTGAAGGAATCTCCTGATGGAGGCATCAGCTTCGTGAGCAAACGCAACGGACTGCCATGGGAGAAGAACCATTTTGAAAAAGTGCGCCGCATTTGCTGCACCACCACGGGCAACATACTAGTGGGCACCACCGATGGACTTATCACCTTCAGCGACACCTTTGTCCACCCTAGCCAAATCAAGCATTTCAAAAGCTGCTACACCGAAGGCGACACTACTACGCTGGAATGCAGCGACGTGAACTTTATCATGGAGCATACGGACGGAAGGATGCTGATATCGGAATTGGGCGGCACGATGGAACAAATCGTAAGCAAAACACCGTTGGAAAACAACTTGAAGGTGAAATACTTCCACCAGATTAGCCCTTCCGAAGGCATTGTGCAAAGCATGGTGGAAGACAACCAGGGTAGAATTTGGATAATAAGAGAATCGAGCATCGACTGCGTGAACCTGAAAACCAGGCAGACCGAAGTATACGGACCGAACGACTTCGACCTGAACATGTCGTTCTCGGAGGCGAAACCATATCACGACCCAGCGAGCAACAACATCTCCGTGGGTACACCGATGGGCTTGCTGACCTTCAACCCTTCGAACATGAAGAAGAGTTTGTATCAGCCAAAAATCGTGTTCTGTGACGTACACTTCAGCGCCGGCAACACCACCGAGCCAATCTTACACAAAGAAAAGCTAGTGATACCTGCCAACAAACGCACACTGACCATCACCTTCGCCTCGCTCGACTATCAGCGCAAGTATCAAACCAAGTACCTCTACCGCATCGACGGCATTACGGCGCCAGGAGAATGGATACCAAACGGAACCAGCAACACCATCGGCTTCAACCACATCAACCATGGCACCTACGTGCTCAAGGTTAGAGCTACCAACTCGCATGGCGTATGGAGTAAATACATCGGTGAGCTACAATTAGAAGTTCGCCCTACCTTTTGGGAGAGTCTTTGGGGCAAGGCTGCGCTCATCCTATTGCTGAGCGTCATCATTGGCACCATCGTATATACCTACTACCAGCGCCAGCGCGAAAACCTATCTCACGAGATGAGCGTGCTGAAGAACGACTTCTTTAGCGATGCGGCACACCGTCTGCGCACACCACTCACCCTGATAGGCGGACCTGTACACACCGTACTCGAAACAGAAAACGGACTGACCCGCAACGGCAAGGAACTTCTCAAGATAGTAGAAAAGAACTCAAATGAGATGCTTGAGATGCTGAACAAGATGCTCAGATATGACAATACCGGTAATTTCTACACCAACAGTGGCATCGCCGCGGAAGACTCCAACCACACAGAGAAAGAAAATATCAAGGGGCAGGTGGACGACAGCAACGTGAGCACCTATCTGAAAGAGGTAAAAGAGGAAAAAGACACGGAGGAAGAGCAGCTTTCACAACAGGGGCTAGAGAAGAGAGATGTACACAAGAACGTGACCATCCTCGTTGTAGAAGACAACGAAGATCTACGCCGTTACTTGTACAACATCCTACAAGAAAGCTACAACGTACTGCTTGCAGAAAACGGAAAGGCGGGCTTGCTCATGACAAGAAAAGAGATGCCTGACTTTATCCTCACCGACGTAACCATGCCTGTAATGGACGGTTTGCAGATGATTCATGAAATCAAGGAAGATTCTGCCCTAGCAACCATCCCTGTCGTGGTACTCTCGGCAAAGGCAAGTCTGGAAGACCAGCAAAAGGGATACGCCGAAGGTATCGACGGTTATCTCACCAAGCCATTCTCCACAGCTTACCTGCTAGGTAGAATAGAAGCTATCATCAACAAGCGCCGACAGTTGCAAGCCGACGTGATACGCAAGCTGAAGGCTGCAGGTGACAAAGATGCCATCGCTGCCTTCCGATTCATGCCAGCCGCTCCTACGACGCACCAATCCACAGGAGCCAACGGCCCACAAGCCGCCAAGCCAACCAAGGAACAGCAGATTCAGGACTACGAGTTTATGTCTGTACAGGTGAACGACAAATCCACACAGCGCATCTTGAAGTTTGTCACAGAGAATCTAGGCAACCCTGATCTCAAGATAGACGACATCGCCAACGAGACGGGCATGAGTCGAAGCGTACTATATAATAAGGTGAAGAATGCCGTGGGGATGACCCCTATCGACTTCGTGCGTCATCTGCGCATCATGAAGGCAAGCGAAATGCTGCGCAATACCGACGATTCGCTCACAAGCATCGCCTTCAGCGTAGGTTTCAGCGATCCTAAGTATTTCTCAAAAGTATTCAAGAAAGAAATGGGCATTATCCCTAGCGAATACCGAGAGAGAACTCAAGGATAAATTGGTGACCCATATAAGCAAAGGCATAAATAAAGACTCTTTTTAAAGTTTTAAATAGAGGAGGGTGTGTCATAAGTCCATGACGCACCCTCCTTTTGTTTTTTTATTCTTTAAAAAACTATGGATTTGTAATTCTCAGCAAGTAGCCTAACTAGTTACTCTTCACTCTTCACAGGGATATATCTAATTACTTGTATCATAAGTGATTACGCTTGTGAAGAGTACAATCGCACTCTTCACAACTCTTCACAAAGTCTTCACCTCTTAACTATAGGTTGT
>CAVKXW010000210.1:0-5339 GCA_963660215.1 Bacteroidaceae bacterium | reverse complement strand
CTTACGTGAAGACTTCTGTCAATACGGCGGAGGTCTATACCAAGTATTATATTGGTAAATATATAGTAGAGTATGAACAGAAAGGAAATGCTCGTGCGCAATATGGAAAGCAAGTCTTGACAGATTTATCCAAGAGTTTGACAGCTCGTTTTGGAGCGGGTTGGTCTTATCCGAATCTCCGCAATATTAGGCAGTTCTATATTGTATATGCAAAAAGGCTAACCAGTGGTTATCCTTTTGATAACAAAAATGCTAACCACTGGTTAGCAAATTCAAAAAATAATGAGAATCAGATATTTAAGCTTTCTTGGAGTCACTATCTGATTCTGATGCGTGTGGAAAATCCAGACGCTCGTTCTTTCTATGAAATAGAATGCGCACAGCAGCAATGGTCTAAAAGGCAATTACAGCGTCAAGTGGGTAGCTGCCTATATGAGCGATTGGCTCTGAGCCGAGACAAAGACGAGGTGATGCGTTTGGCAAAGGAAGGGCAAACCATAGAGAAACCATCGGATGTTATCAAAAGTCCGTTGACCTTGGAGTTCTTGGGCTTGAAGCCAGATGTCACTTACTCTGAGTCAAAGTTAGAGAATGCAATCATCAGCAAGATGCAGCAGTTCCTGCTCGAACTTGGAAAGGGATTCCTGTTTGAGGCAAGACAGAAACGTTTTACTTTCGATGAAGACAACTATTATGTGGATTTGGTCTTCTATAATAGATTGTTGCAATGCTATGTTCTTATTGATTTGAAAACAGATAAGCTTTCCCATCAAGATTTAGGGCAAATGCAGATGTATGTCAACTATTACGACCGCTTTGTAAAGCAAGATTTTGAGAAACCAACCATCGGCATTTTACTTTGTGAGAGCAAGAATGATGCTCTTGTGGAGCTGACTTTACCAAAAGACTCTCATGTGTATGCTTCTGCATATCAATTGTATTTGCCCGATAAGGCTTTGCTGCAAGCCAAGGTTAAGGAATGGATTGCAGAGTTTGAGGAAAATAATATTGACGAATAATTTAAGATTTGTGAGACGGTGTCTCACAAATTTGGAGCAACAAGAAATAGTGGATAAGGTTATCACTTGGTAAAGTCTGTAAAAGTTTGTTGGGATAAGAGAAGAAAGAGATGCCTGTCTCTTTCTTCTCTATCTATATAAAACGTTTTATGCATATATTTGTGTTGTGGTGATTTATTTCAGAATATCCTTCAGCGCAAAGTTTGCCAGGATGCTGGTGGATTGGCTCAGCATGCGGATGAACTCCTGTGCCGAGTTCTTCATGTAGCTGTCCTTTAGGATGTGGATGCAACCGTCCATCTCGTTGTCGGCGGCATCGATAGGTATCGCCTTCAAGCCTTCTTGATGGATGGTGGTCGACTCGGAGAGAATCGTCACCAGATTGCTGCGGTGCAAGAGGTCGAAGATGATGTTCACATTGTTTACCTCTACCATGATCTTGAAGTTGAGGTCCTTGCCCTCCACCAAGTGCTCGAAGGCATTGCGGGCTTGCAGACCCTTGCAAGGCAAGATGAGGTCGTAGCGCTCCAGGTCGCCCAGCTTCACCGTGGACAGGCGAGCCAAGGGATGGTGCTCGTTGACAATGGCGGCCAGGCGGTTGCTGAAGATGGCACGGCTGTCTACCGTCTTGTCCACTTTCAGCGGCTTGAAGGCGAGCACCAGGTCGAGCTCTCTCTTCTTCAGCCCCTCGATGAGCTCCTGCATCGACTTATACTGGATGTGGAGCTTCACGTGAGGATAGGCATGTAGGAAGGCGATGAGCGTCTCTGCCATGATGTTGCTGAAGGAATAGGTGACACCGATGTTGAGCTCGCCCGTGAGCATCTCCTTCAGGTCGTTCATGTGGTCGATGCAAGCCTCGGTGGAGTTTACTGCGTTCTGAGCGTAAGGCAGCAGCTCCTTGCCTGCTTCGGTGAGAAACACCTCGTGAGAGTTTCGTTCGAAGAGGGGCAGGCCAATCTCTTGCTCCAGGTGGGATACCTGCTGCGAGAGGGTGCTCTGCGTGATGTAGAGCTTGCGGGAAGCCTCCGAGAAGTTGAGCGTCTCTGCTACCTTCAAGAAATATTTCAGTTGTCGTATTTCCATTTTATTCTGTTTTTTTCGCTGCAAAGATAATGCTTTTATTTTGAAAGAGATACATCCGATTCGAAAAAATATCTCATTCTGGATAAAAGCATGATCTTGATTCTTATTTGGGCAATGTCTTTATTTGATTTCCACCTCGTGCAAGTCAACGAATTCGCCGTTCTTTCTCTTTCTCTCCACGATCATGTTGAAGAGTTTGCGCTTGCTTCTGCCCTCGGTGAGGCTGCGGAAGAACACGTTAGGGATGGCCACGCCCAGTGCGATGCAGATGATGGCGAGCGATGCCTTGATCATATTGTTCATACCCACGGTTACCTCGCCCACCACGCCGTGCATGTCGATGAAGGCAAACAGGGCACGATACATCAACACGCCTGGCACCATCGGGATGACGCTAGGGATGGTGATGCACTGGTGAGGGGTGTGGAACCAGTGGCGAGCCTTGATGACGATGATGCTGATGAGTGCCGAACCTGCCAAGGAACCGATGCTCAACCCCATGTCCAGGCCGATGTTGCCGTTGCTAGGACCGAGGTTCACGAAATTGCGGAAGCAAACAGCGATGATGCCGCCCACTGCCACGGCTGGCAGCAATCGGCGAGGAATGCTGAAGATGGTGGAGAAGCCCATGGCTGATACGGCTGCCGCGATGGCAAACTCCCAGTACTCGTGGTGAGGAGTCATCGTGAGGTCCTTGACAAAGTTGTCGATGTGGCACACCTGGATGGCAAATGCGATGCCGAATGCCATCGCCAGTACCATGAGCAGCGTGTTCAGGGCCCTGACCATACCCACCTCGATGTAGCCGGAAATCATGTCGTTCACAAAATTGATGAGCGGCACGCCTGGCACGATGAATAGGGCGCAAGCCATCAATGGATGCCAAGGGGTGGCTGAGAGCATGAAGGATGGCAGACAGTCGGCTATGCCTGGATTGAGCGAGAGGAACGAGGTGAGCCATGCTATCAATGTGGCGACGAACGCTGAGATACCGATAGCCACATAGTTGTTGCAGCCCTTGGTTGGCAAGAACATGCGCAGGCGGAAACCCAGGATGGCGGCAAGCGAACAGTAGAAGAACGCTGGCCAGTCGCAACCGAACTGGATGCAGAATCCGCCGCAGGCGAAACCTCCACCGATGGCTACCTGCCAAGGGGTAAAGCTGCGTGGGGTGTTCTTGATGTCGACAAGGGCTTGCTCAAACTGGTCGAGCGAATAGTCTTCCTTGATGGCACGCCAGGTCAACTTGCTGACCAATGAGATGGAAGTCAGGTTGATGCCGTGCTTCTCGCAACGCTGGAACTTGGTGAAGGAATGCACCTCGTCGCTGTAGTTCACCATGAGTACATTCCAGTTGACAAACAAGTGGAGGTATCGCTCGTCGAGCCCCAGGAAGGCTGCGGTGCGTTTCATGGTTCTCATGATTCGGGCGGTGTCGGCTGCGCTTTCCACCAAGATGCTGCCTGTGCGGAGCAGCAGGTCGAGCTTTCTTCTCAGCTCAGACTCTGCTATCTCCTTGCAGTTGCAATATGTGCTGTTTTCTTCTTTCATGAATGTTTTTATATATTGGTATACTGTTTTTTAAAAAACTTCTTTATCCGAATACGAAAATGATGATCTGAATCGTTACGATGCGCAGGAACATGGCGAAAGGATAGACATTCGCATAGCCCACGGTTGGCGCATCGGCTGAAGTCTGGTCGCGAACATAGGCGAGCGCCGATGGGTTGGTGTTGGCTCCAGCCAAGACTCCGAGCAGCGTAAAGTAATTGATGTGGAATACATATTTACCGATGATGCCTCCCAGGAGAATAGGAATCATGGTGATGGCTATTCCATAGAGAATCCAGGTCATTCCGCTCTCAGAGGCCACGGTCTGGATAAACTGCTCGCCAGTTCCCAATCCCACGCAAGCCAGGAAGATGCAAATGCCTATCTCGCGCAGCATCAGGTTGGCAGAGATGGTGTTGTAGGTGACGAGGTTGTACTTCGGACCGAAGTAGCCCACGAGGATTGCCACTACCAGAGGACCGCCTGTCAGACCAAGGCGCAGGTTCTCATTGATGCCTGGGATGAAGAATGGGATGTTTGCCACGATGCAGCCCAGCATGATGCCCAGGAAGATAGGGATGAGGTTAGGGTAGTTGAGGCGCTTCATCTGGTTACCCAGCACCTTCTCGGTGTGGGCGATGGCAAGCTCGGTGCCCACTACGGTCACACGGTCGCCAAGTTGGAGCTTCAAGTTAGGTGTGGCAATCAGGTCGACACCGTTACGGTTCACACGAGTGATGTTCGTGCCCAGGTTGGTACGAATCTGCAACTGGCTGATGGTCTTGCCATTGATGCCAGGCTTGGTGATGAGGATGCGACGGGTGATGAGGTCTTTGCCAAAATCCTCTTCCTTCACCTGTACCTTCTCGCCGAGCAGGGCAGTGATAGGCTCCTCTACCGTAGGATGAGCCACGATCTGAAGGATGTCGCCCTCTTCGATGATGGTATGTCCGTTGACCACCTCGTTATGACGTTCGTGGTGGTTCTTTCTGATAATCTTGGAGACCATGAAGTCGCGCTTCAGGATGTTGCGAATCTGCTTGATGGTGTCGTTGAAAACCATCAGGTTGGTCACCTCTACCGAGAAGGTGTTGAGCGTCATCGCCTCCAGGTGCCCCATTCCGCGCTTGGCGGCAATCTCTTCCTCGTTCTTGTCGATGCGGAGCACATACCTTAATATAATAAAGGATAGGATGACGCCGAGCACACCCATAGGGTAGGCGATGGCATAGCCAGCGGCAATGCTAGGTGCGTCGATGTGTCGAAGGTCGCTGAATGCTTGCTGGGCGGCACCAAGACCAGGCGTGTTGGTTACGGCACCAGACAGGATGCCAGCCATGCTTGTTATCGAAGTTCCCGATAGCGAGAAAATGGCGAGGGTGGTAACGATGCTCAGGGCAATGACAATGATGCTGAGCAGGTTGAGGCTCTTGCCACCGTTCTTGAAAGAAGCAAAGAATCCAGGACCTACCTCCAAACCGATGGAATAAACGAAGAGAATCAAGCCAAACTCCTTGAGAAAGTGGAGCAGATGCTCGTCTAGATTGAGAGAGAAATGGCCAAAGATGAGGCCAATGAACAGAATCCATGCCAAACCCAAAGAAACTCCTTTTACTTTGAGCTTGCCCAAACTTAAACCCAGGGTGATGACCAATGCCAGTATCATCACAGAGTGGGCTACAC
>CAVKXW010000209.1:0-5353 GCA_963660215.1 Bacteroidaceae bacterium | reverse complement strand
TGTCGTCAGCTCGTGTCGTGAGATGTTGGGTTAAGTCCCGCAACGAGCGCAACCCTCGTCGTTAGTTGGTTTTATAGGTACACTTATAAAAATCTCTCTAGCGAGACTGCCGGTGATAAACCGGAGGAAGGTGGGGACGACGTCAAATCATCATGCCCCTTATGCTCTGGGCTACACACGTGTTACAATGGGTAGGACAGCGAGCAGCGAACCTGC
Source organism: Bacteroidaceae bacterium (assembly GCA_963660215.1). GTDB lineage: Bacteria > Bacteroidota > Bacteroidia > Bacteroidales > Bacteroidaceae > Prevotella. The sequence continues at coordinate 5,137 of CAVKXW010000209.1, read as the reverse complement.
GAAGGCAAGCAAATCTCTAAAACCTATCCTCAGTTCGGATTGCACTCTGCAACTCGAGTGCATGAAGTCGGAATCGCTAGTAAACGCAGATCAGCACGCTGCGTTGAATACGTTCCCGGGTCTTGTACACACCGCCCGTCACACCATGGAAGTCGACCACGCCCGAAGTACGTGGGCTAACCGTAAGGGAGCAGCGTCCTAAGGCAGGGTTGGTGACTGGGGTGAAGTCGTAACAAGGTAGCCGTACCGGAAGGTGTGGCTGGATCACCTCCTTTCTAGGGAGCGAATTGACAGTAGGTCAATCACTTCAAGGTCGTTAATCGAAGAAACTGATGGAGTTAAGAATCAATTAGAAATCAGTGGAGATTAGGAAAGACAAGCAAATAGTTTTCAGACTGTTCTACTTCCAATGTAAATTGGATAGCACATTGAAAATTGCATAAGATTATAAGCGTAAATCGAATATAATATTTGATAAACTTGTTATTAAATAGAATAGAAGATAGACGTAATCATCAATGAAACTATAAAGTATAAACGAAATCGAAAGAGGACGAATATATAATAGGTAAAGCTACAAAGAGCTAATGGAGGATGCCTTGGTACTGACAGCCGACGAAGGACGTGTAAAGCTGCGAAAAGCCACGGGGAACTGCTAAAGGGTATAGATCCGTGGGAGTCCGAATGGGGAAACCCTATATAGTTAAAACTATATAACCTTAAATTGAATCAATAGATTTAAGGGGGAAAGCCTGTGAACTGAAACATCTTAGTAACAGGACGAAGAGAAAATAAACCAATGATTCCGGGAGTAGCGGCGAGCGAAACTGGAAGAGCCTAAACCGAATATACGAGATAGCCTGTAAGCGTTGTATATTTGGGGTAGTGGGACTTACAGAATAAGTTACAGCTTATTGAATTAGTTACAAAATTGTTAGATAGACGAATACAAATGGGAAGTTGAGCCATAGAGCGTGACAGCCGCTTAGTTGAAATCTAATAATCTAATGTAAGAATCCCGAGTAAGGCGGGGCACGTGAAACCCTGTCTGAATCAGCCACGACCATGTGGTAAGGCTAAATACTAGTCAGTGACCGATAGTGAACGAGTACAGTGATGGAAAGGCGAAAAGAACAGTGAGAAGCTGAGTGAAATAGACCCTAAAACCGTTAGCTTACAATCAGTTAGAGCCCTATTGATAGGGTGATAGCGTGCCTGTTGAAGAATGAGCCGGCGAGTTAATTTATGTTGCGAGGTTAAGGAGTTAATATCCGGAGCCACAGCGAAAGCGAGTTTGAAAAGAGCGTTAAGTAACATGAATTAGACCCGAACCTTGGCGATCTAACCTTGACCAGGATGAAGCGTAGGTAACACTACGTGGAGGTCCGAACCAACCGATGTTGAAAAATCGGTGGATGAGTTGAGGTTAGGGGTGAAATGCCAATCGAGCCAAGAGCTAGCTGGTTCTCCCCGAAATGCGTTTAGGCACAGCGTTGGACTTATCTTACCGGAGGTAGAGCACTAGTCTGGTGCGGGCGGCGAAATGCCGTACCAAATCATGTTAAACTCCGAATACCGGTAAAGTTACTATCCAGCAGTGAGGCTGCGAGTGCTAAGATCCGTGGCCAAGAGGGAAACAGCCCAGAACGCCAGTTAAGGTCCCAAATATATGCTAAGTGGTTAAGGAGGTAGAGTTGCTCAGACAACTAGGAGGTTGGCTTAGAAGCAGCCATTCCTTGAAAGAGTGCGTAATAGCTCACTAGTCAAGCGACTCCGCGCCGAAAATACACCGGGACTAAAGCATATAACCGAAACTGCGTCATTAAGTTTACTTAATGGGTAGGGGAGCGTACTGTAGTAGAGCGAAGTTAGATCGAAAGGACTAATGGACGAGGCAGTAGTGAGAATGTCGGCATAAGTAGCGAAAACATTGGTGAGAATCCAATGCACCGAAAACCTAAGGTTTCCCACGGCAGGCTCGTCCGCGTGGGGTTAGTCGGATCCTAAGGTGAGGCCGAAAGGCGTAGCCGATGGACATCAGGTTGATATTCCTGAACTATCAGTTAACCGTTACAAGAGGCGGAGGGACGCAGGAGGATAGGCACGCAAGCGACTGGAAGAGCTTGTTGAGTAGCGTAGGTAGAGTTTGTAGGAAAATCCGCAAATTCGATATAAACTGAGGCTACAAGGGACTTTCTACGGAGAGGAAGGTGTTGACTCCACACTGCCAAGAAAAGCTTCGCACTCAAGGTTAATGGGTATCCGTACCGTAAACCGCCACAGGTAGGTTGGTAGAGAATACTAAGGTGCGCGAGATAACTCTCGCTAAGGAACTCGGCAAAATCACCTCGTAACTTCGGGAGAAGAGGTACCCTGGTAGAGTGAAGCGGTTCACCCGTGGAGCTTGATAGGGTCGCAGTGAATAGGCCCATGCGACTGTTTACCAAAAACACAGGTCTCTGCAAAGTCGATCAAGACGAAGTATAGGGGCTGACGCCTGCCCGGTGTCGGAAGGTTACGTGGAAGAGTTAGAAGCAATTCGAAGCTCCGAAACTAAGCCCCGATGAACGGCGGCCGTAACTATAACGGTCCTAAGGTAGCGAAATTCCTTGTCAGGTAAGTTCTGACCCGCACGAATGGCGTAACGATATGGGCGCTGTCTCGGCGAGAGGCTCGGCGAAATTGGATTATCCGTGAAGATACGGATTACGTGTACCAGGACAGAAAGACCCTATTGAGCTTTACTGTAGCTTGAAATTGAATTCGGGTTCTTATTGTGCAGTATAGGTGGGAGACTAAGAAGCAGTGACGTCAGTCGTTGTGGAGTCATCGTTGAGATACCACTCTGTAATAATTTGAATTCTAACCTTGAACCCTCGAAGAACAGGGCAAGGGACAGTTTCTGGTAGGCAGTTTGACTGGGGCGGTCGCCTCCTAAAAAGTAACGGAGGCGTTCAAAGGTTCCCTCAGGTTGGTCGGAAATCAACCGTTGAGTGCAATAGCAAAAGGGAGCTTGACTGCGAGACAAACACGTCGAGCAGGTGCGAAAGCAGGATATAGTGATCCGGTGGTTCTGAATGGAAGGGCCATCGCTCATCGGATAAAAGTTACCATAGGGATAACAGGCTTATCTCCCCCAAGAGTCCACATCGACGGGGAGGTTTGGCACCTCGATGTCGGCTCGTCGCATCCTGGGGCTGTAGTCGGTCCCAAGGGTTGGGCTGTTCGCCCATTAAAGCGGCACGCGAGCTGGGTTCAGAACGTCGTGAGACAGTTCGGTCCATATCCGGTATACGCGCAAGAGATTTGAACGGAGTCTTCCTTAGTACGAGAGGACCGGGAAGAGGGGACCTCCAGTGTACGGGTTATCACGCCAGTGGTAAACGCCCGGTAGCTGTGTTCCAAGCGGATAAGTGCTGAAAGCATATAAGTACGAAGCCCACCGTAAGATGAGATCTCTCATAGCACAAGCTAGTAAGTCCCCAAGCAGATTACTTGGTTGATAGGTCAGAGATGTAAGAGTGGCAACATTTTAAGTCGACTGATACTAATCGGACGAGGGCTTTTCCTTAAAGGAAATTGATGAAAGCGTTGAGTTTATAATCATTATGCAACTTTCAGAGTGCGGAAGCACAGGACACCAAGTTTGCCGGTGGCCAAGCGTGAGGAAAACACCCGTTCCCATCCCGAACACGGTCGTAAAGACTCATAGCGGTGAAAATACTTGGGAGGTGACTCCCTGGGAAGATAGCTCGTTGCCGGCACCTAATTTAGAAATAACCTAGAAAGAAATTTTCTAGGTTATTTTTTTGTGAGTATAGCCGTCAACTCGCTATCTACGATAGATCTCGAGTTAGTAAATTTTGGCTAATAGATTAGCTCAAAATTTAGCCTAACATCTCGAAGTACTATATCTCTATGCTTCGCAGTGCTCAGCAAGAGCTATAGTATCGTTGCCGGCACCTAATTTAAGAAGGACTTAGAAATAGATTTTCTAAGTCCTTTTCTTATATCTATATCCGTCAATGATATATCTCGAGTTAGTGAATTATTTAAAAAACTTTTAGATAATGAGTTATTTATCTTCAGGGGTACCGACACAGAAGGTTTGGATACCATCTGGAGTCACTTTTGATTCACAGTGATAAGGGGTTTTAGGTTGCGGAATAGGTTCGGGTTCAACTTCTATGGGTTGGTTATTTTCGATTTTAACTTTTTGTTCTGAAATAACTGTACCGAGATAATAAAGACCTGAAGAAATTGTGAAGGGACTCCAAAGAGGGGAAGTTGCGGCGATTATTAGTATAGAAGCCCAAGACTTACTTAAACAAAAGTTAATGTCAAAGATATAGTCAATTAAAAGGGAAAATACACCAACAACAATTCCAATAATAATAGAAATAACAGGGATAGCAAAAATAGTAAATAGCCAAAGAATTGGATTCCAGCCGTTGCCTCCCATAAGACCTTCATTAAAACAGATAATTGCACCAATAATTGATATTAAAAGGGCAATAATCGGTAGTATTATGTATGCAGAGCGTTTAATTTTAAATTTTTCATTCATATTCCTTTTATTGTATAAATAATTTTATTTAAATAGAAGGTATGAATGGAGGAAATTTGCAAAAAAAGAGCCTCTAAAAAGAGGCTTAATTGGAATTAAGAATAGCTGGAAGTATGAAAAAGATTTTAAATTATATGTTAATTAAACAAGGAAATTGGGCATGAAACAATTAAACACCTTACTATTTTATATATTAGACAGTTGGGTAAGAAAAGGTTAGGCAGTGTTGTTTTTTGTTTAATTAAAAAACAGATTCTGAATAGGCTAAAAATCACTTTTCGCTATGCTCAACGGATTTTTTAAGCCTTTCAGAATGACGAAAGTTTTGTAGTCCCACCGAATAGTCAGTTCAGGGAGACCGTTTTTGTTAGTTTTTTGCATAGGAATTTTAAGTGTTGGCGAGCAATCCAAACCTACATTGGTCTGGGTAGCTTTGATATTATTTCGATTTCTTAATAATATTACGAAATGTAAATATGAATTTAAAAAGGCTGAACCCCTTGATATAATTGCTGTATGGTATGGTATGGTATGGTGTGGCGGGGCGGTGTACTTATGCTCAAAAATTGT
>CAVKXW010000208.1:0-5421 GCA_963660215.1 Bacteroidaceae bacterium | reverse complement strand
GTGTTATTGTTATTTTATCACGAGAAGAGTTATGTCTAATTCTGTTGTTCCGTTTTGCGATTGCAAAGGTATAGATAATATCGAAAGCAAAAATCAAACGGCATTTAAAAGCTATGAAAACGGCTATAAGTAATTTCTATAGTAGTTTTTTCGCCTTTTCTTGTTTCCTTTCTTGTTTTTTTCGTAACTTTGCATCTTGTATAGACATCATTTATAAAAATAGGAAACATGAATCTAAACGAAATAAAGGATAAGCGAATAGCTGTGCTGCTTTCGGGGGGTGTAGACAGTTCGGTAGTGGTATGGGAGTTTGCCCGATTGGGCCTGCACCCTGATTGCTTTTACATCAAGATAGGTCCAGAGGAGAAAGAGGAGTGGGATTGCTCGTCGGAGGAAGACCTGGAGATGGCAACGGCTGTGGCCCGTAAGTATGGCTGCAAGCTGGAGGTGGTGGATTGCCACAAGGAATATTGGAATGAGGTGACACGCTACACCATGGACAAGGTAAGGGCTGGATTCACTCCTAACCCCGACGTGATGTGCAACCGATTGATAAAGTTTGGTGCCTTCGATGAGAAAATGGGCCACGACTACGACCTGATAGCTACGGGGCATTATGCCCAGACGGAGACGGACGAGAATGGTGACAAGTGGCTCGTGACAAGCCCCGACCCTGTGAAGGACCAAACCGATTTCTTGGCGCAAATAGAGAGCTGGCAATTAAGAAAAGCGATATTCCCTATCGGTCATCATGTAAAAAATGAAGTTCGTGAGATCGCCGAAGAGGAACATTTGGTGAATGCCAAGCGCAAGGATAGCCAAGGAATCTGTTTCCTCGGACAGATTAATTATAATGATTACATTCGCCACTATCTAGGTGAGAATCCAGGCGATGTGATAGAGATGGAGACTGGTAAGAAAATAGGCGAGCACAAGGGGCTCTGGTTTCATACCATTGGCCAGCGAAAGGGATTGGGCTTTGGCGGCGGCCCTTGGTTTGTCATCAAGAAGGATGTGGCAGGCAATATATTATATGTGAGTCATGGTTACGACCCACAGACTGCCTACAAGAAGGATTTCCCTCTGCACGACTTCCACTTCCTCACCAAGGAGGTGCCTATGCAGAAGGTTACCTTCAAGATTCGCCATACGCCAGAATACCATCCTGCCACCATCGAGCATTTGGGTGACGGCCGCTGGATGATACATTCAGAGGAACCTATCCACGGAGTGGCTCCAGGGCAGTTCTGCGTGGTGTATGACGAGAACCATCATCGCTGCTACGGCTCGGGAGAGATTACGGTGTAAATTAATGCTTTGTTGAAAGAAAAGGGGCGTTCGTTGAAAAAAGTTGTGAGAGTCGCAGATTCGTATTACTTTTGCATCAGAATTTTAAAAGTAAACCAATCGTTTGAACAATTAAAAGTACACAGCTTATGAAACGAATGATGCAAATGGCGATGCTGATGCTCGCCCTCACTTTGGTGACGGGATGCTCTTCCGACACCGACCTTTGGGATGACGACAACACGGAGAATGGATCGGACACAGGTAATACTGGTTCCGACACGGGGAGCTCCGTGACCTATGAAAGTTCTCTCTCAGACCTCACCTCCTTCGATATTGCCATCGACAAGACGGCGCTCTCAGAGACGGAGACGGTTCCTGCCGATGGCGACGAGGCCGACGACTACATCGAGAACAGTACTTTCAGCAATGAAGTCAAGATAGCCTTCGATGGCACATCTGCCACGGTATCGGGCGATGTGGAAGGCGTAACCGTAACCACTAGCAATGCGGATGTCATCGTCAAGTCATCTGCCAAGAAGATGCACTACATTGTGAGTGGCACTACGAGCGATGGATTCCTCAAGATTTACAGCGACTATAAGTTTGAGCTGGAATTGAATGGCGTGAACATCACCAATCCTGACGGTGCCGCCATCAATATCCAGAGCAAGAAGCGTGGCTTTATCGTTCTTGCCGATGGCACTACCAACACCCTTACCGACGGCACCAAGTATAACGACAAGACCGACGACGAAGACATGAAGGCTTGCTTCTTCAGCGAGGGTGAAATGCTCTTCTCAGGTTCAGGCTCGCTAGATGTATACGGCAACTGCAAGGCAGGTATCAGAAGCGATGACTATGTGATGTTCCGCCCTGGCAACAATGTCTATGTGAAGACCACCGCTGGCAATGGCGTGAAGGCAAACGACGCTATATATATAAAAGGTGGAGTGATTAATGTGGAGACCTCTGCGGCAGCCAGCAAGGGACTGAGCAGCGACGGACTCGTACAGATAGATGGCGGTCGCACCACAGTCATCACTACAGGCACAGGTGCCCTCGATGACGACGGCACGGATGTAAGCGGATGCGCTGGTGTGAAGGCAGACAGCACCTTTGTGATGAACGCGGGTAGCTTGCTCTGCAAGAGCACGGGCGCAGGTGGCAAGGGCGTGAGCACCGACCAAGACATGACCATCAACGACGGTACCATCCGTATTATCACCACTGGCAAACAATATACCTACGGCAGTCTCGACACATCCCCTAAGGGATTGAAGAGTAAGGGCGAGATGAACATCAAGGGTGGCGACATCATGGTGCGCTGCACAGGAGGCGAAGGCTCCGAGGGCATTGAGAGCAAGACCACGATGAACATCTCTGGCGGCAAGATTATGGCCTACTGCTACGACGATGCCATCAACTCTTCGGCTGCGATGACCATCAGCGGTGGTTACATCTTCGCCATGGGAACCAACAACGACGGCATCGACTCCAACTCTACGCTCACCGTCACAGGTGGAGTGGTGATAGCTTGTGGCACCACCGTGCCAGAGGATGGTTTCGATTGCGATGAGAATACTTTTACTGTTACTGGCGGTACGATGATTGGTATCGGCGGTGGCACATCCACCCCTACGGAGAGTGCTTGCACCCAACCTGTGTCTATCATCGGTGGCAGCAGCATCTCTAGCGGACAATACATCACGGTGGCTGACAATAGCGGCAACAACATCCTTGCCTTCAAGGTGCCTCGCGACTACACACAGCAGGGCTATACCTTGCTTGTCAGCTCGCCTAAGATGACAAAAGGAAACTCTTATATCTTCTCTTCGGGAGCTACCGTGAGTGGTGGCAGTGATTTCTGTGGCTATGTTACGGATGCCACGGTGAGCGGTGGCTCCTCTTTAGCTTCCCTGACCCTCTCGCAGATGGTAAACACCTATAACTATAGTGGTGGCATGGGAGGCGGACAGCCTGGAGGCAATGGCGGAGGACAACCTGGCGGACAGGGTGGCGGTCCTGGCGGACGCTAAGAAGTTTCATACTAGATATGTTTAATAGTATAGAGTATTTGTAAGTAGTATTAAGAAGGTTTTAACGTAAAAAGGTTAGTTTAGAAAGATGACAATGAATGCGTTAATTCAGAAGTTCCAGCCCATCTCACTCGAAGAGATGGGCGGAATCAGACTGATGAACCGAACGGACACCAAGTTTGTGACCAGCATCGACAAACTCATGGCTTTGCTCCAGATGGCTGGCGACGAGTATCGGGTGCAGGAGATAGACGGCAAGCGCAACATGAGCTATGCCACCATCTACTACGACTCCCATGACTATGCCTTCTACAATGCGCACCATGATGGGCACGCAGGCAGACAGAAGGTGAGAATCCGCTCGTATGTGGACAGCCATCTGAGTTTCTTGGAGGTGAAGACCAAGGACAACCATGGCAAGACCCACAAGAGCCGTATCTCGGCGATAAACGTTCCGATGTTTGAAAAAGTGGCTGAGCTTTCACATGCTGATGATGGCTTTCGTTTGCAGAATGACCGAAAGGCGATGGACTTCCTTGGACAGAACTTGCGCCTCAACCCTCAACTCTTGGAACAGAAGATAGAGAACCAATTTCATCGCATCACACTCGTGAACAAGGCGAAGACAGAACGCCTCACCATCGACACAGACTTGGAGTTTCGAAATCTCACGACAGGTTTGCAATGCTCCTTGCCACAGCTTGCCATCATCGAACTGAAACGAGACGGATTGAAGCCTTCGCCTATACTCGGCATGTTGCGAGAACTCCGTATCCACCAGAGTGGATTCAGTAAGTATTGCATCGGCGAGGCACTCACCAATCCTTCGCTTCGCACCAACCGTATGAAGCCAAGGCTGAAAAAGCTCATGAAGATTTCGTAAATAAACAGAAATAAACAAATTAGAGAATTATGTCCCTTCTACTGGATATGGCAGACTTCCTGCCCATGATATTGCGATTCGCAATCAATACCATCGCCGTGTGGGTGATAACCCACTGGCTATATTTCCCTAAGAGCCGTCGCCGTGAATACTATTTCACTTTCATGCTCATCGGCTTCAGTATCTTCTTCCTCATCAATCTTCTGGGAGGTGCCAAGGTGAAGATAGAGTTTGCTCTCGGCCTCTTTGCCATCTTCGGCATCATCCGCTACCGCACGGAGTCGATGCCTGTCAGGGAAATGACCTACCTATTCATGATTATCGCCATGTCGGTCATCAATGGCTTGTCGAGCAGTCTTGGCTGGCTATCGCTCGTGGTGGTCAATCTCCTCTTCGTCGGCATGACCTTCCTCTTCGAGCATATCAAGGTGAAGGGAAGCATGGCTGTGAAGCTGATACAGTACGACCGCATCGAACTCATCAAGCCTGAGCTTCGGGAGGAACTCTTGGCAGACCTGAGGGAGCGCACAGGGCTTGACATCGTGAAGTTGGAAATCGGTGGCATCGACTTTCTCAGAGACATGACCGTCATCAAGGTTTATTATCAGTCGGACGAGAACTGTACGGTGGATGGCCAAGTGAAGTTGCATCAAGCAGATTATCTTTAATTATAAAATGAAAGATGAAGACAATGGATAGTTCTTATATATATAATAAGGTGGGAATATGTATGCTGTTTCTACTTTTGAGCGGAGCTCAGCAAACAAAGGCGCAGTCTGATTTCGGCGTTTGGATGAATGCCGGGGTAGAGAAAAAACTCGACAAGCACTGGAGCTTGGAAGGCGAGCTGGGGGCGAGAACCCGTAACGACTCCAAGGAGATGGACCGATATAGCTTGGGGCTGGGAACAGACTACAAACTCAATAAATACCTGAAACTGTCGGCAGGCTACAATCTCCTCTACGACCATCGTGGCGGAACGCAGACCTATCACAAGGATGGCAGTGTAAACAAGATTACTCCAACGTATTGGTGGCCTCGTCATCGTTTCCTCTTCGGTGTGACAGGTAGTTATAGCCTGGGCAACCTAGGGCTGTCGCTGAGAGAGATGTATCAATATACCTATCGTGCCAAGGCCAAGGACAAGAAATATGACACCGACACGGAGGAGTGGGAGGACGTGAAGAGTAAGAGCCAACACCTCTTGCGCTC
>CAVKXW010000207.1:0-5439 GCA_963660215.1 Bacteroidaceae bacterium | reverse complement strand
GGTGACAGGTGGTGCATGGTTGTCGTCAGCTCGTGTCGTGAGATGTTGGGTTAAGTCCCGCAACGAGCGCAACCCCTATCCTGTGTTGCCTAGCAATAGGATCTCTCAGGAGACCGCCGCGGATAACGTGGAGGAAGGTGGGGATGACGTCAAATCATCATGGCCTTTATGTCCAGGGCTACACACGTACTACAATGGTATAGACAGAGGGTAGCAATACCGTAAGGTGGAGCCAATCCCTAAACTATGCCCCAGTTCAGATTGTGGGCTGCAATTCGCCCACATGAAGCCGGAATCTCTAGTAATCGCAGATCAGCACGCTGCGGTGAATACGTTCCCGGGTCTTGTACACACCGCCCGTCACACCACGAAAGTCAATTGCAACAGAAGTATCCAGGTCGTCTGGGTCCTAAGTTGTGATTGGTGATTGGGGTGAAGTCGTAACAAGGTAGCCGTACCGGAAGGTGCGGCTGGATCACCTCCTTTATTCTATTTTTAAATAGAATAGGTCGGTAGCAGATAAGATGGCGCCGCAAGGCAAACCGTTTCAGATCGGCCACTCGCACATAGAAAGGTTTTATAGAGCTTAGGCTCTTTTAGTTTTAGAATAGCTTGGGCTCGTAGCTCAGCTGGTTAGAGCGCACGCTTGATAAGCGTGAGGTCGAAGGTTCAATTCCTTCCGGGCCCACAGCACTTAAAGTTTTTAGGGGCTGTAGCTCAGTTGGGAGAGCACCTGCTTTGCAAGCAGGGGGTCGTCGGTTCGAACCCGATCAGCTCCACCAATAAATAACCTGTGCAAAATATGTTGCGTCAAATTTGAAGTTCTTTGAAAATCAGATAACTTATATTCAATCTTCTCTTGTAAGACTCCGGAAGTTGGATAGTAACCTTAATAAGAAGGCGATTATCCGATGGGTAGCAAAGGGAATGAAAATATATTTTAGAAAAGCCAAGCGTTTGTATATTTAATATGTGAATTAAATATACTTACACTTACACAATTAAGCGATGAGAACACAATTAACTGATAAAGTTAAGAAGGTTATCATTAAAAAAATATAATAGATAGCAATATCTAGCATTTGAAATGACCAATAATCTGTTGGATTAAAGAATATGGTCAAGCTACAAGGGTGTATGGTGAATGCCTTGGTGCCAGAAGTCGATGAAAGACGTGATAAGCTGCGATAAGCTGCGGGTAGGAGCAAATATCCTGTGATCCGCAGATTTCTGAATGGGGGAACCCTTACAGGTGAGAGCCTGTAAATCATCACTTGAAGGCTGAGTTTACGAACTCGGAGATAGGGTGATAGAAGACAACGTAGGGAAGTGAAACATCTCAGTACCTACAGGAAAAGAAATCAAAGAGATTCCCTGAGTAGTGGCGAGCGAAATGGGAATAGCCTAAACCAGCCCCCGCACTGTATATATCCGGAGAGGGTGTATAGAGTGCGTGGGTTGGGGTTGCAGGGCTTGCTCGTGTTAGACACAAAGAGTTACCAAGCAATCAGATAGTTGAACGGTCTGGAAAGTCCGACCAAAGAGGGTGACAGTCCCTTAAACGAAATCTGATTGTCTCTTAGCAAGTACCTAAGTACCACTGGTCACGTGCAATCCGGTGGGAATCCGGGGAGACCACTCTCCAAGGCTAAATACTCTCTGGCAACCGATAGTGAACCAGTACCGCGAGGGAAAGGCGAAAAGAACCCCGAGAGGGGAGTGAAATAGAACCTGAAACCGTACATCTACAAGCTATTGTAGCACTATGCCCGCAAGGGAATGTGCGACAGTGTGCCTGTTGAAGAATGATCCAGCGAGTTAATGTGCCGAGCAAGGTTAAGGGCTGAAGAGGTCCGAAGCCGTAGTGAAAGCGAGCTCGAATAGAGCGAATAGTTCGTCATATTAGACCCGAAGCCAAGTGATCTAACCCTGTCCAGGCTGAAGTTCGCGTAACAGTGAATGGAGGGCCGGAGTGTTAAACGTTGAAAAGTTTCTACATGAGGTGGGGTTAGGGGTGAAAGGCCAATCGAACTTGGTGATAGCTGGTTCTCCCCGAAATAGCTTTAGGGCTAGCGTTGAGATTTAACCCGAGGGGGTAAAGCACTGGTAGATTTAGGGGGAGCGACCCTCCTTCCGATGTCTGTCAAACTCTGAATACCTCGGCGGATATCTCAGCAGTCAGTTCGTGAGGGATAAGCTTCACGTGCGAGAGGGAAACAGCCCAGACCGTCAATTTAGGTCCCAAAATGTATGCTAAGTGGTAAAGGATGTGGATTTACTTAAACAGCTAGGAGGTTGGCTTAGAAGCAGCCACCCTTTGAAGAGTGCGTAATAGCTCACTAGTCGAGTGAATCTGCGCCGAAGATGACTCGGGGCTAAGCATACTACCGAAATTACGGATTGCATAGAAGTTCGCTTTTATGCAGTGGTAGGGGAGCGTTATTAGCAGCTGCGAAGGTATACCGGAAGGAGTGCTGGAGCGCTAATAAGTGAGAATGCTGGAATGAGTAGCGATAAGGAAGGTGAGAATCCTTCCCGCCGAAAATCTAAGGTTTCCTTGAGCAACGTTCGTCGGCTCAGGGTCAGTCGGGCCTAAGCTCAGGCCGAAAGGCGTAGGCGAAGGACATCAGGTTAATATTCCTGAACTATAGTAAGCGCGTCATAACCTAGGGAGGGACGCAGCAGAGTAAACCATCTGGCTATATGCCAGTTCAAGGCCGTAGGCATCTTCGGATAGGCAAATCCGTCCGGGGGCTAAGCCGAAAACCGAGTACGAGTGACCGAAAGGTTACGAAGTGGTCCAATCACACTGCCTAGAAAAACTTCGTAGGGAGTTCTTACTATAACCGTACCGTAAACCGACACAGGTGGATGGGGTGAAAATCCTAAGGCGCGCGAGATAACCATCGTCAAGGAACTAGGCAAACTAGCTCCGTAACTTCGGAAGAAGGAGTGCCCGAGTACTGGTGCAGCAATGTATTGGGAAAGGGTCGCAGTGAATTGGGCTTCGTGACTGTTTAACAAAAACTTAGGGCTCTGCTGAAATCTCAAGATGATGTATAGGGCCTGATGCCTGCCCGGTGCCGGAAGGTCAAGGGGAGTGGTTAGCCGCAAGGCGAAGCTGCGAACTTAAGCCCCGGTAAACGGCGGCGGTAACTATAACCGTCCTAAGGTAGCGAAATTCCTTGTCGGGTAAGTTCCGACCTGCACGAATGGCATAACAAAGAAGCCGCTGTCTCGACGGTGGGCTCGGCGAAATTGTGGTTCAAGTGAAGACGCTTGATGCATGCAACAAGACGAAAAGACCCTATGGAGCTTTACTGTAGCTTGTTATTGGATTACGGTTTTCAATACGTAGTATAGCTGGGAGCCTTTGAAACATCCCTTGAGGGGGGTGCGGAGGCAACAGTGAAATACCAGCTTTTGTGAATTGTGGTTCTAACCTATTACCCGTGAATCCGGGTTGGGGACAGTGGCAGGTGGGCAGTTTGACTGGGGCGGTCGCCTCCTAAAGAGTAACGGAGGCGTTCTAAGGTTCCTTCAGGCCGAATAGAAATCGGCCATTGAGCGCAAAGGTAGAAAGGAGCTTGACTGTGAGGACGACGGTCCGAACAGGTGCGAAAGCAGGACTTAGTGATCCGGTGGTCCCTCGTGGGAGGGCCATCGCTCAACGGACAAAAGCTACCCTGGGGATAACAGGCTGATCGGGCCCAAGAGTTCACATCGACGGCTCGGTTTGGCACCTCGATGTCGGCTCATCACATCCTCCCGCTGAAGCAGGTGGGAAGGGTTGGGCTGTTCGCCCATTAAAGTGGTACGTGAGCTGGGTTCAGTACGTCGTGAGACAGTACGGTCTCTATCTGTTGTATGCGCAGGAAACTTGAGAGGAGTTGTCCATAGTACGAGAGGGCCTGGATGAACGAACCTCCTGTATATCAGTTGTTTCTACAGAAGCATAGCTGATTAGCGGTGTTCGGTAGGGATAAACGCTGAAAGCATATAAGCGTGAAACCCGCCTCAAGATAAGGTTTCCCTGGTAGATTAACTACCCAGAAGACCCCCGGAAGACTACCGGGTTGATAGGCAGAGTGTGTAAGCACAGTAATGTGTTCAGCTAATCTGTACTAATAGGTCGTGAGGCTTGGCCATATTCTTTAATCCTATAGATAAAGAATTGTGAGTGTAACACTTGCGCTTTTCTAATTTATCTGACGTTGGAAGATATCGATGACCCGCTAATCCCGGCGAGAAGGTTTCCAACGGTGAAAGGAACAGGTTGCAATAAACGAGTTCCTTTTAAAATTTGTTCTTTTACAAGAGGCTAGAATGAGACTGATAATAATTCCGACGAGGCCACACCCGTTCCCATTCCGAACACGGCAGTTAAGCTCGTAAGGGTCGATGGTATTGGCGCCCAATTCGGCGCTGAGAGAGTAGATCGTTGTCGGTCTCATCCTAGCCTTTTGTTTAAGGTGATTTGAAACCCCGCTAACGCGGGGTTTTTCGTTTTATATTGGGAATATTGTCCTGGATATTTGAGGGGTACACCTTTTACTATCTCTTTGGTGGATTTGTTTGGGGCGCGTGCTTGAAGAAGTATCCCCCAAGGTACACTTCAAAAGTTGCGGTCGTGGAATAGAATAGGAATATCCTTCTTGGACCTGATGACTGACAGCGAAGATATTTAAGGATACTGCCCCGGGGTACGCATCTATATATTTATTGGATATGTATATGTACTTGATACGTTGTCCGGTTAAGAATAGAAAACCTAATGACCCCATAGGAAAGAGGGCAGATTAACGCGACAAAATCCCGACACCCCTCAATACCTCGTTAGAATTGACACAAGGTGAATCCCAACGAAACTACACGTCTATCTTTTAAAAACCTTCCCCCAGAAAAAACACATTGCCCCATATGACTGCGTTTACCTTAAACAATGGGCTGTCAGACTTTTACATAAATAATTTACTACCCACCATTAAAGAATTTATCTGTTAAATTAAGGGGAATCCTTAATATTACGTCCTAGAAAAATACAACCCCTTGGAAATTATTTTCATATAGAATACCCCGGGTGCTTATCCAGGGTATTTAGAATTTAAACTGCGGCTTTTAATTGTTCAAATGCTTGCTTTATTTTTTGTGCCATAAGTTTTCTTCTTTCTTGTAGGAATATGTCATATGGCATTTTTTCCCATCCGCGTGGTAATGCATTATTTTCCTCTTCTAATTTTATTTCTTCTTCTGGCTTATTGGTGCATAGAGGCGGATAGTAAATTGCTGGACTATCATCCCCGATATTGTCATTATCTTTCCAATCAATATAGGCATAATTTGCCATTTGGTTGATTTCCTTTTTGGAATACCCCATTTGTTGTAAGTAATTCTTGGGGAAAAGATGATGCTTTTCCAATGATTTGCGGTTACTATGGC
>CAVKXW010000206.1:0-5516 GCA_963660215.1 Bacteroidaceae bacterium | reverse complement strand
AAAGAACACTTTGTAAGGTTACTACCTTACGAGTGCAAAGGTAGTAATAATATTTGAAACTACTAAATATTTTTAGAAGAAAATGCAAGTTTATAGCTTATTTATATAAATTCTAAATAATTGAAAACCAAATAGTTAGATAGTTTAGATAACTACCTTATAAGGTTGCCAAAGGTATGCTCTATTTCGCATTTTAATACACCTTTAGGCGACTCTAACTTGCAACCTAATTACTTATATAGATAGGCTTTTAAAAGCCGCTTAAATCGGCTTAAAATCGGGGTGTAAATTGATAGGTTATAATGTAGCTTTATAGGGTGCACTTATTTATTGAGGATGGATGGAGCATCTCCCAGGATGGAGCATCTCCCAGGTAATAAATGTGCTTACTTAGATATTTTCTAAATAATACAACCAGTTGGAAATTACATAGAATTATTCTAAATAGAAAAAATCTTAACAAAAGAATTGATATGTATATTTATGCGCATAAATATGGTAAAAATAAAGTCAGTCAAGTCATTTGTAAATATTATTGATGTTTCACGGATACATAATACGTTTCACGAAATGAATAAAAATACAACAAGGTGAATAAATATTCAAGCGATAAAACCTTGAAAATCAAGGAGTTACAAGAATGTTAATTTATTTAACAAAACTCAAATTGTTTCACGAGTTTTCTATTGTTTCACGCTTGTTTATACTTTATAAACTTTCAGAAAATGTAAGGATTTTTCAAGATACCCCACCCACCCCCTTTGGAGAGCCGAATTCGGGGCGTAGTAACCTCTTCTAAAAATTTTTTCTTCCGATTTTTTAACGTTGTTTGTCAAATATCTTTACCAAATGAATAAAACGCATAAATATTCAGTCCTTTTGTGTCATTGTTTCACGGAAGATGTTGGGTTTATTCTTACCTTATCCTACTCTATTCAAAAATGTATATCTATGCAATATGCCGTGTAGGTTAAAAATGTATAATTATACTGCATAAATACTACTATTTGCATAAATATTCAAGATATTTTCCTATCTTTGCATTGTTCTATTTTTATTGGAACATGTTGGGTAGGCGAAGACAAACCTGCATATCTGGCGGAAAGTCCAGTGTTTACAGGGGTTTAGCCGTAAGTATAACGATAAAATGATGTATATATTGTTACATATATGGAAAATGGTATTGCGATAGACACGTTGCACAGCCAGTTGCTTGAGCTTTCGAGGCAGGGAGAGTATGGTTTCGATGCTCTCCGTGGTCAGGACTGGGGCAAGAGCAACTCTGACAAGTACAACAGGTTGAAGTCCTCCTTCGTGAGGTCGATGAGGATGCTTGCGAAGAAAGCCCCTGTGAAATATTACAAGGGCAGCTACTATGTGTTCAACGGAAGGATATACGAGGTAGTCCCGAAGGTAGTGCTGGAGCAGGCGTATCAGTTACTGTTGCTTGACCTGGCGTTGGCTCCAATGCTCGGCGTCGGCACTGTGATGAACAAGTCGTTCCTGGAGGTGATAGAGTGCTACAACATATTGCATCCTTCCTTCGACATCGTGGCTTTCAGCAATGGTGTCGTTGACTTCGGCGCAGGGTTGCAGAATCCGAGGGTGATGCCTTTCTCCCCCGAGTACCACGTGACCTACTACCACCCTTACGAGTTCAACCCGAAGGCGAGGTGCGACAGGTTCATGAACTTCCTGCACGAGGTTCTGCCAGACAGGACATCGAGGATGATACTCCAGATGTTCCTCGGACTGGGACTTGTGCAGAGAGGGACTGCTTACAACCAGTACGAGGGAAGGGAGTCCTCGAAGGTTGAACTTTGCCTGTTGCTCATTGGCACGGGTGCGAACGGAAAGAGTGTCATCTTCGACATAGCCTGCAACCTGTTCGGCAGGGACAGGATTAGCAAGATGGACTACGCCGACCTTACCGCCGAGGGTGACGAGGGTATGCGTGGCCGCTTCCCTATCAAGAACGCCATATTCAACTGGTCTTCCGACAGCGACCCGAAGAAGTTCGGTAAGAGGAACACTGGTATGTTCAAGAGGCTGGTGAGCGGAGAGCCTGTCCCTATGCGTGAGCTTGGCAAGAACGTCCTGGAGGCGAACGCCATTCCTTACCTCATATTCAACCTTAACGAGCTTCCGTTCCCCGATGATGCCTCGCTTGGCTTCATCAGACGATTGCAGTACGTGAGCTTCGATGTCACCATACCGAAGGAGAGGCAGGACCCTGAGCTTGCGAGCAAGATTATCAGGAACGAACTCAGCGGAGTGTTCAACTGGGTGTTCCGTGGTGCGATGGAGCTGAGAAAGAGGAAGTACCGCTTCCCTGCCGCCGAGGGTAGCTTGAAGCAGTTGCTCATATCGTTGCTCGGCAGCAACCCTGCCTATGCTTGGATAAGGGCTTACGGCATGAGGAGTGACGCAGCCGCCAAGGGGGAGATTTCAACTTGGATACCGTCCAAGGTTCTGTACGAGCACATGACGAGGTTCTGTAGGAACAACGACGTGGAGGAGAAGAACATCCCTACCATCCAGAAGTTCGGTCGTGATATGTGGGAACGCTACGGTTTTTTCAAGAAGAGGAACAACGAGGGGAACGTCTATCAGATTTATGGCGTGACCGTGGACGACCTGAAGGAGGACTTGCTCATCAACGACGTGGCTTCCGCCGGCGAGGAGGACGAGAAGGAGCCAGACTCATTCATCAAGGAGGACGATTGACATGGACAGGGAGTATATCAAAGGTATAATCAAGAGGATTGTCGATGGCAACGAGGAGAAGAGCCTCGCTCCGAGCAACGCTTCCCTCATGTCCGTGCTCTCCGCCGTCAAGGAGGACTGCATAGAGACCCTGAGGGATATGTGCGAGAAGAGGGAGATTTCCTGCAACCGTACCATCAACAGTGCCTCGTTCAAGTGCTTGTAGGTATGGGCAGGCGTTACCACAACAAAGTCCCTCCTTTCAAGCCAGACCCTGAGCATTGGACGAGGAAGAGCCATTCTTGGAAGGCTAAGGTGGCTTACGATAGCGAGGATGAGGCTTGGGAGTTCCTTAACCAGAACCCAAAGCTGAAAGCATTACATTACAGGCCTTACGTATGCAGCGTATGCGGTTGCATCCACATAGGTCACAAACATAAATAGTTGAATATGAAGAAACGAGGATATTACGAGTACAAGAATGGCATCTATCCAAGGAAGCTGTGGGTACACATCGGCAAGGACTTGAAAGAGACCATTGATGCTTGCTTCGATGGTTGCGAGCCACCAGACGAGGAGTATGGTGGCGTTACTTACGACAAGGCCACCAGGAAGAGCGACGATGCGTATGGCATTCTTGTCTCGTTCAAGCGTACCAAGGATATGTCGATGAAGTATTGCTGTCACGAGGCTTCCCACGCCTGCGATGCGACAGAGGATGCCATTGGCATGGAACACGGCGGCGAGGCTTCTGCCTATCTGCTTGGCTGGATTGCCTCTTGCATCAACAAGGCTCGCTTAGGCATAGGTGATTTCGTTGAGATTAAAGATAAGGAGGAATGACTTATGATTGACAAAAAGGATATTAAGGTTGGGAAAAAGTTTATCATTTCAAGGGAAAAACTGATAGATATTACAAGCCATACTTGGGTTTCATCTTTGTATGAAGACCCCTGCTATATTTTCACTATAGAAATCGTCGATATGCTTGGTGATAGGTGCGAAATCAAGCCCTTAGACCAAGAAAAGACAATGGGTGTTAGTGTAAGTGAGTTAGCAAGAGTTTTGACTGGCTCAGTCGGAGATTTCAAAGAGAGCATCGAGGGTAAAATAGCTTTAAGGTATATGAATGAACAAAGAAGTAAAGCGATTGCAACCGATGGTGTTAGGCGATTCGAGGCGATAACCGCCAAAATGCTTGATACGTACAAAGCTAAAAATCACGATTATGGCAATGCTTTTTCTGAAATGTATGACGAGTTGGGCATCAACTACGGATATTGCAAGATACGAGAGAAAGTGAACCGTATCAAGACTTTGAAGGATAGTGATGCACAAGTAGCTAACGAACCTTTAGAGGATGCTCTATTGGATTGCGCCAACTACTGCATCTTAACATTGATGGAATACCAAAAGCGTAAGGAAGATGGAAAGGTCTAAGTATCACTGCAAGGATTGCGTAATGTTCGAGCACGACGGTTTTTCGTATTGCTTGGCGCAAGACCTTTATACGGAGGTTGAGGCAGACGACGAAATCTGCGATGGTGCAGAGCTTATGGTTTACACTTGCAAGGATTGTTTCTTCTACAAGAACGATGTCTGCAAGGTTGACGCTGTTGAGCGATACACGGCTGATTTTAGCGAGGCTTGCAGGAGTTTTGAGTACAAACGAGAATTTGAAAATTAAAATATTGTTATTATGGCAAATTTAGAGTATGGACACCGCGTACAATGCGGTAATTATTACATCTTGAAGCACAACAAGAGCCTGTCTAAGGCTGAGGTGAAGAAACTGCGTACCGCACAGGGCATTCCTGCCGATGTGCAGAAGCACTTACAGAGGGCGAGCTTGCCTTACATCAAGGTGGCCACCATCACAGACTCGTGGAGCGTCGAGTTCGTCATCGGAATGAAGATGTACGAGCTTCTTGACGATGTTCACGTAGTGTTCGACGGCGAGGGTAATCGCTTGCTCTACGGCGAGGAGAAGAACACCTTCGAGCATATCTTTGTCCAGATGATGACCGACACAACATTGGTTGGAGACAAGGATTACCGCCTTGGCAAGTTGAGGCTACAGAAGGAGTATCTGGAGCGTGAGGCCAAGAGAATCAACGAGGCTAACGACGCTGGCAAGACCGAGGAGCAGCTTCGCAAGGAGAGCGAGGATGCCGTGCAGGAGGTCATCGACAGAGAGAAGCACGCAGCTACTATTGTAGAGATGGGCAAGCAGGTGGCCAAGGAAGAAAGCGAGGTGAACGATGGTAAGCAACACTGATAGGCTCATCGAGATAATCGAAGACCACACTTCCTACGAGATTGGCGTTAGGATGATAATGGAGGCTGCCGAGACGCACGAACTACCTCCAGAGGGTACATTGCCCATCTTCAATGATTCGACGGCTTCTGAGGACATAAAAACAACTCTGGAGCTTATTACAGGAAAGAAATACAACAGATGAATTTTGTTTTCTTTCATATTTCTCTATACAAAGAAAGGGAGTTACCTGTGAAGGCAGCTCCCTTATTAACCAAAATTTTGAATTATGATTCAGAGAAATCACTGGGTGAGTTCGAGAATCGCTTGCAAAGATAGTCGTTTTTTGCTTGATTTGAGGTAAAAACGAGCCACTTTAACCAAAGTTTAACTATTTCTTCTTCTGAAACGACGCTTGTCCGTTCTTGAAGATGATGCAGTCCTCGCAGCATCGAGGCATGGAAAGTGGAATGAAATAATGCACAGTCGTGTCTTCCGTCTGCAACTCGTCCTGCTTAATCTTGGCGAAATCACCAATCATCTTAGTATAGTC
>CAVKXW010000205.1:0-5541 GCA_963660215.1 Bacteroidaceae bacterium | reverse complement strand
ATGCATTGTCTGCAACAATTACCTCCGCATCTTCCCGTGAATATTCTATTACACTAGGCAGATAGTTGGCAAGCATCTTACACCCGTTCCAATTCAAGATTACGATAGCTACTTTCATACGCCTTTCTTATTCTATCACGGCACGGAGAGCCGTCTTGTCGTGATTGAACTCACCGAGACGCACCCGAACCAACTGATTGTCCATATCTTCTGAGGCGAGTGAGGCAGGTAGCTCCACACGCACATAGTTGCGAGTAAACCCATGCATAGCCTTACCACGTGTGGCCTTCTCGAAGAGCACTTCGGCATCCTGCCCGATGTGGCTAGCATAGAATGTCTGCGTCTTCTCGTCAGAGAGTTCGAGCAAGCGCTTGCTCCGCAGTTTCTTGTCGCGCTCATCGACCACATAAGGAATCTTCAGCGCCGCTGTTCCAGGACGCTCTGAGTATGGGAACACGTGTAATTGCGTGATATCAAGCGACTGTAGGAAACGGTAGGTTTCCTCAAAATACGCTGGTCGCTCGCCACGACATCCCACCATCACATCAACTCCGATGAAAGCTTCTGGGATGCGCCGCTTGATAAGTTCTATCTTGTGGGCAAAGAGAGCCGTATCGTAATGCCGGTGCATCAACTTGAGCACGTCGTCTGATCCACTCTGTATGGGAATGTGGAAATGCGGCATAAAAGCACGACTCGCAGCACAGAAATCAATGATTTCATCAGTGAGCAAGTCGGGTTCTATACTACTGATACGATAACGCTGTATCCCCTCCACTCGGTCGAGCGCCATAATGAGGTCGATAAACTTCTCGCCTGTAGAGCGTCCGAAATCACCAATATTCACACCCGTAATCACAATTTCCTTACCTCCTTCTTCTGCGGCTTGCTCTGCCTGCTTCACCAACGAGTCGATGGTCGGATTGCGAGAAAAGCCGCGGGCATAGGGAATGGTGCAATATGTGCAGAAATAATTGCAACCATCCTGCACCTTCAAGAAGAAGCGAGTGCGATTACCACGAGAACAGCTGGGTGCAAAGGTGGTAATATCCTTGGTCTTCACAGAGTGAAACTCATGTTTGCCGTCATTGTCTTTCACGCCGCTCCACGCGTTGCTGAGATATTGGATCAGGTTGGCTTTCTCATTACTGCCCAACACGAGGTCTACACCGTCAATCTTACTGACAGCTTCCGATTCAAGTTGCGCATAACATCCCGTCACAACAACAAACGCACCAGGGTTTTCCCTCACCATCCGGTGTATCGCTTGACGGCACTTATGGTCGGCCACTTCTGTAACCGAGCACGTGTTGATAATGCATATATCCGCTTGCTCACCCTTCTCGACTGTCCGAACCCCCATATCCTGAAGGAGACGACCGAAGGTGGAAGTCTCCGAGAAGTTGAGTTTGCAGCCCAATGTATAATAAGCGGCGGTCTTGCCTTGGAAGGCGGAAGAATCAATCATATATATAATAATGTATAGTAAATCATCTGCAAAGGTACGGCAAAAATCCGATTAAGAGAAAACTAAGTCCCAATAACTTGCCCAAAGGGTCCATGCAGCACACATATGAGAAGTTCAGTTAAGCCAGATTTCCGCCCTATTTAAAACTTTAACATTTGTTTACCTTGTGTAAGTTGTTGGTTTATAGCAGATTGCAAAATAGTTACAAAACAAATCAAAAAAAAGTGTGGCAAAAGTGAATAGCGTATCGAAAAAATACTTACCTTTGCAACGTTTTAATAAACAAATGATTGTTTTACAGATTTAAAAAGCAAAGAAAATGAAGAAATTAGTTTTAATGTTCGTAGCTATCGCAGCTATCTCTTTCGCATCTTGTGGTAACAAAACAGCTCAGAACGCAGCTTCTGCTGATTCTGACACAGCTCAGGTTGATACAACTGCTGCTGACACTGCTGCTGCTGATACAGCTGCTGCTGATTCTGCAAAGTAATTTAGAATTGCTTTACGAACGAAAAATGAGAGAACAACCGCTGGACTTTTTGTCTAGCGGTTTTTTTTTGTTATAGGCCTTAGCTTTCTTCTCTGTAGGAAACATTATTTGCCTTTTGATACTAAAACATTCTCGATTATTTGTTCATCTCAGATTATTTGTTTACCTTTGCATGACCTTTGTTCCGAATCGATAGAAAAGACAAAGGAAAGAAAAGGATAAACAAAAATAACATTAAGAAAAGATATGATAGACTCAAGTGCTTTTCAAGGTAAGAAGGCAGCTTACTACACATTGGGCTGCAAACTCAACTTCTCGGAAACTTCCACTTTTGGCAAGATGCTCGAAGATATGGGTGTCGTTACAGCACAAAAGGGGGAGAAAGCAGACATTTGTCTCATCAATACTTGTTCGGTGACAGAAGTGGCCGATCATAAGTGCCGTCAGGCTATCCATCGTATGGTGCGTGAGAATCCTGGTGCTTTTGTTGTCGTGACAGGATGCTATGCTCAGTTGGCATCGGAGAATGTTAGTAAGATCGAGGGGGTGGACTTGGTGCTTGGTGCTAATGAGAAAGCACATCTTGTGCAGTACTTGAGCGATGCATGGGCGCAGAAATTTGCTGAAGAGAATGGGCTTGTGGCAACGGAAGATAAGGCGCAATACAAGGCTCTCCATGTGCATCACAGTGTAAGGACCAAGGAAATCAAGACCTTTCAGCCTTCTTGCTCTCGCGGCAATCGTACACGCTACTTCCTGAAGGTACAGGATGGATGTAATTATTATTGCACTTATTGTACCATTCCTTTTGCCCGTGGTAACTCTCGCAATCCTAGCATCGATTCACTCGTGGCTCAGTGTGAGCAGGCGGCAAGCGAGGGAGGGAAGGAAATTGTGATTACGGGTGTGAACATCGGAGACTTCGGACAGACCACCCATGAGCGATTCATCGATCTCGTGAAGGCGATGGACCAGGTGGAAGGCATCAAGCGCTTTCGCATCTCTAGCTTGGAGCCAGACCTTTGCGATGACGAACTCATCAGCTATTGTGCCCAGAGCCGCGCCTTTATGCCTCATTTCCATATCCCATTGCAGAGCGGAAGCGACGAGGTTCTCCGCTTGATGCATCGTCGCTACGACAAGGCGCTTTTTGCCCATAAGGTAAATCTCATCAAGGAGAAGATGCCCGATGCCTTTATCGGCGTGGACGTGATGGTGGGATGTCGTGGAGAAACTCCAGAGTGCTTTGAGGAGTGTTATGAGTTTTTGAAGAGTTTGCCTGTCACCCAGCTGCATGTGTTCCCATATTCGGAGCGTCCTGGGACGGCGGCGCTTAAGATACCATACGTGGTAAGCGACAAGGAGAAGAAGCTTCGCTCAAAGCGACTTCTGGAGTTGAGTGATGAGAAGACGCAAGCTTTCTACGCTCGGTATATTGGTACGGAGGCAGAGGTGCTCTTCGAGAAGGCTCCTCGTGGCAAAGCGATGCATGGTTTCACTAGGAATTACGTTCGTGTGGAGCTGTCGCCAGCTCTTGCAAAGGAAGAATATGACAATCAGCTTATTAAGGTGCGTCTCGGTGAGTTCAATCACGACAAGACGGCTTTGGTGGCGGAAATCATAGAGTAAAGTAAAAAGGTATGGCTGCATATTACAACGATTTTGGAACATGGATTCGGAGGCAGTTTCCTGCCTTTCGGGTACAGAAGATTTCTATAGACGCTGGTTTCTCCTGTCCTAATAGGGATGGGCGAATATCGAGCGGTGGTTGTTCCTATTGTGATAACCGTACCTTCAATCCTAGCTATTGCGACCGCAAAAAGTCTATTACAGAACAGCTTGAGGAGGGAAAAAGATTCTTTTCCAAGAAGTATCCAGATATGAAATATCTTGCTTATTTTCAGGCATATACAAATACTTACGCTAAAGTGGAACTTTTACGCCAAATGTATGAGGAGGCTTTGCGAGTAGAGGACGTAGTGGGCATTGTGATAGGTACTCGTCCTGACTGCGTGAGCGATGAATTGCTTGACTATCTGGAGGTACTTAACCAGCGTACATTCGTGTTGGTGGAATATGGCATAGAGAGTGCTAACGATGAGACCTTGCGCCGTATCAACCGTGGGCATGACTTTGCTTGTTGCCGTGATGCAGTGGAGAGAACCCATGCCCGTGGTATTTTGACAGGTGGACATATCATCATCGGATTGCCAGGCGAGGACGCTGAGGAGAGCCTACGTCAAGCTCCTATTATCTCATCTTTGCCGCTTGACATACTGAAAATTCACCAAATGCAGATAGTCAAGGGTACGAGGTTGGCAAAAGAGTATGAGGAGTGTCCCTTTCATGTTTATACGGTGGAAGAATATATAGATGTCATCGTCAAGTATGTCCGACTGTTGAGGAAGGACTTGGTTCTGGAGAGGTTCGTCAGTCAGTCGCCAAAGGAATTGCTCGTAGCTCCGAAGTGGGGGCTGAAGAATTATGAGTTTACTAATCTGTTGAATAATAAACTGAAAGTTTTATGACAAAGATTGCAATCGTTATATTAAATTGGAACGGACAGAAGATGCTGGCAAAGTATCTGCCTAATGTAGTGGAATATTCTCGACAGGATGCCGAGGTATGGGTGGCGGATAATTGTTCTTCAGATCAATCGATGCATCTTCTGGAAACACAATTCCCGCAGGTTAAGACAGTCGTCTTGGAACAAAACTTTGGTTTTGCCGAGGGATACAATCGTGCCTTGAAAAAAATAGAGGCAGAGTATTATGTGCTTCTCAACAGCGATGTAGAAGTTTCTCATCATTGGCTTACGCCACTCATCGAGTTTATGGATTCCCATCAGCAGGTGGCAGCTTGCCAACCTAAGTTGCTTGCCGAATACGATAAGGATATGTTTGAGTATGCTGGTGCTTGTGGAGGGTTCATCGACAAGTACGGATACCCCTTCTGTCGTGGTCGTATCTTCGATACTGTGGAACGGGATAATGGTCAGTATGATTATCAGCAGGAGATATTATGGGCTACGGGAGCTTGTATGATGATTCGATCCAAAGACTACTGGGAGGCTGGTGGACTAGATGGACGCTTCTTTGCACATAATGAAGAGATAGATCTCTGTTGGCGATTGCGCTTGATGGGCAGAAAAATATATTGCATCCCGGAGAGCGAGGTATACCATGTTGGGGGTGGAACCTTGCCCAAGAGCAATCCAATGAAGACTTATCTTAATTTTAGAAATAATCTAACGATGCTCTATAAAAATCTGAGCGACAAAGAATTGAAGCAAGTTATGCGTGTAAGATGGTTCTTGGATTACCTTGCTGCGTTCGAGAAGTTGTTTTTAAAACGTAATTGGGGTGACTTCGAGGCGATCTTCAAGGCACGCAAGGCTTTCAAGGCATGGCGCAAGGATTTTGATGAAGATCGTAGAAAAATTCAGGCAAGTAGAGTGGAGGAGAGCATTCCGCAGGTCTTCGACTGTTCCATCCTTTGGTTATACTACGCTAAAGGCAAGAAACTTTTCTCAGCTTTGTGATGAAGCCTCATGGCTTTGATATGGGATGTCCCCCTTGAGTAC
>CAVKXW010000204.1:0-5557 GCA_963660215.1 Bacteroidaceae bacterium | reverse complement strand
ATGAGGAACATGTCCGCCATCACCCAAGCCACAGGGTCGCCATAGCAAACACCCGTCCATGCCAAGGCTGGGACAAGCCAGAGGCTCACGCCGCATCTCGCTATCATCTCCATCACGCCACTCATCATCGAGAGATTGCTGTAGCCCAAGCCCTGGATGCTATATCTCAGGATGGTGAGCAGACCAAGGGCTGGATAGAAATAGTTGGCTACACGCATGAACTGGGCGGCGTATGTCACCACCTCCGTCTCGCCCTTATCCACGAAGAGCATCATCATCTGGTCGGCGAAAGGATAGATGATGAGGAAGGTGAAGACGAAGTAGATGAGCATCATCTTGATGGCAGCCCTTACTCCCTGTCCGATGCGCTCTAACTTTTGCGCTCCGAGGTTCTGACCGCAATAGGTTGCCATCGCCACACCGATGTTCTCGAATACACAGGTAAAGAGGTACTTGATGCGCATCGCGGCGGTGAAGGCGGCTACATAGACCGTTCCCAAGGCATTGTTGGCGCTCTGGAGCATGATGACACCGATGCCCGTGATGGAGAACTGCAAGCCCATCGGCACGCCGTTGTTCAAGAGAATGCTAATCTTCTTGTTGTCAAACCTGCGTTCCTCGCCTTGCGGAATCAAAATCTGCATCTTCCGCTTGATGTACCAGATGCAAAGCACCACGGAGAAGGCTTGCGAGAGCCAAGTGGCGATGCCCGCTCCCTCCACACCCAGTCCCATGCCGAGTATCAAGATGACATCGAGGATGATGTTGACGATGGAGGCGGTGATGAGGAAGAAGAAAGGTTGCTTCGAGTTGCCGAGGGCACGGATTTGTCCTGAGAGTAGGTTGTAGGCGATGGTGAAAGGTATCGCCGCAAACTGGAGCATGAGGAATACGTAGGCATCGTTGAAAACCTCTTGTGGAGTATTGACGAGATGCAGAATCTTGCCGCAGAAGATGCAGGAGAGGAATGTGATGACCACCGCGAATACCACGGCGATGCGGATGCTGTTGCTCACGTAGGCTCGCATCTTCTGATAGTCCTTGGCACCGAAAGCCTGTGCGATAGGGATGGCGAAACCGGCGCAAGAGCCATTGCAGAAGCCCATGATGAGAAACATGATGCTGGCTGAAGCACCCACTGCCGCCAAGGCTCCTACGCCAATCCACCTGCCCACGATGGCTGCGTCGATAATGAGGTACATCTGCTGGAGAATGTAGCCTAGGATGAGTGGTACGGCGAAAGAAAAGATGGCTCGCATCGGTGAGCCAACAGTCATGTCATTGGTTGATTTTGAGTTTTGAGACATAGTTTGTAATCTGTTTTTATCTTGTTGTGTTATCCTATATGCTATAAAGTGAAGCTGCCTCTTATTTCAAGGCATCTCCGATTTCGTCCTTAATGAGTTTCAGCTTGTTGCGACGGTCAATGGAAAAGGTATCTCCATGATTCTCCACATAGTCGAAGAGCATGAAAGCCTTGTTGAGCAACTCATCTCTTGTTGGTTGCCCCACGGTATCCGCCTCGTGATAGTAAAGCTCTGCGAGCATGTCCATCTTGGAGAGTCGCTTCTCCTCGTCGTCGATACCAGCCATCGCTTTCATCACGTCATCGATGGTGGCGACGGAATAGAAGGCATACGGACCCACGTACTGGTCGTACAGCTCCTTGATTTTCTCACGGCGAGTTTTGATTTCGTCCTTTTCGAGCATTCTTTCGATTGCCGCCATAAACTCGCGAATCAATCGTTGTATATAGTCTCTTTGCAACATAGCAGTATTGTTTTTTACCTTTTTACCCTTTTACTTTTTTACCTTTAGATAAAACTTCGCTGCAAAGTTACAACTTTATTCTGAATTAATTTGGTAAACTGAATAATATTGTGCAAGTTTGCATCAGAAAAGTAAAAAATAGGGTATAAAAAAGCGAGTGTCTCATGAAATCCTCATGGACACCCGCTTTTATCGTTTTACAGTTTATTCAAGATTCCCACCGTCGCTAGGATTGGAGGTGTCGTTTTGCGAGCCAGAACCAGCAGAAGAAGTCGTATTTTCTTCATACAGAATGATGCCGTTGGCACTTTCGGTGAAGTTGCCACTTCCCACGGTGTCTCCGATGTATACAGAGTCGCTCACTCCCTCGTTCATTACCGAGGCGAAGGCAATGTAGGCAGAGAGCTTGTCCTTGCTCCAAGAAGTCGGAATCTTGACGCTGCCCTTACCGTCCATGCGACTCGCAGTCTCCAGCGATTCTGCCACCTTTCGCTTGGTGAAGTTGTAGACTATCAGCATGGCGAAGTCGCTAGCTTCCGCATCCTCTCCGTTCGAATTGTCATCCCATATAAAGGATACCATGTTGCCGTCTACCGAAGCCTTGTACCCCTCAGCCTCAGCCAACTTGCCATGGGCGAAGACCACCTTGCTAGGGTCGATGCCGAAGGAAGGATAGTCGCCAGTGATAGCGGTCTTGAGATTGCGACTCATAGCCACATTTATCGTAAACTGCTTGGCTGCATCGTTGCGGAAACCAATCTTGATGAAGTCGGATGCTGGTGCAACCAACTGCATGCCGAGCTTGAACTTAAGTCGTTGAGCCATTTGGCGTTTAGTCTTCGCATCCTTGTGCGATGTGCTCAAACCACGCATGTAGCCCTTGCCATTGATAACACTTCCTACTACGGTTCCAACCTTACCTGAGAAGGGACCAAGAATACCTTGTACTAATTTTCCCATAATTTTAAGAATTTAAATTGTAATACATTTTAGTTTGTTCATTCTTGTCAGTAAGTTTGGCGCCATAACTTTCAAAGAGGTTTTTCTCTGACTGACAGTGCAAAGATACAAAATCGAAGGTCCTTTTGCAAGGGTTGTTCGGAAGTAGCATGTTAAAATAATGTTAACCCGAATAAACCCCGAATAAGACCCGAATGTGCTCCGAATCAGTTTTGAATCTATAGCGAACTAGCTTAGGTTGTTTGTTGTGAATGAAAGTTAAAGGAGAAAGAAAATTTAGGAAACATGAGGGAGAATGGAAAATAATTGCTAAATTTGCACTAGCTCTTTGGCCACACGCCGAGCAAAATGCACAATGGGCTCTTTGGAGAGCCTCGATGCGTGGAATGGACAACAGGACAGTTCACGCTTTTTTGTGTCCTAATAGAAGTAGTGTTCAGTCGTGGGCATTATTTCTGGCATTCATCTCCATCATGAAGGCTGAAAAATATATATTAAGAGGTGGCGAAGCCCCTCCCTGCATCGAGCTTACTCTCGGTGTCCTCCCCGAAGTCCAAGACAACAATGTTGCCAAGGATTCACAAACAGGGGTGTCCACCAAAAACGCTCTAACGGAAACATCAATTAAAAGTAGTGGAGATGGAGACAAAGATGTTCCGCATTGGTATGCACTTCGTTCCACGTATGGTAGGGAGAAGAAAGCATACGACTACATGACCGCCAAGAATATAAAAGCCTTTTACCCCACGATAACCTCCACCAAGCTAATCCTAGGAAAACGCAAACAAGTCACAGAATCCCGAATCCCCAACATATTCTTCGCCTATGGAACGGAAGAAGAAATTAAGGCTTTTGTCTATGACAATGTAAACCTTCCCTTTCTCCGTTTTTATTATCGCTATTTCTCCATAGGAGGCAAAAAGGATAAAGCCCCCATGATTATTCCCGAAAGGCAGATGGAGAGTCTAAGAATTATCTGTGAGGCAGAGACGGAAGACATCATTGTGACTTCTGATGGCGAAGCTAGGAAAAAGTTTGAGGAAGGTCAGATGGTAAGGATTACTGATGGCAAGTTCAAGGGCGTCGTAGGAAAAGTGGCGAAGTATAAAGGGCAACTGAGGGTTGGCGTCGTCATAGAAGGGATGATGACAGTGGCTACGGCTTATGTGCCGCGAGGGTTCTTAGATAGATATTGATAAGGTTGGTTTGTTCTTAAAACTTAATAAATGTGTAATGACCAATTCTGAAATAATATGACTGAGAGATGGCGATGCAGACACTGAAATTGGTGAAGAAACTAGGATTTGAAATTTAAAAATGAAGATTTTATGACGAATATGCTGTTGCTTGGCGCAAATAATAGTAAAACTTTTGAGCATATAATCGATAAGTGGTCTTTGCCAACACTTGGAGAATTTCCATCATGGTTTGATGCTACTAGTTTCTTGTATGTCCTTCTTTTTCTTTGGTTTCTTTCTTTGGTTTCATTGGGACGAAGCTCTTTCTTGCTCTTTTGTGAAAAGGCAAAAAACAGAGTCTCAAGAACAAACTCGACATTTATGTACCTTGCCATTTGGGTCTTTGCATCAGGTGTCTTACTTTATTATATAGGTTATGACTATGCAGGAACAGATAAAAATGTCATAACCTTATTGCTTCGTTCTGTCTTGTCTTCATTTGAGATGTTCCTGTCAAAATCCAACTTGATAGGAATTGCAGACAATTGTAAAGCTGATTTGAACTACATGTTGTGTTTTGCGGTGATACATGCTTCAGCCTTGGCTGTAAGTACTTTGTTCGCTGTTTTGTGTTTTGGTAGACGCATACAGTATTGGTTTAGAGGCTTAAAGTGGAGATTCTTGAACTCAAAGTCTGTAACAAATATTTTTTGGGGACTCAATGAGCGTAGTTATGTGTTGGCACATGACATAGAGAAAAATAGTGAAAGTAAAGAACGGTTCATATTTGTCGATTTCCCTTTGCAGGAAGAAAGTCCATCAAAAAGTCAGAGCTTTAGTGGCATTCTTGGGCTGTTCTCTTATAAGATGAATGCCTTGAAAAAGTTGGCAGGATTGCACAATTGTATTCTCATGCGGAGTTCCTTGCGTCCTTCAAACATACAAAATACAGATGCTGATTCTTTCTTTGATACAATGAACCTTTATAGGCTAAAGCAGATACTAGGAAAGTCAGAGGTTGTTCGTTTCTTTATTATGACAGAGGATGAAGGTGCAAACTTGAAAGCTGCGATTAATATGTTGCAAGCAAATGTTTGTGACAATAATAGCTTGAACATTTATTGCTCGGCTAGAAAGAATATGCTCAATAGACTTATTGAAGAAAAGTGGGAGGACAAATTGAAACTGATAGATGACTCACGAGCTTCTGTAAACCAATTGAAGATGGATTCGGCGAATATGCGCCATCCTATCGACTATGTGGATATAGACCAAGAGAGGGGAGTTGTAATATCAAAATTTAAGGCTCTGATTGTTGGCTTTGGTACCACAGGACAAGATGCCCTGCGATTCTTATATGAATTTTCTGCTTTTCCTGATGAAAATGGCAAAAAGGCACCAGTAGAGATACATATAATTGATTGCAACATGGCATCCGTGAAAGGTTCTTTCTATCAGGAAGTTCCTGCAACAAGTATGTTGGAAGGGAAAGAGGTATTCTTCAGTGACCTAAATGTTGGTTCTACAGAATTTGATGATTTCCTCAATAACCATATCAAAGATTTGAATTATGTAGTGGTAGCTGTAGGCAATGATGGACTTAATCTTGACATAGCCTCGAAGATTATGGATAAGGCACTTCTTTCTCC